>NZ_JBDGIS010000003.1:0-456408 GCF_057657295.1 Luteimonas sp. Soil_C_16 | reverse complement strand
TAGCTGCCGGCGTAGCGCGTCGACACACCCTGCCAGTCCGCACCTGCGAACAGCTGGCGCTGCATGTCGCGATCGAAGCGGCCGCTGCCGAGCTGCGCCATGACGTAGCTGTCGCCGAAGCTGCGCGCCAGGTACGCTTGCGCCTGTGTCTGCCGGTCGCGATTGCGATCCCCGCGCGCAGCAGCGATACCGTCGCCGCGCAGCTCGCCGAACGCGAACCCGGCGACCAGTCCGTTGCCGAGCAGATGATCGCGGCCGATGCTCCAGCCATCGACGCTGAAGCCGTCACGCGCGAAGCCGCCGCTGCCGCCCTGCCCCAGCGATGTCTTCCACACGCCCGCCGCCGCATCGCGCGCCGCCAGCGCTCCCACGCGCGACGCGATCGCGCGCCGCCCCATGTCGACGTTGTCGAACGTGGCCGCCAGCGCCGCCGCATGTTGCGCGCCGGACATGCTGTCGAGCGCGGCGATAGCCGCGGCCTCGCTCTGGATGCCCTGGAATGCACCGGCCGCGCGGACGAAGCCATCGGCGATCGGACCATCGCCCACCGACGACTGGCCGTCGATCTGCGAGAACGCGCCTTCGACGCGCTCGGCCGCGCCGAGCGATTGGGCAGTGATGGCAGAGAACGACATGGCTGCCGCAGTCACGTCCAGACGCGTGATGTCGAGATACGCACGATTCGCCTCGTAGCCCAGTGTGCCGTCGAGGAACACGCCCGGCCCACGCGTCAGGCTGCCGAAGGTGCCGGTCACACCACCGTCGGCATGCAAGACGGTTTCGCGGGATGCGTTGTTGTACCCGGTCACTTTGCCGGCCACCTGCAGTTCGCCAGCGAGACTCGCGCTGCCGGCCACCTGCAGCGGGGCACCGACGCGCCATGCGAGACGTCCGCCGGAGGCCTGCTTGAAGTCGCCTGCAATCGACCTTGCGAGCGAGTCGCCGATGACCGCGAACGTGCCTCGATTGACGACGTTGCCTCCGATGCGTGCGCCGCCGAGTTGCAGCGTCGCGCCCGATTCGACGATCGCCGCTCCCGGGATCGAGGATGCGAACGAGAGCGTGCCGCCTTCCGCGCGCGTGCTCCCGCCGTAGGCGACCGCACCCGACACATTCAGTGTGCCGCCGCCCCGCTTGATCAGCCCGCCCGTGCCACTGATGTCGTTGGCCCAGGTCGACGTCCCGCTGTTGAAGTTGGCGGTGACATCGCCCCAGTCGAACTTCGCCGGCCCGCGCACGGCCTTGCCCACATTGAGGAGGCCGTAACCGAAGACGGGATCGACCCCCGGCGCGCCGATGTCGGTCGCAGTGCCGAGAATGGTTTGACGCACGAGATCGTTGTCGAAATACGGGAATGCCTCCCACACGAGCGCGGCTGCACCCGAGACGAGGGGGGCTGAAAACGAGGTGCCCGAAAGATCGGTCCGATAGGTGGGCGCGTCCGGTTTGTCGTCCTTTCCGGTCACGACCACCGAGCCCGGCGCCACCAGGCAGTAGCGCATCGCGATGCCACACGCGTTCGAGTAGCCGGCAAGCTCGGTGCTGCTGTCACGTGCAAGTGCGGAGACCGTCAGCCACCCGCGCTCCAGGTCGGCTGCGGGCAGGCTGGCATTGGCGCCGCGCTGACTGGGTAGCGCCGCCAGGTCGGAGGGGGATGCGCGTCCGGAATTGCCCGAGGAGAAGACGACGAGGCCGCCATGATTGATGACGAAAGGCCGGTACTCGCCTGCGATCGCGGCGGCGGCCGCGTCGCCACTGATGTAGAGGCCGCCCCAGGAATTGTTCATCACGCGCACGCCGCGCTGGATCAGGTCGGCATGGATCGCCTCCACGCCGATACGCCCGGTGACCGGGTTGCCGTTACCGCTGCCGTCGTCGACCGGCGGCTTGTCGTTGATGATACGCGCGGAGACGATTTCCGCGTTCTGCGCCACGCCGCCCGGCCAGGTGCCGAAAGGACGGCCTGCGGCAACCTGGGAGACCCAGGTGCCATGACCGACGACGTCGTCGACCGACAAGTTGTTGCCCGCGCCGACGTAATTCAGGTTGGCGACCACCCGCTCCCGCAACGCGGGGTGATTCCGGTTGACGCCACTGTCGAGAACGCCGATACGCACACCGCGGCCTGTAAAGCCCGCCTGATGCGCTTCGTTCGTATTCGTGATCTGCAGGTGTCGACCGTAGAGCTCGTTCGGCGGCTGGACAACCGTCGGCGGCGGATTGGTCGGCGGAATGACGCCCGGCAACGGAGGCACAAGCAGTCCGCCCCCCGATCCCCCGCCGCACGCGGCCAGCACCGTTCCCAGTGCACAGGCCAACAACGTCTGTCGTGTTTCCCGCGCACCGCTGCGCGCCCGCTTCGTATCCGGCATGTGTCTGCTCTCGTCCCGCGCGGATGCGTCACACCCGCCAACACCCCTGTTGCCGCATCTATACCCCCAATCCGCAACCCGCGCCATCCGGGTGCCTACCAGGCCGGCGACGCCGCCGCGCGCCGGGTGCGATAATCCGCGGACCATGCAGTTCACCTATTGGAGTCACCTCCCCCATGACTGACATCGTCATCGTCGGCGCCAAGCGCACCGCCATCGGTTCCATGCTCGGCCAGTTCACAGGCGTTCCCACGACGACCCTCGGCGCGACCGCGATCACCGCCGCGCTCGAACACGCCGGCGTGTCGCCCGATCTCATCGACGAAGCCATCATCGGCTGCGTGCTGCCGGCCGGCCTCGGCCAGGCACCGGCGCGCCAAGCGTCGCGGGCGGCGGGCATTCCCGACAAGGCCGGCTGCGTGACCATCAATAAAGTTTGCGGCTCGGGCATGCAGGCGGTGATGTTCGGCCACGACCTGATCAAGGCCGGCACCGCGAAGTTCGTCGTCGCCGGCGGCATGGAGTCGATGACCAACGCGCCGCACCTGCTCAACGGCTCGCGCACCGGCATCCGCTACGGCAGCACCGAGATGCTCGACCACATGGCGTGGGACGGGCTGACCAATCCCTACGACGGCAAGTCGATGGGTGTGTTCGGTGACGTCGCCAGCCACAAGTACGGCTTCAGCCGCGAGGATCTCGACGCCTACGCGATCGAGAGTGCGACCCGCGCCAAGCACGCGATCGAATCGGGCGCGTTCAAGGACGAGATCGTTCCGGTGACGGTGGCGTCGCGCAAGGGCGACGTGTCCTTCGATACTGACGAGCAGCCGGGCCGCATCCAGACCGACAAGATCCCGACCCTGCGCGCCGCGTTCGGCAAGGACGGCGTGCTGACCGCCGCCAGCTCGTCGAGCATCTCCGACGGCGCCGCCGCGCTGGTGCTGACCTCGGCCGACGAGGCCGCCGCGCATGGCCTCAAGCCGCTTGCCAGCATCGTCGCCCACGCCCGCCACTCGCACGAGCCGGAATGGTTCACCACCGCGCCGGTCACCGCGATCCGCAACGTGCTCGAGAAGGCCGGCTGGTCGATCGAAGACGTGGACCTGTTCGAAGTCAACGAAGCGTTCGCCAACGTCGCGATGGCGCCGATGAAGGATCTGGGCATTCCGCACGACCGCCTCAATGTGAATGGAGGCGCACTGGCGCTCGGCCATCCGATCGGCGCGAGCGGCGCGCGTCTGATCGTCACGCTGATTCACGCACTCAAGGCGCGCGGCCTAAATCGCGGTGTGGCAACGCTTTGCATCGGGGGCGGTGAAGCGACGGCAATTGCCGTGCAAATGGCGTGAACTTCGGATAACGTGTTTTTTACGAAAATACCACGCACATCCCGCTTGACAGCCGTCAGAGGCTTGTCATCATGTCGGCGGCGCGCATTAAGCGCGTTGCCCAAACTTTCAGACGAGGAAGACACAATGACGATCAACAAGGCTCTGCTTGCCCTGGCTCTGGGTATGGCACTGGCTGCTTGCAGCAACGCCGACCAGGCCAACAGCTCGGCTGAAGGCGCTGCTGACGCAGCTGCCGATGCGCAGGCTGCTGCCAACCAGACGCAGGACCCGGCCGTTGCCGACACCGCGCAGGTTGCTGCTGACGACGCCGCTGCTGCTGCTGACGCCGCTGCCGACGCTGCTGCCCAGGCTGCCGCTGCCGGTACCGACACCGCTGCCGAGCACGCTGCCGACGCCGCTGACCACGCAGAGACCAAGGCCGAAGAAGCCAAGGACGCTGCTGAAGAAGTCGCGCCGTAATTTGCTTTGATGGCCTCGTGCCATCGGTAGTGGATTCGAAGGCCGCCGGGGTTTCCCCGGCGGCCTTTTTCATGCGCGACGTTCCGCCCCGTCACCGCAGAACGGCGATTCAGCGGAGCGTCGGCCATCGCGCCCAGCGTTTGCGCGGCCCTCACGCCGGCGCATTCAATCTGCGCGCCGTCCGATACCTCACAGGAGACACGCCATGCATTTCAAGCCGATGACCGCGATTGCCGCCGCCACGATTTCGCTGGCACTTGCCGCCTGCAGCAACTCCAACGATGCCGAGCGCGAGCGCGCCGAAGCCGCGGCCGCCACCGAGAACGCCGGCCAGGCGATTTCCGACGCCGCGTCCGCCACCGCCGATGCCGCACGCGCCACCGCCGATGCGGCCGCCCAGCACACCCGCGATGCCGCGCAGGACGCTGAGATCGCCGCGCAGGATGCCGCGCGCCGTGCCGACGCGGCTGCCGACGAAGCGGCACGCGCGACCGGCCAAGCGACGCAGGAGGCCGGCCAGGCGATCGAGAATGCAGGCGAGCGCGTCGAAGAGCGCGCCGATCGCTGATCGCATCGACCGGTATCACCGGAAAGCCCGCCTCATGGCGGGCTTTTCTTTTGGGCAGCAGGCGGACGCATGCCGCGCGCGGCAGTGCCTGGGGATCGCGCGGGCTTCTGTCTCGCGACCATGGGCTTCCCGATCTCTTGCAAGACGGGACGCCCACATCTCGCGTAACGCTTCTTGAACATGCGGCAAGTCCTTGCCGCGTCTCGAATCCGCTCCGCCGGTCACAGTTGGCGGTCGTCGATTGCGTGCTAAGGTCGGAGTCCGCGTTTGCCCACCGCGGCGGCGTGGAATTCCCCTGTTCGAGCGGTCCTTTTCCGCTCTCCTGTCCATTTCCGAGGTAACGCGCGACATGGCCATTTTCCAGCAGTCCGGCACCGCCAAGAAGGATTCCCCCGCTTTCGGCACAGACGCGCCGCCGCCCGCGCCGGCCCGCGAGACGCCGCCGCCCGCAGTGGCGGATTTCCAGACCGCAACGCCGCCTGCGCCGCCCGCAACCGCACCTGCGCCTGCACCGGCTGCAGCGCCGGCGCCCGCGCCGCGTGCCGCCGCGCCGGTGAGCAAGGAATCGATTATCGCCGCCGACCTCACCATCGAGGGCAAGATCGAAGGTACGGGCGATGTGCGCATCGCCGGCCGCTTCAAGGGCGACGTCAACGTGCAGGGCAACCTGACCATCGAACACGGCGCCAAGCTCAACGGCGGCGTGCGCGCGCAGCAGGTGCTGGTGTCGGGCGAACTCGAAGGCAACATCGAATCCGCGTCGCTGGTCGAACTGCGGGATTCGGCGGTGCTCACCGGCGACCTCAAGGCCGGCTCGCTGACGGTGGCGTCGGGTTCGAAGATCCGCGGCCACATCGAATGCGGCTGGGGCGACGTCAAGCCCGGTCCGGCGCCGGGCGGCAACGCCAAGGACAAGGCCCCCAACGACAAGTCCAGCGACTGACCGTGAGCAGTCGCCCGGGCGCGGCAGGTGCCACGCGCACCTGCCCGCACTGCAAGACCGTGATCCTGGAGAGCGCGTCGCGCTGTCCGGCGTGCCAGCATTTCCTGAAACTCGACGCCGCGCCCGGTTCGCCGATCGTGGCGCGCAACACCGTGCAGCGCGAGGACACCACGACCGCGCTGCAGGTCGAGGGGCGCATCCGCCACCCGTCGGAAGGCGGCGCCTGGGAGTATTCGGTCGTGCTGGTGATCCGCGACGAGGACGGCAAGGAACTCAACCGTCAGGTCGTCGGTGTCGGCGCATTGCTGGTGGGCGACGAACGCACCTTCAGCCTGTCGGTGGAAGTCACGCCGACCAGTGACGTGCGTCGTCCCACGCGTTCGCCTCTGAGCCGGGGACGCCACTAGCGTCTCCGCACCGCGCGCGGACCGAGGTCCGTGTCGCGGGCGTCGATGGGCGTCATCGCGGCGCAGTCGTGCGTCGCGCGTCCCGCTTCAGTCCGGTCGGGATCGCAGCAGACCGCTCAGCGCCTGGGCGGACCGCAGCTGTCGCGACCGCCGCACGTGTTCGCCGCGATCGGCATCGGTGCGATGCGTTTTCCCAGCGCTCGCATCCACGCGGGGCGGCCGTCGCGCAGCAGCGGCAGCGCGAGCGCGATGCGCAGCCGTCGCGTCGCATCCGGCGCCTGCTTCTTCAGCACGACCCACGCGCTGAGCAGCACCGCCAGCGCCACGACGACGTACTGCAGCAACAGCCCGGCGGTCATCGTCGCGATGCTCAGCCTGCGCCCAGGGCGCGGGCGACCTGGTAGGTCAGCAGCGACGCGAGATACGCCAGCGCGAACAGATACCCGGCGTTGAGCGCCATCAGCTTCCACGAACCGGTTTCGCGCTTGATCGTCGCCCACGTCGACAGACACTGCGGCGCATAGATGAACCACACCAGCAGCGACAGGCCGGTGGCCAGCGACCAGCCGTCGGTGATGATCGGCGTGAGCGCCTGCGCGGCCGCGGCGTCATCGGCGGCCGACAGGGCGTACACCGTTGCCAAGGACGCGACCGCGACCTCGCGTGCGGCCAAGCCCGGAATCAACGCGATGCAGATCTGCCAGTTGAAGCCTAGCGGCGCGAACAGCACGGCCAGCGCATGTCCGATGCGGCCGCCGAAGCTGTACTCGATCGCCGCGCCGGTCGCGCCGTCCGGCGGCGCCGGAAACGACAGCAGGAACCACAGCAGCACCGTCAGCGCGAGGATGATCCCGCCCACGCGCTTGAGGAAGATCATCGCGCGTTCCTTGAGCCCGATCGCGAGATCGCGCGGATGCGGCAGGCGATACGAAGGCAGCTCGAGCAGCAGCGCGTGCTCGCTCTTATCGCGCCGCCACTTCTTCATGACGTACGACACCGCGAGCGCGCTGAAGATGCCGGCCAGATACAGCGCGAACAGCACCAGGCCCTGCAGATTGAGCACGCCCCAGACCGTGCGTTGCGGGATGAAGGCGCCGATCAGCAGCGCGTACACCGGCAGCCGCGCCGAGCACGTCATCAACGGGGCGACCATGATCGTCGCGAGACGGTCGCGGGGATCCTGGATCGAACGCGTCGCCATGATCCCGGGAATCGCGCAGGCGAAACTCGACAGCAGTGGAATGAAGGAACGCCCCGACAGCCCCGCGCCCTTCATCGCGCGGTCGAGCAGGAAGGCGGCGCGCGGCAGATAGCCGGATTCTTCGAGCGCGAGGATGAAGAGGAACAGGATCAGGATCTGCGGCAAGAACACGATCACGCCGCCGAGGCCGGCGATGATGCCGTCGGCGAGCAGGCTGGTCAGCGGCCCGGGCGGGAGTGTCGTCGAGACCCAGGCGCCGAGCGCGGACGTGCCGGCATCGATCAGATCCATCACCGGCGTCGCCCACGCGTACACGGCCTGGAAGATCAGGAACATGATCGTCGCCAGCGCCAGCAGGCCGAACACCGGATGCAGCAGCCAGCGATCGAGCGCGTCGTCGATGCGCGCGGTGCGGCGCGGCATCGTCACCGCGTCGGCGAGCAGCGCACGCGTTTCCGCGTGCAGGTCGAGGGTGCCATCGCCCGCCGGTGGCGTCCGCGGATGCGCGGCGACTTCGGCCAGTCGCTGCAGCAGGGCCTGCGCGCCATCGCGGCGGATCGCGACGGTCTCGACGACCGGCACGCCGAGTTTCGCTTCCAGTGCCGCGCGGTCGATCCCGATGCCGCGGCGCTGCGCGGCGTCGGCCATGTTCAGGGCCACGACCATCGGCACGCCGAGCGTGCGCAGCTCCAGCACGAAGCGCAGATGCAGGCGCAGGTTGGTCGCGTCGACCACGCACACCAGCACATCGGGCGCGGGTTCGCCGGGGTAGAAGCCGCGGCACAGGTCGCGGGTGATCGCCTCGTCCAGGCTCGCCGGCTGCAGGCTGTAGGCGCCGGGCAGATCGAGCAGCGCCCAGCCCTCTCCGTTCGGCCCGTGCATGCGGCCTTCCTTGCGCTCGACCGTCACACCGGCGTAGTTCGCCACCTTCTGGCGGCTGCCGGTCAGCAGATTGAACAGCGCGGTCTTGCCGGCATTGGGACTGCCGACCAGGGCGAAACGCGGTGCCACGCGCGCGGTACTCATGCCGCAGGCGCCGTCCGCACGCGCACCCGCGCCGCTTCGCTGCGACGCAACGCGAAGCGGGTGTAACCGATCTGCACCAGCAGCGGATCGCCGCCGAACGGTCCGGCCGCCATCACCTCGACCGGCTCGCCCGGCACGAAGCCGAGCTCGCCGAGCCGGCGCGCGATGGGGTCGACGGCGCCGACGGTGTCGATGTCTTCGACGAGGGCAGGCTTGCGGCGCGGCAGCTGGCAGAGATTCACGGGGCGATCTGGTATCGAGAATGGTTCGCAATTCTACGCTCGGGACGGGCGCTGGAGACCGGGTCGTGGCAGCGCGTTGCGGATCCAGTCCGTTTCGTCACCGGAATGCCGCACCCGTCGTCGACGCACGCCCGGGGTCGTCCGACAGTGGACGGCATGGCCGATCGCCCGGGGATCGCCCGTTCTCCTTGCACGACATGGATCACGACGCCTGCCCGCCGGACACCACGCTCGTCCCGGATGGGGCGGCGGACGTGTGGACGTTTCCGCGCGACGGCGCTACAACCCATGTCGTCTCCCCTGCATCCGGAGTGGCGCTCGCGCCGCGCACATGACGCACCGATCGGGCATGGGACACACCGGACTGCTGGAGCACGGAGCGCGCGCGCTGGCGCTGCCCGACGCGTTGTCGCTGGCGGCCGACGATCCCGATCTGCCCGACGATGTCCGCGCCCTGCTCGCCCGCGCACGCGATGGTCTCGCGGCCGCGCGCGCCGAGGCCGATGCGGCGGCGCTGCGTTACCACGCGCTGTTCGACGCGGTGCCCGATCCGGTCAGCATCCTCGACGCCGACGGCATCGTGCTCGACCTCAACCGCGCCGGCGAACAGGCCTACGGCCGGCCGCGGTCCGACATCGTCGGCCAGCCCATCGAAGTGCTGAACCCGGACCTGCCGCGCGACCACCTCGCACCGGTCTGGGACGCCGTGCATCGCGGCCGCACCTACGTCATCGAAGTCACCAACATGCGTGGCGACGGCTCGCGGTTTCCGGTCGAGGTGCACACCGCGGGATTCGAACACGAGGGCCGGCCGTGCCTGGTCGCGGTGGCGCGCGATCTCAGCGAGCGCCGCGAGGCCGAGGTGCGCTACCGCGAGCTGATGGACGTCATGGACCGCGGCATCGCGATCCACGATGTGTCAGGCCGCTTCGTCTACGGCAATGCCGCAGCGCTGCGCCTGCTCGGCATCCGTCAGGGCACCTCGCTCGGCGACATGTCCAATCTCGGCGAGTGGGTCGCGATCGCGCCCGACGGCGACGAGATGCCCTGGGACGCGCTGCCGCCTGTGCGGGCGCTGCGCGACGGCCGCATCGTCGAAAGCACCCTGGTCGGCCTGTACCACCGCATGCGCCGCGAGCTGTACTGGCTGATGGTCACCGCCGTGCCGCAGTACCCGCCCGGCGGCGACCGGCCGCACCAGGTGCTCTCGCTGTTCTCCGACGTCAGTGCGCTCAAGCGCGACAGCGCGATGTTCGACCGCGTGCAGGCGCTGGCGCACATCGGCGGCTGGGAACTCGATTGCGGCACCGACCGGCTCTACCTCACCGCCGAAGCCGCGCAGATCATCGATCCCGACCAGCCACCGCCGACGATGGAGGCACTGGTGGGCCTGCTGCAGCTGCCCGACCGCAACCGCCTGCGCGATGCGCTCGGCGCGGCGATGCTCAACGCGGCAGGCTTCGACATCGAACTGCAGGGCCTGCGCAGCGACGGCAGCGCGTTCTGGGTGCGCGCCATTGGCGGACCGCGCCAGGGCGATCCGGCGACCTCGCGGCTGACCGGCACGCTGCAGGACATCGCGCGCGACAAGCACGACGAGGCGATCCTGCGGGCACAGGCGCGCACCGATCCGCTGACCGGCCTGCTCAACCGCGACGCGATCCTGTGCGAGCTCGAAGCGCGCATGGCCGATCCCGCGCGCGCCGGCGTGGCCGTGCTCTACATCGATCTCGACCGCTTCAAGTTCGTCAACGACGCGCTCGGCCATGCCGCCGGCGACGAACTGCTGATCGCCGCCGCACACCGCATCGGCCAGGCGGTCGGCGCGTCGGGCAGCATCGCCCGCTTCGGGGGCGACGAGTTCCTCGTGGTCTGCGATGCCGGCGCCTGCGCCAGTCATGCCGAGCGCGTCGCCAACGCGATTCTCGATGCCTTCGGTGACGCCTTCCGGTTCGACAAGGAAGAATTCTCGATCACCGCGAGCATCGGCATCGCGCGCGCGCCCGACGATGGCGACCGGCCACAGACGCTGATCCAGAACGCCGACGCGGCGATGTACGAGAGCAAGCGGCGCATCCGCAACGGCTGGCAGCTGTTCACGCCTGCGCTCGCGCAGACCCAGCAGGACCGGCTGCGCGTGGAAACGCATCTGCGCCGCGCGATCGACAACGACGAGTTCCATCTCGTCTACCAGCCCCAGGTCGATCTGCGCAGCCGGCGCGTGATCGCCGCCGAAGCGCTGATCCGCTGGCGCAACCGGCAGCTGGGCGAGATGCGGCCCGACCATTTCATCGACCATGCCGAGAGCACCGGCGACATCGTCCGCATCGGCGCCTGGGTGCTGCGCGAGGCCTGCCGGCAGAGCGCGGCGTGGCGCGATGCCGGGCTCGGCGTGGTGCGCGTGGCGGTGAACGTGTCCTACCGCCAGTTCCTCGGCGACGATCTCGCCGCGCACGTGCGCGACGTGCTCGCGGAGTTCGCGCTGCCGGGCAGCGCGCTGGAACTGGAGTTCACCGAGCGCGTGCTGATCGAGGATGCGCCCGACACGCTGCGCACCTTCGCCGCGCTGCGCGACATGGGCGTGCAGCTGAGCATCGACGATTTCGGCGAGGGCTACAGCGGTCTGAACTATCTGCGCCGGCTGCCGATCCACGGGCTCAAGCTCAGCCAGCTGTTCGTCGGCGGCGTGCCGGGCGACCGCTCGGACGTCGCCGTGTGCCAGGCGGTCGCGGGCATCGCGCGCAGTCTCGGCCTGGGGCTCGTCGCCGAAGGCATCGAGTCCGAAGCGCAGCGACGGTTCCTGCTGGATCTCGGCGTCACGGTCGGCCAGGGCTTCCTGTTCGCGCCGGGACTCGCACCGGACGAATTCTCCCGGCGTCTGCACGGCGCGTCCGCCGCGTCCGTCTGAACACGCCCATCGGCGCCGGCCCGACCGGCGCACGCGGCCGGCCGGTTAAACTGCGGGTTTTCCGTCCAAGGATCCGCACATGACGCCCGATTCCGTCCGCGCCCTCGTCACCGGTGGCGTCTCCGGCCTCGGCCTCGCCGTGGCCCGCCATCTCGTCGCCGGCGGCGGCAAGGTCGTGCTGTTCGACGTCAACGACGACAAGGGGGCCGAAGCGGTGGCCGCCCTCGGCGAGAGCAATGCGCGCTACCTGCGCACCGACGTGACCGACGAAGCCGGCGTGGTCGCGAACGTCGCCGCTGCGCGCGAGTTCCTCGGTGGACTCAACGTCGCGGTGAACTGCGCCGGCATCCTCGGCGCCGGCCGCGTGCTCGGCCGCGAGGCGCCGATGCCGCTGGAGACCTTCAGCCGCACGGTCATGGTGAATCTCGTCGGCAGCTTCAACGTGGCCAAGGCCGCGGCCGCCGCGATGCAGGGCAACGACCCGGGCGAAGACGGCGAGCGCGGCGTGATCGTCAACACCGCATCGGTCGCGGCGTACGAAGGCCAGATCGGTCAGGCGGCGTACTCGGCGTCGAAGGGCGGCGTGGTCGCGATGACCCTGCCGATGGCGCGCGAACTCTCGCGCTTCGGCATCCGCGTCAACACGATCGCGCCGGGCATCTTCTGGACGCCGATGGTCGACGGCATGCCGGAAGAAGTGCAGCAGTCGCTGTCGGCCTCGATCCCGTTCCCGTCGCGCCTGGGCCGCCCGGAGGAATTCGCCGAGCTCGTCGCCTATATCGTCGGCAGCCGTTACATCAACGGCGAAACCATCCGACTCGACGGTGCGGTGCGCCTCGCGCCGAAGTGATGCGCACGGCCATTCGGACATCGGCGATCGTGTGTGGGCTGGCTGCGCTGCTGGGCGGCCTGCCGGTGGCCGCGCGCGAACCCGCGCCGACGGCGCTCGCCGCTGCGCTGACGCCAGCCGGCTACACGGCCGTGCCCATGACGCGGCATGGCGATTCGCATCTCACCGTCGATGTGCGCGTCAACGACGTGGCCGGCACTTTCATCCTCGACACCGGCGCAGGCCGCACCGTCATCGACCGCGCGGCGCAGTCGCGCTTCGACGAAGGGCGTGACGTCATGGCCGGCGGCCAGGCGACCGGCGCCGGCGGCACGGGCATGGCGATCAGCGCCCTGCCCGGCAACCGCCTGCGCATCGGCGACTACCGCGACGACGCGTTCACCGTGCACTTCCTCGCGCTCGACCACGTCAATGCCGCGTTCTCGCAGCGGGGCGAAGCGCCGGTCGACGGCGTGATCGGCGCCGACATCCTCGAACGCGGCGGCGCCGTGATCGACTATCCCAACCTGCGGCTCTATCTCCGCACTCCGGCTGCCGCGGACGCGGCGGCGTCCTCTCCATCCAGCAGCGAACAACGATGAAAGCCTACGACGTCAAGAAAGGAAACGTGATCGAACACAACGGCACCGTCTATCAGGTGCGTGACATCGAGCGCAGCGCCCCGCAGGGTCGCGGTGGCGGACTCAAGATGCGATTCACGCTCTACAGCGTGCCGGGCGGAAACAAGTTCGACCTCAACATCGGCGGCGACGACGATCTGAAGGAAGTCGAGCTGCAGCGCCGGCAAGCGACGTTCTCGTACAAGGACGGCGACGCGTTCGTATTCATGGATGACGAGGACTACACGCCCTACACGCTCGACGCCGACGTCGTGGGCGACGCCAGCGGCTACATCACCGATGCGTTGTCGGGCTGCTACGTGCAGATCATCGACGAGCAGCCGGTCGGCTTGCAGCTGCCGCCGAACGTGGTGCTGGAAGTGATCGAGACGCCGCCCGAACTAAAGGGCGGCACCGCGACCAAGCGCCCGAAACCGGCAAAGCTCAACACCGGCATCGAAATCCAGGTTCCGGAATACATCACCAACGGCGAGCGGATCCTGGTCAGCACCAGTACCGGCGAATTCGGCGGTCGCGCGGACTGAAGACACGCTGTTCCGGTGCGCTCCGTCAACGGAGTGCACCGGTACCGATTGACCGTGACGCCACGCGCGTGCTGTTCGTGACGTCATGACGTCTCAAGGATCGAGTGAAGCCGACCAGCAGCGTTCGCAGGATGGATAGAGCGCAGCGAAAACCCGTTGCTGCCCACTCAGTCCAGCTGCAGCCCACCGGCCTCCCGATGCAGTATGCGCAGCCGCGCACCCAGCGCATCCACATTCCGGTCCAGCGCCGCGATTCGCGCCTGTGCATCGGGCGCCAATGCCGCGCGCGCTTCATCTTCCAGCTGCCCACGCAGGCCACGCAGGCCTTGCGCGCGCATCGCGACATCCTCCTGCAGCAACTCGCGTTCCGCCGCCTGTGGCAACCCGTATCCACTCGACAGCAACTGCGCCGGCCGACTGAGGCTGTTCCCCGCCGCCAGCACTGCACGCAGCGTCGCGATGGCCGGCGCCGCATCGGCCGCGCGCCGCGGATCGAGCAGCTGACGCTTGAGCACATCGCGCAACCGCAGTTCTTCCCGTCGTCGCGCGGCGTGTTCGAGCACCAGCAGCGCCGCGCCATCGCGCAACTGCGCGTCCGCGAGCCAGGGCGCGCGCGCATCCGCCGACAGGTCCAGCCAGTCGTCGACGCGTGCGACCGGCAAGGGCTGCGCCGCACGTGCGACGTCCAGCAGCGTCTGGTATTCCGCATCCGCTGACGGAAAGTAGTAACCGGCACGCACGGCATCCTCGCGGTCGAGCACGCTCACTTCCGCATCGCCACTGCGCACGAGTTTCCGCAGCAACCCGGTCGGCGTGATGCTGCGCAGTCGCGCGTCGGCGAGTCGTGGCACGCCGGTCTGCAGCAGCTTCCAGGTCTCGACCGCGCAGTTGTTGCCGACGAAGTAGTAACGCCCGTCGTAGCTCCAGTGCAGGTTCGCGGCCTGGGTCAGCAACGAGGCAATTTCGTCCGGCGACAGATGCAGCGGGATCGACTGCAGACCGCGCAGTTCGTTGCGCGTGTACTCGTCGATGACCTGGTCGAGCGGCAGCACGAACAGGCGCGAGGGATAGCGCCCGGTCAGCCCGCGCAGGCTCGAGATCTGCACGTCGTCGACGAAGGCGCGGAACGACAGCACGCGGTGGTGGGCGAGATCCAAGCGGCAGTCCGGCCCGGGCGCGCGGCCGGGCGCGCAGATCACCAGCCGCAGCATGCTGTGGCCCCAGCGGCTCATCGGCTGGGCGTTGCCTTCGGCGAGCAGGTAATCGACGGCATGGACGCGCGCCGGATCCAGCGCGAGCAGCGGCGCGGCGTCGGCGCCCGGCTCCGCCTCGACGAACGGCAGATCCTGCGCGCAATCGGCCTGCGGCGGCGCCCAGTCGAAGTGCGCTTCGAAGTACGCATGGAGCGCGGGGCGCCGGCAGGCGTACTCGGTGTCGAGCAGAAAATGTTCGAGATTGACCGCGACGAATTCGGCGGGCGACGTGCGCTCGTAATCGTCGGGACTGCGGTCGCCCATCGCGTTGTCGCGCACGCGCAGGCCGAAGCGCAGCGGCCGCTGCGGCCAGCCGGCGAGATCGAGCAGGCGTGGATCGCGCGACAGGCCGCCGTGGGTCGAGCGGTCGTAGCGATGTGCGAACTCGTGCAGCAGCGCGGCACGCAGGGGCGCTGCGGCCGCGTCATCCAGCAGTGCGCGGCGCAGCCGCAGATGCGGACCGAAGGTGCGGCCGTGGACGTCGTCAGGCAGATCGTCGCGCCAGTCGATGACGACATCGAGCGCGGGCGCGCTCCGCCAGTCCGGCGGCAGTCGCGCCTGTGCGTCGGCGATCGCAGCATCGGCACGCGTCGACTCGGCAGGCGTCAGTGGCGCGCCAGCCGTCTGCTGTGCGACCGACCAGCCGGCCGCCGACGCGACCGGCGCCAGCAGCGAGGCGACAACACACAAGGCGGCACGCAGAGGCAAGCGCGCCCGCCGGATCAACGCGCCAGGATCGCCTGGGCGAGTGCGAGGTCGGACGCATCGCGCGCGGCGCTCTGCGTCTCACGCAGATGACGCAATGCCGCTTCCAGACGCGCGCCGCGGATGCGGCCGTCGCTGGCGACGAAACCGGCGGCGTCCTCGCGCGCCTGCAGCACCACTTTGTCGTCGCCGGACGAGCTGCCCGACGACGCCGACGATCCGCCGGACGACGCGCCTGCGCTGGTGCCGGCGAAACTGCCGGCGAAGGCCGACGCGGACAGCCCGGTCAGCAGAAGAACGAGTGCGGTACGGACCATCATGCGGGGCATCTCCGAACGGGAACGGCAGCCGACACTCTAGCGTCGGCGTGTGGCAGCGGGCTGAACCGGACTCAATCGAACAGCTTGCCGGGATTGAGGATGCCGGCCGGATCCAGCGCCTGGCGGATGCCCCGCATCACTGCGATCTCCGCCGGGCTGCGCGTCGATCCCAGATAGGGTTTCTTGACCAGGCCGATGCCGTGTTCGGCCGAGATGCTGCCGCCGTGTTCGGCCAGCGTCGCCGCCAGCAGCTTGGTCACGCGCTCGCACTCGACGACGAAATCGGCGTTCGCCATGTCGGCCGGCTTGAGTACGTTGATGTGCAGGTTGCCGTCGCCGATGTGGCCGAACCAGACCACGTCGAACTGCGGGTACTCGGCCGTGAGCAGCGCCTGCGTGCGCGCCAGGAACGCCGGCATCGCCGAGATGCGCACCGACACGTCGTTCTTGTACGGCACGTGCGGGGCGAGACTTTCGGTGATGCCCTCGCGCAGACGCCACAGCGCCGCGGCCTGGGTGTCGCCGTGGCTGATCACGCCATCCTCGACCCAGCCCTGCTCCATGCAGTATTCGAACGCCGACAGCACCTGCACCTCGCCGGCCTCGCCCTCGCAGGCGAACTCGGCGACCACGTAGTACGGATACACCGCCTCGAACGGCGGCTGTGCGCCATGCGCGACGACGTGGTGTAGCGCGCGGTCGGTGAAGAATTCGAACGCCTCCAGCGGCAGGCGCGATCGAAGCGCCTGGAAGACTTCCATCAGCACCTCGAACGACGGCAGCGCGAGCAGCATGACCCGCGTCTCCGGCGGCGGCGGCGCCAGCCGCAGCGTCGCCTCGACGATGACACCGAGCGTGCCTTCGGACGCGACCACCAGATGCCGCAGGTCGTAGCCGCTGGAGTTCTTGACCAGGCCGCGATTGAGATCGAGCAGCTCGCCGGTCGCGGTCACCAGCTTGACCCCGGCCACCCATTCGCGCGTGTTGCCGTAGCGCACTACGCGGATGCCGCCGGCATTGGTCGCGATGTTGCCGCCGATCGAACACGAACCGCGCGCGGCGAAATCCACCGGGTATTGCAGGTCGTGCGCGCGCGCGGCCTCGTGCACGGCTTCGAGCGCGATGCCGGCCTCGACCGTCAGCAGGCGATCGGCCGGCTCGAAACCGAGCACCTTGTTCATGCGCTGCAGGCTCAGCACCAGTTCGCCGTTCGCAGCGACCGCGCCGCCCGACAGACCGGTGCGGCCGCCCGAGGGCACTACCGCCACGCCTTCCGCGTGCGCCCAGCGCATCGTCGCCTGCACCTCTTCGATACTCGACGGCAGCGCGATCGCCAGCGGCGCCGGCGTCCAGCGCCGGGTCCAGTCGACACCGTAATGCGCGAGATCCGCAGGCTCGGTCAGCAGGCGCAGGGCGGGCACGGCGGCCTGGAGACTGGAAACGCGGGAATCGGACATCGTCGGGGGCCGGTCGAACGGGACGCCAGCGTGCCAGCGCGTCCGGGACGCGTCCAGCGCTGCGGCGCAACACGCCCGGCGCGATTCTGGCACCATGGCCCGCGCTGTCCCCCACGCGCGAATCCAACCCGATGAAGACCTCGTTTCCCCGGCAGGACATCCGCGTCCTGCTGCTCGAAGGCGTCAGCCAGAGCGCCGTCGACACCTTCCACGCCGCCGGCTACTCGCAGGTCGAAGTCCACCCCAAATCGCTGCCCGAAGACCAGCTGCGGGCGAAGATCGCCGACGCGCACATCATCGGCATCCGCTCGCGCACCCATCTGAGCGCCGACGTGCTGGCCGACGCGCGCCGGCTGATGGCGATCGGCTGCTTCTGCATCGGCACCAACCAGGTCGACGTGGACGCGGCCGAGCTGGCCGGCATTCCGGTGTTCAACGCGCCCTACTCCAATACGCGTTCGGTGGCCGAACTCGTCGTCGCCGAAGCGATCATGCTGCTGCGCGGCATCCCGCAGAAGAACGCGGAATGCCACCGCGGCGGCTGGAGCAAGTCGGCGCTCGGCAGCCACGAGGCGCGCGGCAAGACGCTGGGCATCGTCGGCTACGGACACATCGGCACCCAGGTCGGCGTGCTCGCCGAATCGCTGGGCATGCAGGTGCTGTTCCACGACATCGAAACCAAGCTGTCGCTGGGCAATGCGCGCAGCGCGACGAGCCTGGAGGATCTGCTCGCGCGCAGCGACGTGGTGACCCTGCACGTGCCGGAAACCCCGTCGACGAAGCTGATGTTCGGCGCGGCCGAGATCCATGCGATGAAACCCGGCGCGCATCTGATCAACGCCTCGCGCGGCACCGTCGTCGACATCGACGCGCTCGATGCCGCGCTGCGCAGCGGTCAGGTCGGCGGCGCCGCGATCGACGTGTTCCCGATCGAGCCCAAGGGCAACGACGATGCGTTCGAATCACCGCTGCTCGGCCACGACAACGTGCTGCTGACCCCGCACGTCGGCGGCAGCACGCTGGAGGCGCAGGACAACATCGGCATCGAGGTCGCGGCCAAGCTCGTGCGCTACAGCGACAACGGCAGCACGCTGTCGGCGGTCAACTTCCCCGAAGTCACCCTGCCCGAGCACATCGGCAGCCATCGCCTGCTGCACCTTCACCGCAACGTGCCCGGCGTGCTGTCGAAGATCAACGAGGTGTTCTCGCGCGAGGCGATCAACATCGACGGCCAGTACCTGCGCACCAACGCGAATGTGGGCTACGTGGTGATCGACGTCGCCGCGACCGAGGACCAGGCCGCGCATCTGCGCAGCGAGCTGCAGAAGATCGACGGGACGATGCGGACGCGCGTGCTGTATTAGCCGACCGCAAGCGCTGTGACGGGTTTCGCCGCGCTCCACCCGTTCTGTAGGGCGATGCTCAGGCCGCCGGCACGTCCAGCCAGCGGCGTGCCATCCGACGCAGCGAGGCGTCGTAGGCCTCGTCATCGGCGACGTCGCGCAGCGGCACCCAGGCCAGCGCGTGGGATTCCTCGCTGACCGCGAACGTTTCGTCGCTGCCTGCGCGCACGACGTAGCGCACGTCGTAGTGCCAATGCCCGGGCACGCCCTTGTGTTCGGGAATCCAGTGCCGGTCGAGATCGAAGATGCCCGGCTGCACGGTCACGCCGACCAGTCCGGTTTCCTCTTCGGTCTCGCGCAGTGCCACACGCGCCAGGTCGCGGTCGCCGTCGGCGTGTCCGCCGGGCTGCAGCCACATGCCGAGCTTGCGGTGATGGGTCAGAAGCGTGCGCGTGCCGTCGCCGCTGACCACCAGCGCCGAGGCGGTGAAATGCCCCCCCAGTCGCGCGCGCTCGAACGGATCTTCGGCATCGCCGAGCAGATCGCCGAACTCTCCCGCCAGTGCCTGCTGGGCAGGCTGCAGGACGCCGAAATCGGCGAATGCGCGGGCCAGCGTCTGCACCGCGGTGGGCAGGACGGACAGGCGTTCGAGATCGGGCGTGGACGGGTTCGACATCGGCGGATTTGCTGCAGCGCGGCGTGACGGGAGCGGCAGCATCGGCGTTCCCACGCGTGCGCACAAGCCGCCGTTGCGTTGCTTGTGCCGGAAGGCAGCGTTTGGCATGGTACGGCGATTGCCGCGTGGCCGCGGGGGACTCGACGGCACGTCCGTCAGTCGTCGCGGACCGCACCGAACGACCAACCGGGGACACCGATGTTCAAGAACCTGATGATTACCAAGCCGATCGCGGCGCAGCCGCGCGTCGATGCGGGCGAGCCGGTCGAAGGCAGCCTCGGCGGCGAAGTCGGCTTCAAGCGCACACTGACCGCCAAGCATCTGGTGATGCTGGGCCTGGGCGCGGTCATCGGCGCCGGCATCTTCGTCATCACCGGGACCGCGGCAGCCAACCACGCCGGCCCGGCGATCATGCTGAGCTTCGTCATCGCCGGCTTCGCCTGCGCGATGGCGGGCCTGTGCTACGCGGAGTTCGCGGCGATGATCCCGGCCTCGGGCAGCGCCTACAGCTACACCTACGCGACGCTCGGCGAAGCGCTGGCCTGGTTCGTCGGCTGGAGTCTGGTGCTCGAGTATCTGTTCGCCGCGTCCACGGTCGCAGTGGGCTGGTCGGGCTACACGGTCAGTTTTCTCGACAGCCTCGGCGTCCATCTGCCCGCGGCATTGACGCAGGCGCCGATCAACTTCTGTACGCATGAAGCGGCCGTGGCCGGCGCGTGCGAGTTCGGCAAGTTCGTCACCACCGGCGCGCTCTTCAACCTGCCAGCGGTGCTGATCATCGGCGCGGTCGGCATCCTCTGCTACGTGGGCATCACCCAGTCGGCGACCGCCAACGCGATCATCGTGTCGATCAAGGTGCTGGTGATCCTGCTGCTGCTGGCCTTCGGCGCGCAGTACGTGAACGCCGAAAACTGGCTCCCCTTCATCCCGGAAAACCAGGGCGGCGACCGCTTCGGCTGGGAAGGCGTGCTGCGCGGTGCGTCGATCGTGTTCTTCGCCTACATCGGCTTCGACGCGGTCTCGACCGCGGCGCAGGAGGTCAAGAACCCGCAGCGCGACATGCCGATCGGCATCCTCGGTTCGCTGTTCCTGTGCACGCTGATCTACATCGCGGTCTCCGCGGTGCTGACCGGCATGGTGCCGTACACCACGCTCGGCACGGCCAAGCCCGTCGCGACCGCGCTCGAGGCGTATCCGAGCCTGCTGTGGCTGAAGACGCTGGTCGAGATCGGCGCGATCGCCGGCCTCACCACGGTGATCCTAGTGATGCTGATGGGCCAGCCGCGCATCTTCTTCTCGATGGCGCAGGACGGTCTGCTGCCGCGCTTCTTCGGCGCGGTCCACAAGCGGTACCGCACGCCGCACAAGGGCACGGTGCTGGTCGCGCTGATCGCGGCGGTCATGGCCGCGTTCCTGCCGATCCAGCTGCTCGGCGACGTGGTCTCGATGGGCACCCTGGTCGCGTTCGCCACCGTCTGCCTGGGCGTGATGGTGCTGCGCCGCACGCAGCCGAACCTGCATCGCCCGTTTCGTGTGCCGGCCGTGTTCCTCGTCGGCACGCTCGGCGTGCTGGCGTGCCTGGGCCTCGTCGCGACGATGCCGCTGCTGAACTGGATCGTGCTGCTGGTGTGGACGGTTATCGGCTTCACGATCTACTTCGTCTACGGCTACAAGCACAGCAAGCTCCGTCAGCAACTGCCGCCGCGCTGATCCGCCCCCGACACACGGCCCGCCTTCCGCGGGCCGTGTGTCCATGGCGCCTCCCGACCTGCGGCCGCTCGCGCCGCCCTCCACGCGGATCGCACGATGTCCACGACTTCCACGGCCAAGAAAATCGGTCCTGTGCTGGCGACCTTCATGGTCGCCAACAACATGATCGGCTCCGGCTTCTTCCTGCTCCCGGCCACGCTCGCGCGCTCGGGCGCGGTGACCGTGTTCTCGTGGCTGATCGGCACCCTGCTCGCGGTCGCGCTCGGCGGCGCGTTCGCGCGGCTCGCGCGGCAGTACCCGGATCTCAACTCGCCGGACGATTACATCCGCCCGAGCCTCGGCCGCGACATGGGGTTCCTGGCGACCACGCTGTACTGGCTGTCGTCGTGGGTGGGCAACAACGCGATCGCGGTCGCGGCGGTCGGCTATCTGGTGATCCTGCTGCCCGTCGCCGAGACGCCGGGCGTGCAGCTCGTCGGCCAGGTGCTGCTGATCTGGTCGATGTTCGCGCTGAACCTCCTCGGTCCGCGCAACATCGCGCGCTTCCAGTCGTTCTGCGTCGTATTCGGCCTGCTGCCGGTCGCGGCGATCCTGATCGCCGGCTGGGCCTATTTCGATCCCGGCATCTACCGCGCCGGCTGGAATGTCAGCGGCCAGTCCGATGCGGCCGTGGCGATCGGCTCGCTGGCGACGGTGTTCTGGGCCTTCATCGGTCTGGAAACCGGCGCGATGGTCGCCGGCGTCGTGCGCAATCCTGAACGCAACGTGCCGATCGCGACGCTCGGCGGCATCCTGCTCGCCGGCGTGGTCTACATGGTCTCGTCGGTATTGATGATGGGCATCGTGCCGGTTGAGGAACTCGCGAACTCCAGCGCGCCGTTCGCCCTCGTCGCCGGGCAGATGTTCGGCGTCTGGGCGATTCCCGTGATCGCCGCAGCCGCTGCGCTCAAGGCCACCGGCACGCTCGGCGGCTGGATGCTGGTGACCGGCGAATCCGGCGCGCGCGCCGCGCAACGCGGGTTCCTGCCGGCGATCTTCGGCCGTCTGCTGAATAACGGCGCGGCCGGCCCCGGCCTGCTGATCGTGGTGTCGTCGATGACGCTGATCGCGTTCATCACCGTGACCGACACCGTCGGCAGCCAGTTCGAAACCATCATCAACATGGCGGTGACGCTCGTGGTCATGGCCTATGCCGCCGCCGGCCTGAGCCTGATGTTGGGCAACCGCCAGCATCCGGCCGGGCGACGCGAACGCCTGCTCGGCATGGGCGCGCTGATCGCGTGCGGCCTGCTGGTCTGGTCTACGCCGATCGACACGCTGATGGGCGCGGCGATCATCGCGCTGCTGGCATGGGCCGGGTACCGCGGTTTCTCCTCGCGTCGTCGCGAAGCGCCGCCCGCGCCATGAGCGACCGGCGCGAGGACTTCTGGTTTCCGGCCAAGACGTTCGGCTACGGCTGGGGGCTGCCGCGGCGCTGGCAGGGCTGGGGGGTGCTGCTGGTCTACGTCGGCACGCTGATCGGCTGCGCCGCACGCTTCCCGCCGGGCGACGCGCCGCTGGCCTTCGGCATCTGCGTCGCGGTGGCCACCGCATTGCTGGTCACGATCTGCGCACTGAAGGGCGAACCGCCATCCTGGCGCGGCAGACGCTGACGCCACACGGGCGCGTTAGAATCCGCGCCATGTCCGATACGCCCACGCCCTACGACGTCCACCGCCTGCGCGAACTCGCCGGCGAGCTGATCGTCAACATCCGCGAACTCGCCCAGTCCGGCTGGACGCCCGCCACCAGCAGCAACTTCTCGCGCCGCCTCGATGACCGCCATGCGGCGATCACCGTGTCCGGCCGCGACAAGGGCAAGCTGAAGGAAGACGACATCATGGTCGTCGACTTCGAAGGCCGCGCCGTCGGCAGCGACCACCGCCCGTCTGCCGAAACCCTGCTGCACACGCAGCTGTATCGCCGGTTCCCGGAGATCGGCTGCATCCTGCACACGCATTCGCCGACCCAGACCATCGCCTCGCGCCTGTTCGCCGGCGACGGCCACGTGCGCCTGGAAGGCTACGAGCTGCTGAAGGCCTTCGCCGGCAACAGCACGCACGAGATGGCGGTCGACGTGCCGGTGCTGCCCAACAGCCAGGACATGACCGTGCTCTCGGCGCAGGTCGAGTCGCTGCTCGATGCAGGCCCCATGTGGGGCTATCTGATCGACGGCCACGGCCTCTACGCCTGGGGCCGCGACATGGCCGAAGCGCGCCGCCATCTGGAAGCCTTCGAGTTCCTGCTGCACTGTGAACTCGAGCTGCGCCGCCTGCGCGCGTCGCACTGAGGCCGCCGGCCGCACCAGCGGTGGAACGACGGCGTTCCGCCGCGGTCAACGTTGCGGACAGGCGGCTTTGCTAGGCTGGACGGCCCCGCACGCGCCGAGCCAGACCGCCATGAGCCGCCTCCGCATTTTCGATGCCACCGCCCCCGACACGCCGCTGTTCGACAGCCGCGACGGCGACGCGATCGCCCGCGAACTGCAGACGATCGGCGTCACCTTCGAACGCTGGCAGGCCGCCAAGCCGGTGGGCGCCGGCGCCTCGCAGGACGAGGTGATCGCTGCCTACAAGGCCGACATCGACCGCATCAGCGCCGAACGCGGGTTCAAGTCCGTCGACGTGATCAGCATCGCGCCCGACAACCCGAAGCGCGAAGAGCTGCGCGCGAAGTTCCTCGACGAACACTTCCACAAGGAAGACGAGGTGCGCTTCTTCGTCGACGGCTCGGGCCTGTTCACCCTGCACGTCGAGGGCAAGGTCTACGAGATCGAATGCGTCAAGGACGATCTGATCGGCGTGCCGGACGGCGTGACCCACTGGTTCGACATGGGCAGCGAGCCGCGCTTCGTCGCGATCCGCTTCTTCGAGCAGCCGGACGGCTGGATCGGCCATTTCACCGGCTCGGACATCGCGCAGAAGTTTCCGCGTTACGAGCCCGGGTCGCGCTGATCGCGCCCGTCTGCGCACATGACTCCGGCGTCGTCGGGACCCAGGTTCGCTTTACACTCTGACGCCCCCGACCACCGGCTGACGCGCGGATGATCCTGACCGACATCGAAGGCACTACCAGCAGCATCTCGTTCGTCAAGGACGTGCTGTTTCCCTATGCGCGCCGTGCCCTGCCCGGCTTCGTCGCCGCGCATCGCGATGATCCCGAGGTGCGCCGCTGGCTCGACGTGGTCGCGACCGAGCACGGTGCGATCTGCGACGACGCGGTGATCGTCGAGACGCTGCAGGGCTGGATCGACGCCGACCGCAAGCACACCGCGCTCAAGGCGCTGCAGGGCATGATCTGGTCGGCCGGCTACCAGGACGCCGACTTCACCGCGCACATCTACCCCGACGCCGCCGACGCGCTGCGCCGCTGGCACGCGGATGGCGAAACGCTGGCGGTGTACTCCTCGGGCTCGGTGCCGGCGCAGAAACTGTTCTTCGGACACAGCGACGCGGGCGATCTCACCGGGGTGGTGTCGAACTGGTTCGACACCGAGGTCGGTGGCAAGCGCGAGGCCGAGAGCTATGCGCGCATCGCCGATGCGCTCGACGCCGCGCCGGCGGAAATCCTGTTCCTGTCGGACGTGGTCGAGGAACTCGACGCCGCGCGCGACGCCGGCATGCGCACCGTGCTGGTCGACCGGCTCGACGATTATCCGCAGCCGCGTGATGCAGCGTCCGCGAACGGTCACACGCGCGTGACCGCGTTCGATCAGATCGACGCGATCCGCTGACATGCGGCCGGCGTCCGGTCGGCCCATGCTTCGACACTGGATACAGACGACGGCGTTGCTGTGCCTGCTCGCCTGCGCCTCGTTGCAGGCGGCCGAACCGCTGGCGACCCGCGACCATGCGCGGATCGAGGCCGCGGTCGCGGCGATGCCGGTCGGCACCGGCGATGCGCCGGCGCTGTACGTCGTCGGCATGGCCGGCGATGCGGGCGAAGACGTGTTCCGCAACGAGGTGCGTTTTCTCACCGAACGGGTCGCACCGCGCCTCGGCGCAGGCACGCGTGCACTCGCGCTGGTCAACCACATCGACAGCCTCAAGGGCGCGAGCACCCCGCTCGCGACCCCGGCGAACCTGCGGCATGCGTTGTCCTCGATCGGTGCGCACATGGACCGCGAGCGCGACGTGCTGCTGCTGTATCTGACGATGCACGGCGCACCCGATCACGCACTCGGTCTGGCGCTGCCCGACGGCAGCGAGGACACGATCACGCCCGACGCATTGCGCGCGGCGCTCGACGCCTCCGGCATCGTGCATCGCGTGGTCGTGATCTCGGCCTGTTACTCGGGCGGCTTCGTGCCCGCGCTCCAGAATGCCGACACGCTGGTGCTGACCGCCGCGCGTCCCGATCGACCGTCGTTCGGTTGCGGCAGCGAATCGACGATCACGTTCTTCGGTCACGCCTGGCTGCTCGACGGGCTCAACGCGGACCGCGATTTCGCGAACGCGTACCGGCTCGCGGCACGCGCGATCAAGCAGCGCGAGCGCAAGCTCGGCTACGAACGCTCAGGGCCGCAGATCGCAGCCGGCGCGCGCATCGGCGAGACGCTGGCGCGGTGGCAGGCCACGCTGCCGGCAGACCCACCGCCCGCGGTGTATCCGTACCCGATCGCGCCCTGAGCGAACGTCGCAACGCCGCCGAGCAGACGCCAGACGCAGCCCTTCCGCAGGCGCGCGCTCGCGCGCGATCGGACGGTCCCGGGAGCGCGCCATCGCGCACGAGCACACGCCCGCATCTCCATCGATGCGCGCGGCAGGCGAAGTCCCGAGAGTGATTCTCGTTTCGTCATTGCCCTGCGGTGCCTCGATAGAATCGCAGCGCGCCGCACGCCAGCCATCGCCAGCAAGCGACGCGCACGACCCGCCCGCCAGCCGTCGCGCGCCAGCCGGTCATCTTCGAAGAACCCGCCGCGTGCGGGTTTTTTTGTGGGCGCGTTCCAGGTCAACCACACGCAGGACCGTCGCGTTGCGGCGTCCACACGCGTTCCAGGCGATCGGTCACGCTTGCGATCCGCCGGATCAGCCGTGCGGACACTCGCCGCGCGCGAGCATCTCCGCCAGGGCCTGCGCGCGTCGCACGCGGCCGGCCGCGGTCTTCAACGTCGCGACCCGGAAGCACACCGCATAGCGATTGGTCCGGTCGAGTGCGTCGAATGCGATCTGCGCACCTGGGGTCGCGGCGAGCGCTGCCTGCAGTTCGTCCGGAGGCGCCATCGACGCAGCGCCGGCATAGGCGGCCTCCCAGCGACCGTCCGCTTTTGCCGCGTCGATCTCGCGCTGACCGATCGGACCGATACGCCCGGCCGCGTGCAACCGTTCGACGTGTGCGACGTTGCGCGCCGACCACAGGCTGCGGGCGCGCCTCGGTGTGAAACGCTGCAGGAACCACGCATCGTCGAAGCCGCGCTTCTGGCCGTCGATCCAGCCGTGGCACAGCGCGACGTCGAGCGCCTGCGCATAGGTCACCGACGGCATCGCATTGCCCTGCTTGGCGATCTTCAGCCACAGCCCGGCGGCACCGGCATGCGCGCGGAGCCAGGCCTCCCACGCCGCCTCGTCGGCGAACGCCTGTACCGGCAGACCGTCGGGCGGCACGGCGCTCATCGCGTGGTACCCGTGGGGTCGAAGAGATCGAGGCGATACGTCGTGCGCGCGCGCTGTTCGCCCTGCCAGGCATCGAACACGCGCACTTCGACAACGTGATCGCCGACCTGGCGATCGGTCGGCAGCGCGCCTCGCCACAGATGCATCGACGGCGTCGCTTCGGGCGAGCGGTCCAAGCCCCGCAGCGCGTCGGCGAGATCGTCGCGTGCGTTCTCCAGCAGCAGGCGCGGATCGGCGCGTTCGACACGGCGCATCGGCGCCCAGTCGTCATCGCCGACGCGGAACTCGACGCGCGTGTCGGCCTGGCCCATGTAGACGTTGGCGTAGACGCCCCACGCCGGATACGCGCCCTGCCGCAGCACGCGCGGCGCATGCAGCGCCATCGCCTGCGTGGTCGCCGGGTCGTCGGACGCGCGCGCCGGATGCCAGGCCAGGCGATAGTCGCCGTCGGCCTCGATGTGCAGCGTCGCGAAGCCGTTCGGCGTGCCGTCGGCCATCGTCGCGTCGGGAATGCCGTCGGCATCGGGCGCGCCACTCCAGAACGCGCCGCTGACGGCGCCGACGTTGTATTCGTGCAATGGCGTCGCGCCGTGCCAGCCGCTGGCCGCATCGTGACGGACGTGCTGCTGGGTGTGGCGATGGCCGGTGAGCAGCAGGACGCGCGGGTGCCGTTGCAGGGCCGCGAACAAGCGCGCGCGATCCGCGCTGCGCATCGTCTCGGGCGCGCCGGCGGGTGCGGTGTCGAACCAAGGCACGTGCGCGGCGACGACCAGCAGACGATCGGTCGAGGCCGTGGCGAGATAGGCCTCGACGAATGCGAACTGGTCTTCGCGCAATCCGCCGACATACGCCGGGCGCGTGCCCGGCTGGTAGATCACGTTGTCCAGCACGAGCACGTTCGCCTGCGGCGTTTCCCAAGCGTAGGTCTCCGGGCCGTAGGCGGCGCGGAACGACGCGGTCGACCCCACGTCGTCCTTGGCATCGAAATCCAGATCGTGGTTGCCCGGTGCATGCAGCCACGGCGCGTCGAGACGCGCGGTGGCGCGATCGATCAGCGGGTACAGCGCGGGATCGTCATTGGTGACGTCGCCGAGCATCAGGCCGAGCCCGAACGGGCCGACGGCGCGCGCCGCCTCGACCACCGCGCGATCGTAGTAGCCCACCTCCGCCGCGGTGCCGGTCTGCGGATCGGCGAACACCGCGACATCGAGCGTGCCCGCTGCCTCGCCTGCCTGCAGCGTGAACGTGCAGGCATCGCCGGCGCGGCCGGCCGCGCGCCAGAACGCGGGATTCGCGCCTTCGCGCGGCAGCGTCCAGCCCGCGGGCTTGATCACGAACACCGGCGCGTCGCCGCCCGCGAGGCCCTCGAAGCGCCCATCCGCACCGGTTTCGACGATGCGGCGGCCATCCGACACGCGGACCCCCGCTACGCCTGCGCTGGCGCCATCGGCCTGCGCGCCGACCACGCGGCCCGCATCACAGGCGAACGCGACGCCGGTCGACAGGAGCAGCGGCACGAGCACGGCCGGCAGAAACGATCGACGGTGAATGGGTGGCATCGGCAGCACCTGTGTCGCAGAGGAATCGCGGAATTATGCCGCCGGATGATTTCGGCCGGCCGCTGGTCTACGCTTCCCGCGTTCGGAGGCCATGGACACGGCCGATGCGCAACTGCATGGAACACGGGGCGAAGGGATGACGCTGATCGGCAGGACGGTGCGGGCGTGGCGAAGCTGGCTGCTGCTGGCCTGCCTGTGCTGTCCGCTGCTGGCATCGGCGCTGGAACGCGCGGACGTCGTGCTCGAACCCGGCACCGAGCGTTTCGTGCTCGCGCCACAGCTCGGCCACTATCACGACCGCGAAGATGTGGACGATCTCGCCGCCGCCTGGCGCCGCGTCGACGCCGACGGCATGGCCCCGCTGCCCGGGGGCGCCGATGCCTTCGGGTTCCAGCGCGGCACGTTCTGGTTCCATGCGCGCGTAGTCAACCGCGAGGCGCACGAACCACGCTGGATGCTGGTGCAGGAGTATCCGCTCAGCGACGAAGTCGATCTGCACGTGCGTTACGCCGACGGTCGCGTGCTGCATTTCGCCGGCGGCGACCACCGCCCGTTCGCCTCGCGCAGCGTGCGTTACCGGCATCCGAACTTCAGCTTCGAACTGCCGCTCGGCGAGCCGGTCGATCTGCTGGTGCGCGTGCGCAGCCAGAGTTCGATGCAGGTGCCGCTGCAGCTCTACACACCGAAGGCGTTTACCGAAGTCTCGCGCGACGCGCAGCTGGCGATCGGGCTGTACTACGGGATCATGCTGGCGCTGTTCTTCTACAACCTGGTGCTGTGGCTGTCGCTGCGCGACGCGAGCTACTTCTGGTACCTGTGCCACGTCACCGCCTTCGGCCTGGTGCTGTTCACGCTCAACGGCCTGGGTTTCGAATACCTGTGGCCAAGTTCGTCGTGGATGGCCGACCACATGGTGCCGATCTCGATCTGCCTGGCGTTGATCGCGATGCTGCAGTTCTCGCGCACCTTCCTCGAGCTGCCGCGACGCTGGCCGCCCGGCAATGCGCTGCTGCTCGCGCTGATGGCGTTCTTCGTGCTGTTCGGCATCGCCTCGATCTGGCTGCCGCTGCGCATTTCCACGCCCGTCGCCTCGCGGGCGGTGCTGCTGGGCGTGGTCGGCATCGTCATCGCAACGATCGTGGTGCTGCGCCGCGGGTATGCGCCGGCCTGGCTGCTGCTGCTCGCGTGGTCGATGTTCCTGCTCGGCACCGCGGTGTTCACGCTGCTCGCGTTCGGCCTGCTGCCGAAGAACTTCGCCACCGAATACGGCGTGCAGATCGGTTCGGCGCTGGAGATGCTGCTGCTGTCGATCGCACTGGGCCATCGCTACGCGGCGCTGCGCCACGAGAACCTGCGCATCACCGCCGAGGCCAACCAGAAACTCGAACGCAAGGTCGCCCAGCGCACCCAGGAAGTGCGCAGCACCCTGCTGCAGCTGGAGGAAGCGCACGCGCGCCTGCGCGATTCGAGCCGGCGCGACGGCCTGACCGGCCTCTACAACCGCACCTGGTTCCACGAGGCCTTCCGGGAGCTCGCGCAGCAGGCGAAGCAGACCGCCGCGCCGCTCGCGGTGCTGATGATCGACCTCGACCACTTCAAGTCGATCAACGACCGCCACGGCCATCTGGCCGGCGACGACTGCCTGCGCTGGGCAGCGCGCCGCATCGGTCGCATCCTGCGCCCGCACGATACCCTGCTGGCCCGGTTCGGCGGCGAGGAATTCGTGGCCGCGATGCCCGGCTGCGATCTGTCCACGGCCGGCGAAATCGCCGAAGCGATCCGCCACGCGCTCGGCGACGAACCCTGCGTCAGCGGCGAGACGCGCATCCGGGTCACAGCCAGCATCGGCGTGCACGTGGTCGATCCGGCATCTGAAGGCGGCGTCGACGATGCCCTCGGCAGCGCGGACCGCGCGCTGTATGCCGCCAAGGCCAACGGCCGCGATTGCGTGGAGCTGGCCTCCGGCCTGTGCTGACCCGCCACCGCCCCCGGCGGGTACCGCGGTTTCGTGGCGCTGCGGCAGTCCGGTATCCTGTACGGCTTCACGGCCCCGTAGCTCAGCTGGATAGAGCGGTCCCCTCCTAAGGGACAGGTCGCCCGTTCGAATCGGGCCGGGGTCACCAACCGCGACTTCCCCCACCGGCCCTGCGCCGCGTCGCGCCGCTTCCCACCGTACGTCGGCCGGTTGCCACACCGGCGGCGTCCGCTCACAAGGAGTTCCGTCCATGACCCATTCCGTCCTCACCGCGCTCGGCCTGTCCGGCACCGAATCGGGCACCTATCTGGGCAACGGCGAGTGGTCGAAGACCCGCGATGCCGGCGTTCTCGAACCCGTCAACCCGACCGATGGTGAAGTGCTCGCCCGCGTGCAGGCCAGCTCCCAGGCCGACTACGACCTGATCGTCGAGCGCGCCCAGGCGGCGTTCAAGATCTGGCGCAAGACGCCGGCCCCGCGCCGCGGTGAAGCCGTGCGCCTGTGCGCCGACGCGCTGCGCACGCACAAGGACGCACTGGGTTCGCTGGTCGCGCTGGAAATGGGCAAGTCGAAGCCGGAAGGCGACGGCGAAGTGCAGGAAATGATCGACATCGGCGAGTTCGCCGTCGGCCTGTCGCGCCAGCTCTACGGCCTGACGATGCATTCCGAGCGCCCCGGTCACCGCATGTACGAGCAGTGGCACCCGATGGGCGTGGTCGGCATCATCAGCGCGTTCAATTTCCCGGTCGCGGTGTGGGCCTGGAATGCGCTCGTCGCCGCGGTCTGCGGCAACATCTCGATCTGGAAGCCGTCGCCGAAGACGCCGCTCTCCGCGATCGCGTCGATGAAGATCTGCAACGAAGCGCTGAACAAGGCCGGCTTCCCGGACATCTTCTTCCTGTTCAACGATGCCGGCAGTGATCTCGCGCAGGCCTTCGTCGACGACAAGCGCATCGCGCTGGTGAGCTTCACCGGTTCGACCAAGATCGGCCGCCAGGTCGGCGAGCGCGTCGCCAAGCGCATGGGGCGCTCGCTGCTGGAACTGGGCGGCAACAACGCGATCATCGTCGACCCGACCGCCGACCTGAAGCTGGCGATCCCGGCGATCGTGTTCGGCGCCGTCGGCACCGCCGGCCAGCGCTGCACGACGACGCGTCGCCTGTTCGTGCACGAGTCGATCTTTGATGACGTGCTGGCCAAGCTCAAGACCGCCTACGGCCAGGTCGAGAAGAAGATCGGCGATCCGACCGACGCCGCCAACCTGATGGGCCCGCTCAACAGTCGCGACGGCGTGCAGGCCTATCTCGACGCGATCGCCAAGGCCAAGGCCAGCGGCGGCACGATCGAGAGCGGCGGCCGCGCGCTGGAGGACCGCAAGGGCAACTTCGTGTTGCCGGCGCTGGTCAGCGGCCTGACCAACGATGCCGAAGTGGTGCAGACCGAGACCTTCGCACCGATCCTCTACGTGATGAAGTACAGCGATCTGGAAGAAGCGATCGATCTGCAGAACGACGTGCCGCAGGGCCTGTCGTCGTCGCTGTTCACCACCGACCTGCGTGCGTCCGAGCAGTTCCTCGCCGCCTGGGGTTCGGATTGCGGCATCGCCAACGTCAACATCGGCACCAGCGGCGCGGAAATCGGCGGCGCATTCGGTGGCGAGAAGGAAACCGGCGGCGGCCGCGAATCGGGTTCGGATGCATGGCGCGCCTACATGCGTCGCCAGACCAACACGATCAACTACTCCGACGCACTGCCGCTCGCACAGGGCATCAAGTTCGACCTCTGAGGTCGACCACGGGCGTCGCGGATCCGATCCGCGGCGCCTGCGTGCTTGCGCGCGACGCCCTGGTGTCTGAATAATCGTGTCTTCCCCCGCTTTCCCTGGACCGCCGCCGATGGCGCCGCTAATTCCGGCCTGCATGTCCGCTGCGACGCGCGACCGCGTGTCGGCGTCGCCTGTGTCCGATCCGGTACGAGGTCCATACGCATGAACGCGCCCGTCGCCTTCCGCCAGACCAGTGCGATGGCGATCGTCAGTCTCGTCGCCGGCCTGCTCGGCTGGTCGCTGCTGCCGGTCATCGGCAGCGTCGTCGCGATCGTCACCGGCCATCTGGCCCGCGGCGAGATCCGCCGTCGCCCCGACGCACTCGAGGGCGATGGCCTCGCGGTCGCGGGGCTGGTGCTCGGCTATCTGATGGTCGCGATGGCGGTCGTCGGCTTCCTGTTCGTCTTCCTGTTCTTCGGCGGCCTGCTGGCCTTCATCGCGGCGGCGTCCTGATGTACGCGAGCGCCCGTCCGCTGCTGTTCCGGCTCGATCCCGAGCGCGCGCACGGGCTCACCCTGACGGCAATGGACGCGTTGCATCGTGTGGGCCTGTCGTCGCTGATCGCGACACCGCCGCAGCCGCTACCCACCGAAGCCTTCGGCCTGCAGTTTCCGAATCCGGTCGGCCTCGCCGCCGGGCTCGACAAGAACGGCGACCACATCGATGCGCTGTTCGCGCTGGGCTTCGGCTTCGTCGAGATCGGCACCATCACACCCAGGCCGCAGGACGGCAATCCGAAGCCGCGCATGTTCCGGTTGCCGCGCCACCGCGCGCTGATCAACCGCCTGGGCTTCAACAACCAGGGCGTCGATGCGCTGGTCGCCAACGTGAGCCGCGCGAAGCGCGCCGGCATCCTCGGCATCAACATCGGCAAGAACAAGGACACGCCGAACGAATCGGCGGCCGACGATTACCTGTTCTGCATGGAGCGCGTGTATCCGCTGGCGGACTACATCACCGTCAACATCTCCTCGCCCAACACCGCCGGCCTGCGCGAACTGCAGGAAGAGCAGGCGCTGCGCCGGCTGATCGGCACGTTGCGCGATGCGCAGGAGCGACTCGCCGCGCAGCACGGCAAGCGCGTGCCGCTGCTGGTGAAGGTGGCGCCCGATCTGAGCGACGACGATATCGAGGCCGCGGCCCGGGTGCTGTCGGACCTGCACGTCGACGGCGTCATCGCCACCAACACCACGATCTCGCGCATCAGCGTGCAGGACGACCGCCGCGCCGACGAGGCCGGCGGACTGTCCGGCGAGCCGCTGATGAACAAGTCGACCACCGTGCTGCGGATGATGCGCACCCGCCTCGCCAGCGAGATTCCGCTGGTCGGCGTGGGCGGCATCCTGTCGGGCGCCGATGCGGTGAAGAAGATGGCCGCCGGCGCATCGCTGGTGCAGGTGTATTCGGGTCTGGTCTATCGCGGGCCGGCGCTGATCGGCGACTGCGTCGAGGCGATCCGCCGCCGGCGCGAAGCCCCGAGCCGCGGCAACCTGCCCAGCCTCTGATCGCAGTGATGTCCGATTCCTTCCGTCTGCTGCAGCCGGCCGATCTGCGCCCGCGCAACACCTTCGGCGTGGCCGCACGTGCGCGACGGCTGATCGAGGTGCTCGATGCCACGGCCCTGCCGCAGGCACTCGCTGCGCTCGATGCCGACGCGCGCCCGCTGGTCATCGGCGGCGGCAGCAATCTGCTGTTCGCCGGCGACGCGGACGATGCGCTCGCGATCGTCGATGCGCGCCGCAACGTGGTCTCCGACGACGGCGAGCGCGTCGTCGTGCGCGCTGCTGCCGGCGCCGACTGGCACGGCTTCGTGCTGTGGACGCTGGCGCAGGAGCTCGGCGGCATGGAGAACCTGGCGCTGATTCCGGGCACGGTCGGCGCGGCGCCGATCCAGAACATCGGCGCCTACGGCGTCGAGGTCGGCGAACACGTGGTCGCGGTCGAAGCCTTCGACCAGGACACGCGCAATTTCGTGCGGCTCGATCGCGACGCCTGCCGCTTCGGCTACCGCGACAGCGTCTTCAAGCAGGTGCCGGATCGCTGGATCGTCACTGCCGTCGAGTTCGCGCTGCACCGCTTCGCCGAGCCGGTGCTCGACTACGCCGGCCTGCGCGACGTACTGGCCGCGCGCGGCATCACCGCGCCCCGCCCGCTCGACGTCGCCGAAGCCGTCATCGACATCCGGCGCAGCAAGCTGCCCGATCCAGCGGTGATCGGCAACGCCGGCAGCTTCTTCAAGAATCCGATCGTGCCGGCCGCGCAGGCCGCCGCACTGGTCGCCGCGCATGCGGGCATCCCGGTGTTCGCGGTCGATGAGGGCCTGCGCAAGCTGTCGGCGGCCTGGCTGATCGATCGCTGCGGCTGGAAGGGCCATCGCGATGGCGATGCCGGCGTCGCACCCGGCCACGCGCTGGTGCTGGTCAACCACGGCCACGCGCAGGGCACCGAACTGCTGGGCCTGGCGCGACGTATCGCGGCCTCGGTACAGATGCGCTTCGGCGTCGCGCTGGAACCCGAACCCAAGATCGTCGGCGCGGCGTGGTGAACGCACGCGCCCTGCTCCGCTGGCGACCCGCGACCGTACAGGGACAGGCCGCGCTGCTGATGCTCGGCAGCACGTCGGCGTTCGCACTGATGGCCATCGCGATCCGCTACGCATCGGCCACCGTTCCGACCACCGAAGTCGCATTCTTCCGCAACTTCTTCGGCCTGCTCGCGTTGCTGCCGATCCTCCTGCGCACCGGCGCCGGCCTGCCGCGCACGCGCAATCTGGGTCGCTACGTGATCCGCACCGTGGTCGGGCTCGGCTCGATGCTGTGCGCGTTCTGGGCGATCGGCCATCTTCCGCTGTCGCAGGCGATTTCGCTCTCGTATGCGGCGCCGCTGTTCGCGACGATCGCCGCAGTGATCTGGCTCGGCGAGATCGTGCGCATCCGGCGCTGGATGGCGGTCTCCGCCGGCTTTCTCGGCGTGCTGGTGATCCTGCGGCCGGGCGTCGCGTTCTCGGCCGCGATGCTGGTACCGGTGGTCGGCGCCCTGCTCGCGGCGCTGGTCGCGATCCAGATGAAACAGCTCTCGAAGCTGGATCCGCCGGACACGATCGTGTTCTACACCTATCTGCTGTGGGTGCCGCTGTCGCTGGTGCCCGCCCTGTTCCAGTGGGTCTGGCCGAGCCCGACGGTCTGGCTGTGGCTGATCGCGACCGGTGTGCTCGGCACGCTGGGGCAGTGGCTGTGGACGCGCGCGCTGCGCTTGGGCGAGGTGTCCGCGCTGCAGCCGATCAGCTTCGTGCAGTTGCCGATCGTCGTGCTGTTCGGCTGGTGGCTGTTCGGCGAGGTCATCGACATGTGGACCGCGATCGGCGCGGCGATCGTGTTCGGCGCGAACGGCTATATCGCGCACCGCGAGGCGGTGCTGTCGCGCCGCGCGGCTACGCAGCGCCCGGCTGAAGCGGCGAAGCCGAGCGAATAACCGGCAATCCGGGAATGCGTGTTCCGGTGTGGGCGCGGCCCTGGCCGCGATGCCTCACCCGGAACGCCCCGTCGCGGCCGGGCCGCTCCCGGAGCGCAGTCCCGCACGGGAACTCAGACGTCGTCTTTCGCCACTTCGCGCAGCTTGCCCTGGTGCAGTTCCATGACCCGGTCGAGCTTGCGCGCGAGCCGGCGGTCATGCGTCACCAGCACGAGGCTGGTGTGCTGCGCGCGGTTGAGTTCAAGCATCAGCTCGAACACCGTGGCCGCGGTGCGCTCATCGAGATTGCCGGTCGGCTCGTCGCCGAGCACGCAGGCCGGCTTGTTCACCAGCGCACGCGCGACGGCCGCGCGCTGGCGTTCGCCGCCCGACAGTTCGCCCGGCTTGTGGGCGAGGCGATGGCCGAGACCCACGGTCTCCAGCAGATCACGAGAACGCTTCGTCGCATCCGCATCGCTGGCGCCGTTGAGCAGCGCCGGCAGCATGACGTTCTCCAGCGCCGTGAACTCCGGCAGCAGGTGATGGAACTGGTAGACGAAGCCCAGCGACCGGTTGCGCAGGGTGCCGCGCGCCGCGTTCGACAACGCGCTCATCTTCTGGCCGGACACGTACACCTCGCCCGCGGTCGGCGTGTCCAGCCCGCCGAGCAGATGCAGCAAGGTGCTCTTGCCGGCGCCGGACGCGCCGAGGATCGCGACGGTTTCGCCGGCGCGCACCGCGAAGTCCAGACCGTCGAACACCGGTGTGTTCAACTTGCCCTCGGCGTAGGTCTTGCCCAGGCCTTCGGCCGCGAGCACGACGCTGTCGGGCGCGGTCGTAAGTGCAACCGGGATCGTGTCACTCATAGCGCAGCGCCTCCGCCGGTGCCGTGCGCGCCGCGCGCAGCGCCGGATAGATCGTCGCGACGAAGGCCATCACCAGCGCGACGCTGGCGATCATCACCACGTCGCTGACCTGCAGATCGATCGGCAGGCCGGTCACGTAATAGACGTCCTCGGGCATCAGCACGACGCCGAACAGGCGCTCGATCGCGCCGAGGATATGTTCGAGATTGAAGGTCAACAGCAGTCCGCCGGTGATGCCGAGGATCGTGCCGATCACGCCGATCATCGTGCCCTGCACCATGAACACCTGCATGACGCCGCCGGGCGTGAGCCCCAGCGTGCGCAGGATCGCGATATCGGCCTGCTTGTCGGTCACCAGGCTCACCTGAGAGGCGACGAGATTGAACGAGCCCATGACGATGATCAGCGACAGCAGGATGCCGATCATCGTCTTCTCGAGTTTGAGCGCGCGGAACATGTTCGCGTTCTCGATGCTCCAGTCGCTCACCCGGTACACGCCGCCGAGCTTGTGCACGAGATCGCGCGTGACCTGCTGCGCGCGGTCCATGTCGTGCAGTTTCAGGCGCACGCCGGTGACGCCGTCGCCGATGCGCAGCAGCCGCTGCGCATCACTGAGATTGACCACGGCCAGGCGCCGGTCGAAGTCCTGGTAGCCGGCCTCGAAGATGCCGCTGACCGTGAAGCGCTTGAGCTGCGGCACCGCGCCCATCGGCGTGACCTGGAAATCGGTGGTGACGATGACGCTGTCGCCGACGCCCACGCCCAGCCACAGCGCGAGTTCGCGCCCGAGCACGATGTTGAACGTGCCCGGCTGCAGATCCTCGAGCTTGCCGATGACCATCGACGTGGTGAGGTCGGACACCTGCGCCTCGTCCTCGGGCACGATCGCGCGTACCGCGGCCGGCTCGTTGCGACGGCCGCGCAGCAGCGCCTGCGTGTCGACGTAGGGCGCGGCGCCGGCAACGCGGGGATCCTCGCGCGCGACGTCGACCGCGCGCTGCCAGTTCGACAGCGTGTCGCCGTCGGCGCTGATCGTCGCGTGCGCGACCATGCCGAGCATGCGGTCGCGGATTTCCTTCTGGAAGCCGCTCATCACCGCGAGCGTCGTGATCAGCACGGTCACGCCGATGGCGATGCCGAGGATCGAGGCCAGCGAGATGAAGGAGATGAAGCCGTTGCGCCGCTTGGCCCTGAGATAACGCAGGCCGATGGCGGCAGGAATGGGTCTGAGCATGGACGTCCGGTCATGGGGGCCGCGGCGTCCGCGGCCGCCGGGCCGGTACGCCGCCCGCCCGGGGCGCCGCTATGGTGCCATCGAATCCGGTGTCGGTCGCGTCACGAGCGCGGATGCGGCCAGACGGAGTTCACGTCGCGCCGGTGGCGGCAGCGTATCGGGCCACCACAGCAGCCGACGCGCGCGGCGCCCGTCGCGCCAGCGCAGGATCGCCAGCGGTCCGCGCCATTCGAGTTGCGGGGTGTCGAGCACGGCGTCATCGAGGTGCGCGGCGCCTGCGGCATCGATGACGAGCGCGCGTATCGGCGCGCGGCGCTCGACGGCGATGCGGTGCCCGGTCGCGGCGACGACCAGCGGCATCGCGCAGACGGTCGCGATCATCGGCAGTTCGGACAGCCACAACGCGATGCACGCACAGAAGCCGATCGACGCGAGCGCGGCCTGCAGCACGATCGAAGGCCGCCACACCAGCCGCAGCGGCAAGGGCTCAGCCGGGCGGGAGCTGCCGGATCGACTGTACGAGGGTGTCGAGCTGCGCATCGTCAGAACGCTCATGGCCGAGGAACCACTTCCAGAGCCTATCGTCCTCGCAATCCAGCAGCCGTCGGAAAACCTCGCGCTCGGCCTCGGTGGACGTCGCCCAGCAACGGTCGAGCCAGCGCTCGAACAGCCGGTCGAGTTCGCGCATGCCACGCCGGCTGCGCCAGCGCAGGCGGCGGAGTTCGGTGGCGTCGTCGTAGGTCATGCGTTTTCTGATCCCTGACAGGCGACGCTCGAGCCCGTCATTCCGGCGAACGCCGGAATCCACTGTCTCTGCTTCGCGATAACGGTATCCGGGAACGCCGAAGACGCTGGATTCCGGCGTTCGCCGGAATGACGGATAGATATTCCGACAGAAGCCGGCGGCGCCTCACGCCCGGTCGATGCACCGCACCGACCAGGCGCCTGCCGATCAGCCGCGACGCGCCAGCATCAGCTGCTTGATCTCGCCGATCGCCTTCGCCGGGTTCAGACCCTTCGGGCAGGTCCGGGCGCAGTTCATGATCGTGTGGCAGCGGTAGAGCTTGAACGGATCTTCCAGATCGTCCAGACGCGCACCGGTGTCCTCGTCGCGGCTGTCGATGATCCAGCGGTAGGCCTGCAGCAGCACGGCCGGGCCGAGATACCGCTCGCCGTTCCACCAGTAGCTCGGGCAGCTGGTCGAGCAGCAGGCGCACAGGATGCACTCGTACAGGCCGTCGAGCTTGGCGCGGTCTTCCTTGGACTGCAGACGCTCGCGGTCCGGCGGCGCCGCGCTCTGCGTGCGGATCCACGGCTGGATCGACGCGTACTGCGCGTAGAAGTGGGTCAGGTCCGGCACCAGATCCTTGACCACTTCCATGTGCGGCAGCGGGTAGATCGGCACCTCGGCCTTCTTGCAGTCCTCGATCGCGCGGGTGCAGGCCAGCGTGTTCGTGCCGTCGATGTTCATCGCGCACGAACCGCAGATGCCCTCGCGGCACGAGCGGCGGAAGGTCAGCGTCGGATCGATCTCGTTCTTGATCTTGATCAGCGCGTCGAGAACCATCGGACCGCACTTGTCGAGATCGATCTCGTAAGTGTCCGTCGACGGATTGCGGCCGTCATCGGGGTTCCAGCGATAGACCTTGAAGGTGCGCGTGCGCTTGGCGCCCGTGGCCGGGAAGTGCCGGCCCTGCTGCACCTTGGAATTCTTCGGAAGCGAAAATTCTGCCATCTGGGTTCCCCGGCTCAGTAAACGCGTGCTTTCGGCGGCACGACTTCGACTTCGTCGTCGAGCGTGTACATGTGCACCGGGCGGTAATCGATCTGCGTGTTGCCGGCATTGTCGGCCCAGCACAGCGTGTGCTTGTGCCAGTTCTCGTCGTCACGGTCCGGGAAGTCCTCGTGCGCGTGCGCGCCGCGGGATTCCTTGCGGTTCTCGGCCGAGACGATGGTGACCAGCGCCTGTCCCAGAAGGTTCTGCAGTTCCATGGTCTCGATCAGATCCGAGTTCCACACCATCGAGCGGTCGCTGACCTTGACGTCGGCGAACGAGGCGTGGATCTCGCGGATCTTGTCGACGCCCTCGGCCAGCGTCTTGCTGGTGCGGAACACCGCGGCGTCGTTCTGCATCGTGCGCTGCATGTTGTCGCGGATCACCGAGGTCGGCGTGCTGCCGCTGGCGTTGCGCAGGCCGTCAAGGTTCGACAGCGCCTTGTCGCAGGCGTCCTTGGCGAGCGGCTTGTGACGTGCGCCCGGCTTGATCGTCTCGGCGCAGCGGTTGGCCACCGCGCGACCGAACACCACCAGGTCGAGCAGCGAGTTCGAACCCAGACGGTTGGCGCCGTGCACCGACACGCAGGCGGCTTCGCCGATCGCGTACAGGCCCGGGACCACCGCATCCGGATTGCCGTCCTTCAACTGCACGACTTCGCCGTGGTAGTTGGTCGGGATGCCGCCCATGTTGTAGTGGACGGTCGGAATCACCGGAATCGGCTGCTTCTCGACGTCGACGCCGGCGAAGATCTTGGCGCTTTCGGCGATGCCCGGCAGCTTCTCGTGGATTTCCTTCGGGTCGAGATGGGTCAGATCCAGATGGATGTGATCCTTGTGCTCGCCGACGCCGCGGCCTTCGCGGATCTCCATCGTCATCGAACGCGAGACGACGTCGCGCGAGGCGAGATCCTTGGCATTCGGTGCGTAGCGCTCCATGAAACGCTCGCCACTGGCGTTGCGCAGGATGCCGCCTTCGCCGCGCACGCCTTCGGTGATCAGGCAGCCCGCGCCGTAGATGCCGGTCGGGTGGAACTGCACGAACTCCATGTCCTGCAGACCCAGGCCGGCGCGCAGCGCCATGCCGCCACCGTCGCCGGTGCAGGTGTGCGCGGAGGTCGCGGAGAAGTACGCGCGGCCATAGCCGCCGGTCGCCAGCACCACGCCCTGGGCGCGGAACAGATGCAACGTGCCCTCGGCCATGTCGAGTGCGAGCACGCCACGGCAGGCGCCGTCCTCGTCCATGATCAGGTCGAGCGCGAAGTACTCGATGAAGAACCGCGCGTCATGCGCGAGCGACTGCTGGTAGAGCGTGTGCAGGATCGCGTGGCCGGTACGGTCGGCCGCGGCGCAGGTGCGCTGGGCGATGCCCTTGCCGTATTCCGTGGTCATGCCGCCGAACGGGCGCTGGTAGATCTTGCCCTCTTCGGTGCGCGAGAACGGCACGCCCTGGTGCTCGAGCTCGATGATCGCGGGGATGGCCTCGCGGCACATGTACTGGATGGCGTCCTGGTCGCCCAGCCAGTCGGAGCCCTTGATCGTGTCGTAGAAGTGGTAGCGCCAGTCGTCGTCGCCCATGTTGCCGAGCGCGGCGGAAATGCCGCCCTGCGCCGCCACCGTGTGCGAGCGCGTCGGGAAGACCTTGGTCAGACATGCGGTCTGCAGACCCTTGTGGGCCAGGCCGAAGGTCGCGCGCAGGCCGGCGCCGCCGGCGCCGACGACGATCATGTCGTAGGTGTGTTCGGTGATCTTGTAAGCGTTGGTCATGTGGTTCTCAGCCCAGCAGTGCGATGCGCGCAATCGCGTACAGCGATGCGAGCGCGCCAGCGGCGCAGGCGAATGTGACGAGGAGCTGGAGGCTGACCTCCAGCGCGCGCTGGTGGATGTAATCCTCGATCACCACCTGCAGGCCGAGCTTGGCGTGCCAGAACATCGCGATGGCGAACAGCGCGAACGCGATCGCGTTGAACGGACGCGCGATGACCGTCTGCACGGTGACGAGATCGGCGCCGGCCAGCGACACCAGCGTGCCGATGAACCACGCGACCAGCGGCACCAGCGCCACGGCGGTGACACGCTGCCACCAGAAATGACCGGTACCGGTCTTGCCCGATCCGAGGCCGCGTGCGCGACCGACCGGGGTACGGAAATCAGGCCGCTGCACGGCCTGGTCCGGCGTCTTGGACTCGCTCATGCGCCACCCCGCAATGCAATGAACCAGATCACGGCCGTCAGCACGACGGCGAGCGTGATCACGGTGTAACCGGAGCGATAGACCTCCGGCAGTTCGAAGCCCATGCCCGCATCCCACATCAGATGGCGGATGCCGTTGAGCAGGTGGTAGACCAGCGCGAAGGAGAACGCGACGAGTGCAAGCGTGCCCAGCGGCGAACCGAGGCAGGCCGATGCGCTCGCGTAGGCGTCGCCGCCCTTGGCGACCGCCAGCAACCACCAGGCGAGGCCGAATGCACCGACCGAGGCGATGATGCCGGTGACCCGGTGCATCAGGGACATCACCGATGTGATCTGCAGGCGATACAGCGTGCCGAGCATGAACGGTGACAGGGGACGGTTACGGTGTGCCATCGTTGTGGTGCTCTCCTCGCTGGCGGCGTCTCGCCGCGTGGCTGGTATTGCGGATCCGCCCGCCAGACACGACGTGACGGATCAAAAGTCGATGCAACGACCGTTCTTTTCCCAGTCGCCATACCGCGTGGGATCGAGGCCGTCGCGGCCTCCGATCTCTTCTGCGGGCGGCGATGCCGGAACAGGCATTTCCGCAGGCGTCGACGACGGTGTGTCCGTCTGCTCGCCTATGATGTCCGGATTGGTCATTCGTTCAATTTTAGTTCCCACAGGCATGTCAGACAAGCTGCAATCCACGCCCGCGACTGCATTCGCGCTTCCGGACATCGCATCGTTGACGCTGCGCGGACGCGATTGCATCGCATTCGCGCAAGCGCAGTTCATGAGCGACGTCGCCGCGCTCGGCGACGGACAGTGGCAGTGGAGCGGTTGGTTGACCCCGAAGGGCCGCGTGATCGCCCTGCTCGCCGTGCTCCGCCACAACGCAGAACAACTCGATCTCATCGTGCTCGATGCCGACGTGAATGCATTGGCGACATCGCTGAAACGCTACGTCTTCCGCAGCAAGGTCTCGATCGAGGTGCCGGACGACGTGTCCGCATCGGGGCGGTTCGCAGCGCCGTCGATTGCACAGGGCGCGACCGCGGCGATCGGGACCACCGGCATCGAGCTGGACGTCGGCACGACGGCCGCACCGCGCACGCTGATGCTGCGCCAGACCGCGTCCGGCATCGCGCACGATCCCGAAGCGAAGCTGCGCTGGCGGGCGTTCGACATCGCCCACGGCCTGCCCCGCCTCGACGCCGACCAGCGCGAACAGTGGACACCGCAGCAGCTGTCGCTGGAACGCCTGCGCGCTTTCAGCGTCGCCAAAGGCTGCTACCCGGGACAGGAGATCGTCGCGCGCACGCATTTCCTCGGACAGGCGAAACGCGGCCTGGCTGTCCTGCGCAGCGCTGCCGGCGCCGCGCCGGGCGACGACGTGCGGGCCGGCGAGCAGGCGCTGGGCAAGATCGTGTCGGTCGCGGGTGATCTCGCGCTGGCGGTGCTGCCGCTCGAGCGGCCCGGCGCACCGCTGCAGATCGGCGGGATCGATGCCGTCGACACACCGCTGCTGGACGGCCTCGCCCGCTGATCCCACGGGTGTTTTCCGGCCCACCGTAACTGCCATCCGGCCGTCGTGATCCGGCTGCTATGCTCGGCCGCGACAGGGGGCGCACGCGCCCGGGGGAGTGTCGAAGTCGTCGCCGCACGGGCCGCAGCCGGTGTGGCGACATGGATCTGGGGAAGCATCCAAGGGGTCGTCATGAAGCACAGTTCGCTGTCCGCGGCATTCGCCGCGTCCGTTGTCGCGTGTGCACTCGCCGCCTGCGCCAGTTCAAAGCCGGCACAACCGCCCGCGCCGCCACCGCCGCCACCCGAGCCCACCGCGTTCGTCGAACAGCTCGATGCCGATGGTCTGTTCGCGTTCGGCAAGGCCGACATCCGCGACATCAGCCCGGCCGGCCGTGCGGCGCTCGATGCCCTCGCCGGCCGCCTGGCCGGACGCACGCTCGATATCGTCCACGTGATCGGTCACAGCGACCGCATCGGCAACCCGCAGGGCAACCTGCGCCTGTCGAACCGCCGCGCCGAAGCCGTGCGCGGTTATCTGGTCGAACACGGCGTGCCGTCGGACCGCATCACCGCGGTGGGTCGCGGTGACGTCGAGCCGGTGACCGAATGCAAGTCCGAACGTGGTCAGGCGCTGATCACCTGCCTGGCGCCGAACCGGCGCGTGGAAGTGCGGGTGCGTCTGGCGGACTGATCCGAGGGATGCGCGGACCGCCCCTCGCCCGCATGCGGAGGGGGCGGTTCCACGCCCGTGTCGCATCGCCTGGACGGGATCCCTCACACCATCGTCAATGCCGCCGCGACGATGTCCGCCTCCGACGGAATCACCAGGAACGCCGCGCCCGCCAGCGGTGTGAAGGTGTCGGCGCCCACCACGCGCCGCAGCGGCGTGTCGCCGAAGCCCGCTTCCGCGATCGCGGTGACGATGCCCTCGCCCACGCCCGCGCTGCGCCGCCCCTCGTCGACCACCAGCACACGTGCGCATTCGCCCACGTGGCGGGCGATCTCGCCTTCGTTGAGCGGCAGCAGCCAGCGCAGGTCGACCACCCGCACCTTCCAGCCGCGCTCGGCCTCGATCAGACGCGCCGCGCGCAGGCTCATCGGCACGCCGTTGCCGAAGGTCAGCACGACGAGATCGGTGGCTGCCGCGTCGTAGACCCGCGCTTCGCCGAACGTCATCGCCTGGTCCGGCGGCGGATACGCCGTCGACCAGGCACCGTCGCCTGCGACGTACAGATCCTTGGTCATGTACAGCGCGATCGGTTCGAGGAACAGGCAGACGCGGCCATCGACCTGGGCCATCGCGGCGAGCGTGCGCAGCATCGTGGCCGCGTCGTCGCCGCGCGAAGGACAGCCGACGACGATGCCGGGAATGTCGCGCAGCGCCGCGACCGAATTGTCGTTGTGGAAATGCCCTCCGAAGCCGCGCTGGTAACCCAGGGATGCGATGCGCACGACCATCGGATTGCGATACTGGCCGTTGCTGAAGAACTGCAGGCTCGCGGCCTCGCCGCGGATCTGGTCACCGGCGTTGTGGAAATACGCGAGGTACTGGATTTCGGGCAGCGCGAGCATGCCCATGTTGGCGAAGCCCTGCGCCAGGCCGAGAATCGTCGTTTCGTCCAGCAGCGTATTGAACACGCGCCGTCCGCCGAAGGCTTTCTGCAGGCCCTTGGTCACGGTGTAGACACCGCCCTTCTGCGCGACGTCCTCGCCGAACAGCAACGCCTCGGGATACTTCGCGAACAGGTCGTGCAGCGCCTGGTTGATCTGCACCGCCAGATGCTTCGGCGGCTGACGTTCGGGCAACGCGGCCTCGCTACCGAAGGCCGCGTGGCGCGCAGCGGCATTAGGCGCGCGCGTGGCTTCGGCGTGGACCCGTTCGGGCGAATACGGCGCGAGCGGTGCCATCACATCGTCGAGGCGTGTCAGCCGCGGCCGGCTGTCGGCAGCTTCCGCCGCGGCGAAGCAGCGCACGCGCATGGCTTCGTAGAGATCGAGCAGTTCGCGCTTCGACAGCAGTCCCGATTCGAGCGCGATCGCCGCGCTGCGCAACAGCGGATCGCTGGCCTCGACCGCGCACAGCTCCGCCAGCGCGCGCCATTCAATCTCGAAGTCGGTGCCGGCGTGGCCCATGAGCCGGGTCGTGCGCAGATGCAGAAAGGTCGGCCGTCGCGTGCGTCGGCAGTGCGCGACGGCGCGTTCGACATCGCCATAGCCCGCTGCCAGATCGAGCCCGTCGGCGGCGAAATAGTCGAGATCGGGCCGGTGCGCGAAATTGCGCGCGATCCAGCCGTCTGGCGTCTTCACCGAAATGCCGATGCCGTTGTCCTCGCAGACGAACAGCACCGGTGCCGGGAGTTTCTGATAAGCGGTGTACGCCGCAGCGTTGAACGCGGTCTGCGCGGTCGCGTGGTTGCTCGACGCATCGCCGAACGAGCACACGACGATGCTGTCGGCGGGCACCGGCAGTGCGTGACCAATGCGGCGCGCGTGCTCGATCGCGATTGCGGTGCCGAGCGCCTTGGGCAGGTGCGAAGCGATGGTCGAAGTCTGCGGCAGCACCCACAGCGGCTTGCTGCCCCAGACCTTGTGGCGGCCGCCGCTGGCCGGATCGTCCGCGCTCGCGGCAAACGACAGCGCCGAGTCCATCACCGGATCCATGCCCGGCACCTTGCGGAAGCGTTCGGCCATGAAGCCGCCGCTGCGGTAGTGCAGGAATGCGGGATCGGTATGCCGCGTGGCGCGCGCGACCATCGCGTTGCCTTCGTGGCCGCTCGAGCCGATCGTGTAGAAGACCTTGTTCTGCACGCGCAGCACGCGCGCCATCAGGTCCAGGTGGCGGCTGATCAGCTGCGACTCGAACAATTCGCGAAAGCCGCGGGTATCGAGCGCGCTACCGGCGAGGATCGCCTCGCCGTCGGCCGGCGCCGCGTCGCGCGGGCCGTCCCATTCGCGGACGAACTGCTGGAAATTCGCGTCGCAGATCTCGGCGCGGTTGAGGCCCTTCATGCGGGCCGGGATCGGATCGGGAACGACTGCGAACATCGAGTCACCTTCAGTCCGGGGCCGCGAGCCTCGCGGCGTTGACCGGCGCGGGCGCCGGCATGTCGATGAAACCGGGCGTGCCGCGGACGCGCGCGAGCCAGTCGCGCAGCGCCGGATACGGGGCCAGGTCGAAGCCGCGGTCGGGCGCGACGGCGGTGTAGGCGAACAGCGCGATGTCGGCGACGCCATAGGTGCTGCCGGAAAACCACGCCACGCCGCCGGCAAGATGGCCGTCCATCACCGCCAGCGCGCGGTGGCCACGCGCCTGCAGCGCAGGCAGTTCCGCGCGGCGCGGAGAGTCGGCATCGGTCCAGCCGCGGATGAAACGCGCGACCGCGATCGCCGGCTCGTGGCTGTACTGCTCGAAGAACATCCAGCGCAGCGCCTGCGCGTGCGGCCAGGGATCGCCCGGCAGCAACGGCGTGCCGGCGGCGAGAAAACACAGGATCGCGTTCGATTCGACCAGCACGCGGCCGTCGTCGAGTTCCAGCATCGGCACCTGGCCGTTCGGATTCTTCGCCAGATACGCCGGCGTGCGCGTTTCGCCGCGACTGCTGTCGGTCTCGACCCACGTATACGGCCGGCCCAACTGCTCCAGCAGCAGGCGCACCTTGTGGCAGTTGCCGGACGGCGAGTAGCCGTACACGACGATCATGCGCGGTTCCCCCGGGCCGCCTGCCATTGCGCGCGCGTCTGTCCCCATATCTCCACCGGGTTGCCGTCGAACGGCGCGGGCAGCAGGCCCATGCGCAGGAAGCGCGAACCCAGCTTCTCCGCGACGCGCTTGGAACCGGTATTGGCCCGGTCGATGGTGTGGATCACCTCGTCCCAGTCCAGCGTGTCGAACGCCCAGTCGATCGTCGCGGCGGCCGCTTCCGGCCCGTAGCCCTGCCCCCACGATGCGCGCCGGAGACTCCAGCCCACCTCGGTGCCCGGCCAGCCGAACGGCTGCCACGGCCCGACGCGGCCGATCCAGTCTCCACTGGCTTTCTCGATCACCGAGAACATGCCGAATCCCAGCAATTGCCAACTGCCCACCAGTCCCGCGAGGCTGCGCCATGCCACCGGCGGCGGCTGCACGCCACCGAGGTGACGCATGGTCTCCTCGTCGCCGGAAAAGTCGGCATAGGGCTCGAAATCCTCACGCCGCGGCAGGCGCAGAATCAGGCGTTCGGTTTCGAGCTGGACATCCGGATACGACACGTCATGTCTCCTGAAACGTCGTGGCGGCAGCATTGGGTCCGGGCGTGCGCACCACGCCCGGCTGCCGCGATCTCAGAACGCGTTGATGCCGGTCAGCTCACGCCCGACCACCAGCTGGTGCACGGTCTCCGTGCCCTCGTAGGTGATCACCGATTCGAGATTGAGCGCGTGCCGGATCGGGCTGTACTCGGTGGTGATGCCGGCGCCGCCGAGCAGGTCGCGCGCCTCGCGTGCGATGTCGATCGCCATGCGGCAGTTGTTCCACTTCGCCAGCGACACCTGCGTGGGCTGCATGGTGCCGGCGTCCTTCAGACGGCCGAGCTGCAGCGACAGCAGCTGGGCGCTGGTGATGCGCCGCGCCCAGTCGGCCAGCTTGAGCTGCGCACTCTGCGTCGCCGCGACCGGACGTTCGAACAGGATGCGTTCCTTGGAGTAGTTCAAGGCTTCATCGAGACACGCGATCGCCGCGCCGATCGGCCCCCAGGTGATGCCGTAGCGCGCCTGCGTCAGACAGCCCAGCGGACCTTTGAGTCCCTTGACGTTCGGCAGGCGGTTCGCCTCGGGCACGCGCACGCCGTCGAAGTACAGCGCGCTGGTGACAGAGGCGCGCAGGCTCATCTTGTGCTTGATCTCCTGCGCGGTGAAACCGGCGAAATCCCGCTCGACGAGGAAGCCCTGGATACCGTCTTCGGTCTGCGCCCAGACGATCGCGACGTGGGCCAGATTCCCGTTGGTGATCCACATCTTCGAGCCGTTGAGCACCCAGTCGTCGCCGTCGCGTTTCGCATGGGTCTTCATGTTCGCCGGGTCGGAGCCGCCGTGGGCTTCGGTCAATCCGAAGCAGCCGATGACCTCGCCCTTGGCCATGTCCGGCAGCCATCGCCGGCGCTGTTCCTCGTTGCCGTAGGCGAAGATCGGATACATGCACAGCGAGGACTGCACGCTGGCGAAACTGCGCAGCCCGGAATCGCCGCGCTCGAGCTCCTGGCAGATGAGGCCGTAGCTGACCGAGTTGAGCCCGGCGCAGCCGTATTCCTCCGGCAGCGTGGCGCCGAGCAGGCCGAGGCCGGCCATCTCGGGAATCAACTCATTCGGGAAGCGTGCCTGGTCGAAGCAGTCGCCGATGATCGGCAGCACGCGCTCGTCGGTGAAACGCGCCACCGCGTCCTGCACCGCGCGCTCCTCGTCGGACAGCAGCGAACGCACGTCGTACAGGTCGTAGGGATGCAGGGCCATGGCGGATCGTCCCGGAGGGTGATCGGCCGATTGTATCGGCGGCAACGGTCGCGTGCCGAGCCGTACCCCGGACGTGCGAAGGGCCGGCATTCGCCGGCCCTTCGGGTCACGCGATCAGACGATGGCGCGTTACTGGCGTGCCGCCGACGACGTCTCGGCCGACGTGTCCAGAGCCGCCGTCATGATGCGGCCGTTGATGACCGGCAGACGCTCTTCCGGGCGCTCGTCCATGCGGATCGTGCGCTCTGTGCCGTCGTAGACGTAGGTCACGTCATAACCGACCGTGCGCTCTTCGTCGCCCAGCAGGATGCGGTTGCCGGGCTTGGCGTCGGTACGCATCGAGCCGGTGGTGCCATCCGGATTGCGATAGCTCACGTTGTAGGCGACGACACGCGAGGACTGCGAGGAGTCCTGGACGGTGCGGCACTGGCGGTCGACGCGTTCGACGACGCGACCACCGACGTGGTTGCGGTCGACACGGTTGCCGACGAAGCCGCCTGCCGTCGCACCGGCAGCGGTCGCCAGCTTGCGGCCGTTGCCGCTGCCGATCTGGTTGCCGACGAGACCACCGACCAGCGCACCGACGACGGTGCCGCCGACGTTGCCGTCGCGCTCGGGCAGACGTTCCTGCACCACAACGTCCTCACAGACCTCGCGCGGGGAGCTGCTGGTCATGGTCTCGCGGATCGGCTCGCTGCCGAGCACCGTCGCATAGAGCTGTCCGGTCTCGGTGATCGGGCGGACGTCGACGACATCCGCATAGTCGAGCGCATCGCGCGCGTCGCCGACGGGTTCGCCAGTCTTCGCGTCGATGGCGCCAGCGACGTCCGCACCTGCGATCGGGCCGGCCGCGTCGCGGCTGTTGTGATACGCACCGACGGCCACGCCACCCACGAGCAGGGATGCCAATGCAATCGCGATCGTGTTGCTCTTCATCGCTCTCTCCTTTCGACCTGGACGGCCTGTTTCGTTCTTGGTGCCGATTGCAGCATCCACATGCTGAACAGCCGCCGGAAATTGGCCCGCCAGGCTGACGATCCGCTAAACCGGGGTTGCGGAATGGCGTGCTAGCGTCCATCTGCTGTCTGTCATCCGCCCCGGAGCCTGCCGTGCGCAACGTCCTGTCCGCCCCGCTCATCGCCTGGCTGTCGCGGCTGAGCTATCCGCGCATCTTCATGGTCACCGCCGTGTTGTTCGGTGTGAACCTGCTGATTCCCGATCCGATCATCCTGGTCGACGAGGTGCTGCTGGGTCTGGCGACCGTGATGCTGGCCAAGCGCAAGCGCACGCCCAAGCCGGGCGACGAAGCGCCGCGTCCGCCGCTCGATGGTGAGGCGCGCCGCTCCTGAACACCGCGATGCTGGTCGACAGCCATTGCCACCTCGACGCGCCGGAATTCAATCCCGATCGCGATGCCGTGGTGACGCGCGCGCGGCAGGCAGGCGTCGCGCATCAGGTGGTGCCGGCGACGCATGCGGAGGCGTGGCCGAAGCTGCGCGAGGTCTGCGCGGCCGCGCCCGGCCTGCACGCGACCTATGGCCTGCATCCGACATTCCTGCCCCATCACCGGCCCGGGCACCTCGATGCACTCGCCGACTGGGTCGACCGCGAACGACCGGTCGCAATCGGCGAGTGCGGGCTGGATCATTTCGTCGCGGGTCTCGACGCCGACGCGCAGCTGCACTATTTCGAAGGCCAGCTGCGGCTCGCGCATGCGCGCGATCTACCGGTGATCGTGCATGCACGACGCGCGGTCGAAGAGACCATCGGCCTGCTGCGTCGCTTCGACGGTCTGCGCGGTGTGGTCCACAGCTTCAGCGGCAGCCCCGAGCAGGCCGCGCAGCTGTGGAAGATCGGATTTCTGATCGGACTCGGCGGACCGCTGACCTATGACCGCGCGAAGCGTCTGCATCGCGTGGTCGCGGACATGCCGCTCGAACAGCTGCTGCTCGAGACCGATGCGCCCGATCAGCCCGACGCCGACCACCGCGGTCAGCGCAACGAGCCCGCCCGGCTGACCCGTATCCGCGACGTGGTCGCGCAGTTGCGCGGACTCACGCCCGACGACGTCGCCGCGCAGACCTCGCGCAATGCGCTGGCCCTGTTCCGGATCGCGGCGGACTGAAGCGCGGGCTCAGGCTGCAACGTCGGCCGACGGCTTGAGCAGCAGCTCGATCGCGCGGCCCACGGCCGCGAACGCGAAGGCGCCGGTGATGTGCGTCGCGGCACCCAGCCCGCTGCCGCAATCCAGATTGAGGGCCGCATCCGGCCCCAGCTGCGGGCGGAGGCCGCAGACCGTGCCGTCGGCCTGCGGATAGCGCACGTTCTCCAGCGAATAGATCGCCGACACGCCGAAGTAGCGCTTGGGCGTCTTCGGGAAATTGAACTCCGCGCGCAGCTTCTTGCGGATCAGCGCGAGCATCGCGTCGTGCTCGGTGCGCGACAGATCCCGCACGCGCACCAGGGTCGGATCGATGCGTCCGCCTGCGGCGCCCACGGTGATGACCGGCAACTTGCGCCTCCGGCACCAGGCGATCAGTTCGACCTTGCTGCGGAAGCTGTCGCAGGCATCGATGACGAGATCGAAACCGCCGCCCAGCATGTCTTCCAGATTGGCCGGCGTCACGAAGGCCTGCACGGCATGCAGCGCCATCGACGGATTGATCGCCCGGCAGCGCTCGGCCATCGCCTCGGCCTTGTTGCGACCGTACTGCCCCGCGAGCGCGGGCAACTGGCGGTTGGTGTTCGACACGCAGATGTCGTCGGCATCGATCAGAGTCAGTGCACCCACCCCGGTGCGCGCCAGCGCTTCGGCGACCCACGAGCCGACGCCGCCCAGACCGACCACCGCGACATGCCGCTGCAGCAGGCGCGTGACGCTGCCCTGCCCGTACAGCCGTTCGATACCAGAAAATCGTGCGCGTGCGTCTTCGTCCATATGCACAGTTTAACGGCGGCGGGCGGTGCACGACCGCGTGCTAAGGTCGCGCCGCCCAGCGCCCCGCCAGGAATCCGCGATGTCCACGACGCCTCCGACTGCGACACCACCCCGTCCGCCGTCCTCGGCGGCTGGCTATCTCGTGGTGTTCGCGATCGGCCTGCTCGTCGGCCTCGTGGTCGTTGTGGTGTTGCTGCGCACACTCGACGCCCGCAAGACCTGGCAGGACCGGTATCCCACCGTGCTGATGCAGCTCTACCAGGCGCAGATGGCGCAGCTATCCGGGAATCTGGCGTCGAACCGTTGCGCATCGAGCGACGCCCTGGCGCACCTGCAGACGATGCGCGCGCTGTCGAACGATCTCGAGGCGGCGTTCCCCGACCTGCGCGATCACCGCGGCTTCGTCGCCCATGCCGCCGGCACGCGTCGCACCCTCGATGCGGCGCTTGCGACACCGCCGGCGGACTGCGCCGGATTGCGCACGACGATCGACGCGATCGGCGAGACCTGCGGCGCCTGCCATCAGGACATGCGCGGCTGAGCCGGGCTGCGCGATCCGACTGAACGGGCGCTGCATGTTTCCGCGAGACGCCGTGGAATTGCTGCGGCATTCACGCGGCAATGCCTAGCGTTGCCGCGTCGGGTCGAGACACCCGCGCTCCCTACACATGCTGCAAACGCAACCGGAGGTTAGCCCCATGAAGACTGGTCTGATCGGAACCGCCGCACTGGCCGCATCCATCGCTCTCGCCGGCTGCGCGACCTCGCCCGGCTACGGCAGCGGCTACGGCAATAGCGGGTATGGCAACAGCGGCTACGGCCGTCCTGCGAACTGCTACGACTGCGGCACCGTCACGCGGATAGAAACCATCCGCGGCAACAACAATCCCAACATCGCCGGCCCGCTGATCGGTGGCGTCGTGGGCGCCGTCGCCGCGAAGGAGCTCGCCCGTCGCAACACCGACAGCGAGGGCCGTCGCAATGTGGCGATCGGCGCGGGCGCGGTCGGCGGCGCGCTGGCCGGCAATGCGATCCAGAACCGCACCGAGGGCGGTGGCACCCACTACAACGTCCACGTCCGCATGCAGGATGGTCGCACTACTGTGCTCTCGCAGAGCGACATCGGCGGTCTGCGCGAAGGTTCGAACGTGCGCGTGCAGAACGGCCAGGCCTACGCCTACTGACCGGCCGGCAACCGCACACGAAAAAACCCGGCGCAGGCCGGGTTTTTTCTGGCTCGAATCCGTCGGGATCAGAGCGGCGTGACAGCGTCCGCCTGCAGACCCTTCTGGCCCTGCACGACCTCGAACGAGACCTGCTGGCCTTCCTGCAGCGACTTGAAGCCGGTGCCCTGGATGGCGCGGAAGTGCACGAACACGTCTTCACCGCTTTCGCGGCTGATGAAGCCGAAACCCTTCGCGTCGTTGAACCACTTGACGGTACCGTTTTCGCGAGTTGCCATGTTGCTCTCTCTCCCTGGAACGATTCGATAACTGATCGATGGAACGCCGGATGCGGCGGCTGGTTGCAAGGAGAACACGGGTGCGACGATGCAGCGGACCGGGTGGGACGAGCCAACACGAATCTACTTCACGCAGGGTCACGGTTCACGGTGACCTTGACAAACACAGCGATCGCAAAGTACCCCGCTGTTTATGAAAATGCAATCCGGGGTTACCCCATCTTTTCGCGACCGCCGGAACCGGGTTGCGACCCCGTTCCGAGGAGCTGCAACGTGGACCTGAGTACCCTGTTCTACGTGCTCGCGGCACTGCTCGTCCTGGTCGGCCTGGCCGGCGTCGTGCTGCCTGCATTGCCGGGCGTCCCCCTGATGTTCGCCGGCATGCTGCTCGCCGCGTGGGCGGATGGTTTCGAGCGCATCGGCGTCTGGTCGCTGGTCACGCTGGGCGTGCTGACGGCGGTGTCGTTCGTGGTCGACTTCTGGGCGACGGCGGTCGGGGCGAAACGGGTCGGTGCCAGCCGGCTCGCACTCGTCGGCACGATCGTCGGCACCTTCGTCGGTCTGTTCTTCGGCTTGCCGGGACTGTTCGCCGGCCCCTTCGTCGGCGCCGTCATCGGCGAACTGATCAGCCGTCGCGATCTGCGGCCCGGCGGGCTGGGCCAGGCGACGCGCGTTGGCGTCGGTACGTGGATCGGCATCGCGATCGGCGTCGCGCTCAAGCTCGCACTCGCGGTGCTGATGCTCGCGGTCTTCGCATTCGCCTGGTGGTGGTGAGTGCACTATCGTCGCGCTCCAGTCCACGACGTCCGCACGCCACATGCCCGATACCGCTTCGCTCGACCCCGCTCCCATGCGCCTGACTGCCATCGTTCTCGGCGCCTGCCTCGCCGTGCTGGCATGTGCATGCGCCGCCCCGATCCATGCCGCGCCGGCCGCCGCAGTCGCCGCCGCCGCGCCGAGCACGCCGACAGAACCTGACGCCGCCGTTGCGACCACCCCCGCGCCGGCCGCGGTGGTCGAAGACGTGGACGTGCGCACCCGCGTCGACCAGGTCTACGACGAGGCCGAAGCGCGCGTGCTGCGCCTGGTCGCGAACCTGCCACTGCTGCTCGCCGCGGCACTGATCGTCTTCCTCGCCTCGTGGATCGGCGGCCTGGTGTCGCAGCGTCTGCACTGGCTGCGCCTGCGCACGCGCAATCCCTATCTCGACGGGCTGATCCGGCGCGCGGTGCGCACGGTGATCCTGCTGATCGGCATCCTGATCGCGCTGGATCTGCTCAATGCCACCGCACTGGTCGGCGCGATGCTCGGCTCGGCCGGCGTGCTGGGTCTGGCCCTGGGTTTCGCGTTCAAGGACATCGCCGAGAACTACATCGCCGGCATCCTGCTGAGCCTGCGCCGCCCGTTCGAACCCGGCGAGATGGTCAAGATTGACAGCTACGAAGGCAAGGTCGCCGCGCTCAGTGCACGTGCGATGACGCTGATCACGCTCGAGGGCAACGAGTTGCGCCTGCCCAATGCGCTGGTGTTCAAGGCGGTGATCCTCAACTACACCAGCAACCCGAAACGCCGCTTCGATTTCACCTTCAACATCGATGCCAGCCAGTCGATCCGGAAAGCGCATGCGGTCGCGATGGCGGAGATCGCCAGCATCGACGGCGTGCTCACCGATCCCGGCCCGTCGTGGATGGTGGTCGAGTACGGCGCGAACGGTGTCGTGCTGCGTTTCTTCGGCTGGGTGGACCAGCGCCACAGCGATCTGGGCAAGACCCGCAGCGAGGCGATCCGGCTTGTGAAGGGCGCGTTCTGGCGCGACGGGATACAAGGGCCGAAGACCACGACACACGTGGTGCTGGCCCGGGAAGAGGACGCCGCCACACCGGCGGCCGTCGACCACGAGCCGGCCACCAGCGCCGGCGTCGATACCTCGGTCAACCGGGATATCGACCGCCAGGTCGCCGAGGTGCAGAGTACCGACGAAAGCAACCTCCTCACGCTCAAGGACGCGACCTGATCATGCGACCCGCTTATCTCCTTCCTGCCGCTCTGGCCGCAGCCACGGGCTTGGCCCACGCGCAGACGCCCGAGGTGCCGACCGCCGCGCCGAACGCGCCCGCGAGCATGGACGCCTGTGTCGCGCTCGAACAGGACGCCCAGCGTCTGGCCTGCTTCGACGCGATGACGGGCCGCGCCGCACGCACGCCGCAGCAGGCCGATACCGAGGCCGCCGTGGCACGCGAGCTGCGCAGCAATCCGGCAGTGCGCGCCGATGCGCTGGCCGAAGGCACCGCTTCGCGCAGCCTGTATTCCCATGATGGTGGCGAACGTCTGACCGATGCGATCGCGAATGCCGGCCAGGGTTCGCTGCTCGACAGCCGCTGGGAGCTGGCCAAGGATTCCAAGCTCGGCATCTTCAACCTGCGCGCCTACAAGCCGGTCTACCTGCTGCCTGCGTTCTGGACGTCGGACGTCAACCAGACGCCGTCTTCGCCCAACCCCGACAACACCGTCACCACGCCGCAGGGTCTCGACAGTCTGGAAGCGAAGTTCCAGCTGAGCTTCAAGACCAAGGCGGTGGAGAACCTGTTCGGCACCAATGGCGACATCTGGATGGGCTACACCCAGAGCTCGCGCTGGCAGGTCTACAACACCGAGGAATCGCGCCCGTTCCGCGAGACCAACTACGAACCCGAAGTGCTGATGGTGTTCCGCAACGGCTACAGCCTCCCCGGCGGCTGGCACGGCCGCATGGCCGCGATCGGCGTCAACCACCAGTCCAACGGCCGTGGCGATCCGCTGTCGCGCAGCTGGAACCGGGTGATGTTCAACTTCGGATTCGATCGCGAGGACTGGGCCCTCGTGGTGCGCCCGTGGGTGCGCATCTCCGACGGCAGCGAGGACGACAACCCGGACATCGAGGATTACATGGGTCGTGGCGACATGACCCTGACCCACGTCCGCGGTGGTCACGTGTACACGCTGATGGGCCGGCACACGCTGCGCGGCGGAGAGCGTTCGCGCGGTGCGCTGCAGTTCGACTGGGGCTTCCCGATCCACCGCAATTTCCGTGGCCACCTGCAGGTGTTCAGCGGCTATGGCGAAAGCCTGATCGACTACAACCACAAGGCCACGTACGTCGGCCTGGGCATCTCGCTGCTCGACTGGTTCTGAAGCCGGTCCACTGACGGCCTGACGCCGTCGTCGCCCTACCCGGGCGGCGACGGCGTGTTCTGTCCTATGCTCGGCAGCGTCTCCCGCCGCCCGGTGCCCGCATGGACGCTGCCGTTGCCCGCCCCCGTCGTTCGTTCTTCGCCTATGCATCGGCCCTGCTGGGTCTACTCAGCGTGTTCGGCGTGGTCTGTTTCCACTTTCCGGAACTGCTGACCAGCCGCGAGTTCCGCGCGGTCTACAACGAAGGGTTCGCCCGGCACCTGCTGCTGGTCGGTCTGGTCGCGGCCTTCATCCTCGGCACGCTGGCGATCCTGCGCGACCGCAACCGCCGCATCGCGACGGTCGGTGTGGGCAGCGCGACGCTCGCGGTGCTGCTCGGCGGCACCAACGTGCAGTTCGACAGCATCGGCGCGACGCCCTACTCGCTGGGCCTCGACTGGTTCGTGATCTCGCTGTTCTTCTCGGCGCTGGTGTTCGTGCCGCTGGAGCGCTACTTCGGCAAGCGGCGCATGTCGCCGCTGCGCCGCGGCTGGCGCACCGACATCGCCTACTTCTTCATGAGCCACGTGCTCGTGCAGTTCATCCTGATCCTGGTCACCGCCTCCACCTCGACGATCGCCGGGCTCGCGGCATTCCCCGCACTCAAGGATGCGATCCAGTCGCTGCCGGTCTGGGCGCAGTTCCTGATCGCGGTCTTCGTCGCCGATCTCGCCCAGGCGCTGCTGCACCGCGCGTACCACAACGTGCCCTGGCTCTGGCGCTTCCACGCCGTGCACCATTCCAGCCGCGAGATGGACTGGCTGGCCGGCTCGCGCATACATTTCGTCGAAATCGTGCTCACGCGCAGTTTCGTGCTGCTGCCGCTGCTGGTGCTGGGGTTCTCGACACCGGCAGTCAATGCCTACGTGATCCTGGTCGGCCTGCAGGCGGTGATCGCCCACGCCAACATCGGCGTGCGTTTCGGCTGGCTCGAATACCTGCTGGTGCTGCCGCGCTATCACCACTGGCATCACGCCCGGCAGCAGGACTACGTCGACGTCAACTACGCGATCCATCTGCCGCTGATCGACATGCTGATGGGCACGTTCAAGCTGCCACGCGACCAGGCGGAGTGGCCCGAGGAATACGGCGTCATGAAACTGGAGACCGTGCCGCAGGGCATCGTCGAACAGCATCTGATGCCGTTCCGGCGGAAGAAGACTTTCGACACGTTCGTGGACTGAGGGCACAGGGCATGACGCACACGCTTCGCATGGCCACCCGTGCCGCTGTCTGCACGCTCTTTCTGTGGCTGCTCGCAGCCTGCGCGACCGAACCGCGCCTGCTGCTGCCGACATCGCCCGAAGGCCGTAGCTGCATCGCTGCGTGCGATGCGGTGCTGGCCCGATGTTCTTTCGATGAGGCAAGCCGGGCAGAGAGCATCGCGCGAAGTTGCGACAACAGTGGTGCAGTGCAGACCTGTGTCGACCGTGCGGTCGACGATCGCACCGTGCAGGCCTGCGAGGCCAAGCAGAGCATGGGGGCATGCCAGGGTTCGGTGCCGAACACCGCGGATTGCCGCGAAGACCGCTTGATGTGCGCGCTGCAATGCGGTGCGAAGATGTTAGATCCCTGACCGGAAACGACGACGGCGCCCGCAGGCGCCGTCGTGTTTCGAACGTTCGAACGGCTCAGGCGATCTCGACCACCGGAATCCCGCCGATGCGTGCCTTCCACTCGCGCGGACCGGTCTCGTGCACCGAAGTGCCGGCCGAATCGACGGCGACGGTCACCGGCATGTCCTGCACTTCGAATTCATAGATCGCTTCCATGCCGAGGTCCTCGAACGCGAGCACCTTGGCGGCCTTGATCGCCTTCGACACCAGATACGCCGAGCCGCCGACCGCCATCAGATACACCGACTGGTGCTTCTTGATCGCTTCGATCGCGGTCGGGCCACGCTCGGCCTTGCCGACCATGCCCAGCAGGCCGGTCTGTTCGAGGATCTGGTCGGTGAACTTGTCCATGCGTGTCGCGGTGGTCGGGCCCGCGGGGCCGACGACTTCGTCGCGCACCGGATCGACCGGGCCAACGTAATAGATGAAGCGGCCCTTGAGATCGACCGGCAGCGTCTCGCCGCGGTCGAGCATTTCGACCATGCGCTTGTGCGCGGCGTCGCGGCCGGTCAGCAGCTTGCCGCTCAGCAGCAGCACCTCGCCCGGCTTGAAGGTGGTGACCGCTTCCGGCGTGATCGTGTCGAGATCGACGCGTCGCGCGCCGGTCGGGTTGTAGGTCAGCTCCGGCCAGTCGGCGAGCGACGGCGGATCGAGCATCACCGGGCCGCTGCCGTCGAGGGTGAAATGCGCATGGCGCGTGGCCGCACAGTTCGGGATCAGCGCGACCGGCAGGTTGGCCGCGTGGGTCGGGAAATCCTTGACCTTGATGTCGAGCACGGTCGTCAGGCCGCCCAGGCCCTGCGCGCCGATCCCGAGCGCGTTGACCTTGTCGTAGAGCTCGAGGCGCAGTTCCTCGGCGCGGTTCGACGCGCCGCGGGCCTGCAGCTCGACGATGTCGATCGGCTCCATCAGCGCTTCCTTGGCCAGCAGCATCGCCTTCTCGGCGGTGCCGCCGATGCCGATGCCGAGCATGCCGGGTGGGCACCAGCCGGCGCCCATCGTCGGCACGGTCTTGAGCACCCAATCGACGATCGAATCGGACGGATTGAGCATCGCGAACTTCGACTTCGCCTCCGAGCCGCCGCCCTTGGCCGCGACGATCACGTCTACCGTGTTGCCCGGCACGATCTTGACGTTGACCACGCCCGGCGTGTTGTCCTTGGTATTGACGCGTTTGCCGGCGGGATCGGCCAGCACCGAGGCGCGCAGCTTGTTGTCCGGATGGTTGTACGCGCGGCGCACGCCCTCGTGGACCATGTCCTCGACGCCCATCGTCGCGTCGTCCCAGCGCACCGACATGCCGACTTCGAGGAACACGGTGACGATGCCGGTGTCCTGGCAGATCGGCCGGTGGCCCTCGGCGCACATGCGCGAATTGATCAGGATCTGCGCGATCGCGTACTTCGCGGCCGGCGAGGCCTCGCGCTCGTAGGCGGCGGCGAGGTTCTTGATGTAGTCGACCGGGTGGTAGTAGCTGATGTACTGGAGGGCATCGGCGACGGACTGGATGAAGTCGTCCTGGCGGATCGACACGGGTGTCGACGACACCGGGGATGCGGAATGGCTGGCGGTCACGGCTGGCTCGAAGGCTGGCGGAAAACCCGCCCATTCTAGGCCATCGGCCCGCAGGCACGTCCCGGCCGGGGCTGCAGGTCCGGCGCGCGCCGCGCACACTGTGCGCATGGACATCCTCGTACTCGTGCTGGATCTGGTCGGCACCTTCGTCTTCGCCCTCAGTGGCGCGATGCTCGGCGTGCGTCGCCGGCTGGACCTGTTCGGCGTGCTGGTGCTCGCCTTCGCCGCCGCGACCGCGGGCGGCATGACCCGCGACGTGCTGATCGGCGCCACCCCGGTTGCCGCCCTCAGCGACTGGCGCTATCCGGCGATCACGCTGGCCGCCGGCCTGATCACCTTCGTCTGGGCGCCGCTGATCGAGCGGCTGCAGCAGCCGGTGCGGATGTTCGATGCGATGGGGCTCGCGCTGTTCGCCGTCGTCGGCACGCAGAAGGCGCTGGATTTCGGCATCGACCCGCCGATGGCCGCCGCGCTGGGCATGTTGACCGGCATCGGCGGCGGCATCGCCCGCGACGTGCTGATGGCGCAGGTGCCGCTGGTACTGCGCGCCGAGCTCTATGCGGTTGCGGCGCTGGCCGGCGCGGCCGTGGTCGCCATCGGACACTGGCTGCAGTGGCCGCCCGCCCCCTGCGCGATCGCCGGCGCGCTGCTGTGTTTCGGCCTGCGGATGATGGCGCTGCGCTTCGGCTGGCAACTGCCGGTGGCGCTGCAGTCCGGCGGCGAAGGCGAACCGCCCGACGCGATGCGCTGACCGTCGCAGCGGTCTGTCACGCGCGCGCATACGATATCGGCCATGTCGACATCCCCCCCCAAGCGCGCCGCCGCGAGCGCGCAACGCCCGAGCCTGCGCGAACGCTTCGACGCGATGCGCAATCTGCGGCCGTTCCTGAAGCTGATCTGGCAGACCAGTCCGGGCCTGACGCTGACCAGCCTCGGCCTGCGCCTGATCCGCGCGTTTCTGCCGGTGGTGATGCTGTACATCGGCAAGCTGATCATCGACGAGGCGATCCGCGTCGTCGGCGCGGGCGTGGCCTTCGACGATCTGGCCTCGGCCTGGCGCAGTGGCGCGCTGGACCATCTCGCCTGGCTGCTGGCGCTGGAATTCGGCCTGGCGATCGGCTCCGATCTGCTCGGCCGCATGGTGAGCTACGCCGACAATCTGCTGTCGGAGCTGTTCACCAACGCGACCAGCGTGCGGCTGATGGAACACGCGGCGACGCTCGATCTCGAAGACTTCGAGGATCCCGAGCTGCAGGACAAGCTCGACCGCGCGCGCCGGCAGACGATGGGGCGCATGAACCTGATGGGCCAGCTGTTCGGCCAGGTGCAGGACGCGATCACGGTCGTGAGTTTCGCGATCGGCCTGATGGTCTACGCGCCGTGGCTGATCCTGCTGCTGGCGATCGCGCTGATCCCGGCCTTCATCGGCGAGTCGCATTTCAATGCGCTCGGCTACACGCTCAACTTCCAGTGGACGCCCGAACGCCGCCAGCTGGAATACGTGCGCCAGACCGGCGCGAGTCTGGAGACCGCGAAAGAGGTCAAGATCTTCGGTCTGCACCGGTTTCTGATCGACCGCTACCGCACGCTCGCCGACGGCTTCTTCCTGGCCAACCGCTCGCTGGCAAGGCGACGCGCGATCTGGGGCACGCTGCTGGCCGCGCTCGGCACGCTGGGTTACTACGTCGCCTACGCCTACATCGCCTGGCGCACGGTGCGCGGCGATTTCACGATCGGCGATCTGACCTTCCTCGCCGGCAGTTTCCGCCGCCTGCGCCAGTTGCTGGAAAGCCTGCTGGTCGGCTTCTCGCAGGTCGCCGGGCAGGCGTTGTATCTCGACGACCTGTTCTCGTTCTTCGCGATCGAACCGGAGATCACCTCCCCCATCGACCCGGTGCCGTTCCCGCAGCCGATCCGCGAAGGCTTCGTGTTCGAGAACGTCGGCTTCCGCTATCCCGGCGCGGAACGCTGGGCGGTGCGGCATCTCGATTTCACCCTGCAGGCGGGTGAGGTGCTGGCGCTGGTCGGCGAGAACGGCGCGGGCAAGACCACGCTGGTCAAACTGCTGGCGCGTCTTTACGACCCCGACGAGGGCCGGATCCTGCTCGACGGCCGCGACCTGCGCGACTACGACCTCGACGCGCTGCGCGCGAACACCGGTGTGATCTTCCAGGACTTCGTGCGCTATCACCTGACCGCCGGCGAGAACATCGGCGTCGGTCGCATCGAAGCGATGGGCGACGATGCGCGCATCCAGGACGCCGCGCGCCGTTCGATGGCCGACGAGCTGATCGCCGGCCTGCCGGGCGGCTACGACCAGCTGATCGGCCGGCGCTTCAAGACCGGCGTCGATCTGTCGGGCGGCCAGTGGCAGAAGATCGCGATCGCCCGCGCCTACATGCGCGAGGCGCAGGTGATGATCCTCGACGAACCCACTGCCGCGCTGGATGCGCGCAGCGAGTTCGAAGTGTTCCGCCGCTTCAAGGAACTGTCGGAAGATCGCACCGCCGTGTTGATCTCGCACCGCTTCTCCAGCGTGCGCATGGCCGATCGCATCCTCGTGCTCGAACAGGGCCGCATCGAAGCCAGCGGCACGCATGCCGAGCTGATGACGCAGGGCGGGCGCTACGCAGAGCTGTTCGAACTGCAGGCCGCCGGATATCGCTGACGGCGACTGTGGGCGCGCGCTCGCGCGCGATTGGGCGTTCCGGGCGATGCCCCGTCGGGCGCGTGCGCTCACACAGTCGCCGCGGCCGTGAGTCACCGTTGACGCCGGCTTGCGTACGCTGCCGGTGACCAATGGAGTGCACCGAATGACCGACACCAGCCGCGCGCTTGCGCGTCATGCGCAGATCCTGCGATTCCTGATGAAATATCGCAGCGCGGGGGTGTTGTCGGGTTTCGAGTTCGATCCCGCCACGGCCGATGCCGCGCTCGAAGGCGAGCCCGGCAAGCCGGAAGCCTTCGTCGACGACCTCGAAGCGCTCGGCCCGACCTTCATCAAGATCGGCCAGGCGCTGTCGACGCGCCCGGACATGGTGCCGCCCGCCTATCTCGCCGCGCTGGAGCGCATGCAGGACGACGTGGCGCCGCTGCCGTTCGACGTCATCCACGATGCGGTCGAGGATGCGCTGGGCGTGCGCATCAGCAAGATCTTCGACAACTTCGACGAAACGCCGATCGGCGCGGCGTCGCTGGCGCAGGTGCATCGCGCGACGCTGCGAGACGGCCGCAAGGTCGCGGTGAAGGTGCAGCGCCCCGGCATCACCGAACAGATCCGCGACGATCTGGACACCCTCGCCCGTCTGGCCGGCGGCGTCGACCGGGTCACCGAGGTGGGCCGTCGCATCCGCTTCGCCGACTGGGTGCACGAGTTCCGGCGCACGCTGCTGGCCGAACTCGACTACCGCGTCGAGGCCGAGAACCTCGACCGGTTCGACGCGCATTTCGTGGCCTATCCCGCGCTGTTCGTGCCCAAGCCGATCTGGGATCTCACCCGTGCGCGCGTGCTGACGATGGAACTGGTCGAGGGCACCAAGGTCACCGACATCACCGGCCTGCAGCGTACCGAGCGGGACATGGCGCCGCTGGCGACCGAACTGCTGCACGGCTATCTCGACCAGGTGTTCGTGCACGGCGAGATCCACGCCGATCCGCATCCGGGCAACCTGCTGTTCACCCGCGACGGGCGTCTCGCATTGCTCGATCTGGGCATGGTGGCGCACGTGCCGCCGCGCACCCGCGAACGCCTGCTCAAGCTCCTGTTCGCGGCCGTGGACGGACGCGGCGAGCAGGTGGCGGCCGAAGGCATCGCGATGGGCACGCGGCTGGAGGATTTCGACGAAGGACGCTACTACCGCGACGTCGGCCAGCTGGTCGCGCGCTACGCCGCGCAGTCCGGCGCGACCGGGCAGACCGAAGGCCGTCTGATGCTCGATCTCGTGCGTCTCGCTACGTCCTGCGGCCTGCGTACGGCCCCGGAGATGAGCCTGCTCGGCAAGACGCTGCTGCATCTCGAATCGGTGGTGCAGGCGCTCGACCCCGACATGGACATGAAGCGCGTGGTCGAAGACCACCTCAACAACATGATGCGCCAGCGCCTGCGCAAGTCCCTGTCGCCGGCCAATCTCGCCAGCGAACTGATGGACATGCAGGAGCTGGTGCGCGATGCGCCGCGCAAGGTCTCGAACGTGCTGTCGCTGCTGTCGGAGAACCGCCTGCGCGTGCGGCTGACCGGGCTCGAGGAATCGCACCTGCTCGAAAGCCTGCACAAGATCGCCAACCGCATCGCGGCCGGCATCGTCACCGCGGCGCTGATCCTGGCCTCGGCGATGATGATGGACAACCCCGGCGGCCCACGGCTGTTCGGCTATCCGGCGATCGCGCTGCTGCTGTTCCTCACCGGCGCCGGGCTCGGCATCGCGATCGTGCTCAGCGCCTTGCTCGGCGACAAGCGCGCCAAACCGAACGAGGAACGCGGGCCGAACTAGGCCCGCCCGTCCGATAGCACCCGCGCACCGGGCGCGGGTGGAATGCCATGTCCGGCGCGCTCGTCGTCGGCAAAATGAGAACCGGTCTCATCGCTGGTATCATTCCCGGTTTCCCGCGTCGCTTCTTCCGCTTATGTCAGCCGCCTTTGGCACCGAAACGGTGCTGGATGTCCGTCACTGGACGGACGCCTACTTCAGCTTCACCACCACCCGCGACGATGGCTTCCGCTTCGAGAACGGCCAGTTCGTGATGATCGGGCTGGAAACCGAAGGCAAGCCGATCCTGCGCGCGTACTCGATCGCCAGCGCGAACTGGGAAGAGCAGCTCGAGTTCTTCAGCATCAAGGTCGACAACGGCCCGCTGACTTCGCGCCTGCAGCACATCCAGCCGGGCGACCAGGTGCTGATCGGCCGCAAGCCGACCGGCACCCTGCTGATCCACGATCTGCACCCGGGCCGGAACCTGTATCTGCTGGGCACCGGCACCGGCTTCGCGCCGTGGCTGTCGGTGATCAAGGATCCCGAGACCTACGAGCGCTTCGACAAGGTCATCGTGACCCACGGCGTGCGCACGCCGCAGGACCTGGCCTACCGCGACTACATCGTCAACGAACTGCCGCACCACGAGTTCCTCGGCGAGCAGATGGCGAAGCAGCTGCTGTACTACCCCGCGGTGACCCGCGAGGACTTCGACTTCAACGGCCGCAGCCACCGCGGCCGTCTGACCGAACTGCTCGACAGCGGACGCATGGCATCCGATCTCGGCCTGCCGCCGCTCGACCCCGAACACGACCGCGCGATGATCTGCGGTAGCCCGCAGATGCTGGCCGACTTCCGCCAGCTGCTCGACGCCCGCGGCTTCGAAGCCGCGCCGCGCATCGGCACGCCGGGCCAGTACGTCTTCGAGCGCGCGTTCGTCGAGAAGTGATGCGCGCGGCGCGTGCCGCGCATCGGCTTCGAGCCCCTCCCCCCCCCGGGAGAGGCGTTGGGGTGAGGGCGAACGCGCGCGGTAATTCAACAGGTCAGTGACAACAGGTCAGCGACGGGATGCGCTGACGCTTTCCCCCTCACCCCAACGCCGCCTCGATCGGCTTGCGCAGGCTTTCCGGCTTGGCCGACGGCGCGAACCGGTCGATGACCTGCCCGTCGCGGCCCACCAGGAATTTGGTGAAGTTCCATTTGATCGCGCGCGTGCCCAGCACGCCGCGCTTCTGCGCCTGCAGCCAGGTCCACAGCGGATGCGCGTCCGGGCCGTTGACGTCGACCTTGGTCGACATCGGAAAATCGACCGCGTAGTTCAGCGCGCAGAAATCGCGGATGTCGGCCGCCGTGCCCGGCTCCTGATGCCCGAACTGGTCGCAGGGAAAGCCCAGCACCACCAGACCCTGGTCGCGGTAATCGCGCCACAGCTGCTGCAGGCCGGTGTACTGCGGGGTAAATCCGCACTTCGAAGCGACGTTGACGATCAGCAGCACGCGGTCGGCGTAATCGGACAGCGGTTGCGGCGAACCGTCGAGGCTGGTGGCCTGGAAATCGAATGCGCTGGTCATCGCGGCTCCGGCAGGAAAACGGATCGCCAGTCTGACCGACCGGTCCGTCCCGCGCGACACATCCTTCGCAATGCGGCGCAGCTTGCGCGCGTAAGCCCTTGTCGCACCGTGGAATTGCGTGTCCGGACTTCCGGCATGGGCCACGTCCACACCCGATCGGCTAGCCTAGTGGGTCATGTCACCGGGAGAATCCCCTTGCTGAAGCACCCGCTCGCCGTCGCCCTGTGCGCGGCCCTCGCCGTGTCCGCCCTGCCCGCCTTCGCGCAGACCACCGGCACCGCCTCCGCCACGCCCGCCGCGAGCGCCCAGCGCACCGCCGACAACCCGCTGTTCGTCGAGAGCACGCTCGATCTGCGCTATCCGCACTTCGACCAGATCAAGGACGAGCACTTCGGTCCCGCGTTCGACGCCGGCATGGCCGAAAACCTGCGCGAGATCGAGGCGATCGCCAACAATCCCGAAGCGCCGACGTTCGACAACACGATCATCGCGCTGGAGAAGTCCGGTGAAGTGCTGTCGCGCGCCCGCGGCATCTTCGGCAGCCTCAACGGCACCGACACCAACGATGCACGCAAGAAGATCGACGCCGACTACGCGCCGAAATTCGCCGCGCACCGCGATGCGGTGATGCTCAACCCGAAGCTGTTCGCACGCGTCGACACATTGTTCAAGAATGTCGACTCGCTGGGTCTGGACGCCGAGGGCAAGCGCCTCGTCGAGCGTTACCACACGATGTTCGTCCGCGCCGGTGCCAACCTGACCGAAGCGCAGAAGCAGGAGATGCGCCGCATCAACGCCGAGTCGGCGAAGCTCGGCACGACCTTCAGCCAGAACGTGCTCAACGAAGTCAACGATTCGGCCGTCGTCGTCGATACCGTCGAGGAACTCGACGGCATGAGCGAGGCGCAGATCGCCGCCGCGGCGGATGCGGCGAAGTCGCGCGGCCTCGAGGGCAAGTACGTCATCACCCTGCTCAACACCACCGGCCAGCCGCCGCTGCCGCAGATCAACAACCGCGAGCTGCGCGAGCGCGTGCACAAGGCGTCGGTCGCCCGCGGCAGCCGCGGCAACCAGTACGACAATACCGAGGTCATCTCGCAGATCCTCAAGCTGCGCGCCGAACGCGCGAACCTGATGGGCTACCCGAACCAGGCCGCCTTCATCCTCGAGGATTCGACCGCCGGCACCGTCGAGGCCGTCAATGACATGCTGGGCCAGCTCGCACCGGCCGCCGTCGCCAACGCCAAGCTCGAAGCCGCCGAACTGCAGGCGATGATCGACCGCGAACAGGCCGCCAAGGGCGAGCCGACGTTCCAGCTCGAGCCGTGGGACTGGGCCTACTACTCGGAGAAGGTCCGCCAGGACAAGTACAGCTTCGACGACGCGCAGCTCAAGCCCTACTTCGAAATGAAGAACGTGCTGGAGAACGGCGTGTTCTTCGCCGCGACGCAGCTCTACGGCATCACGTTCAAGGAACGCACGGACCTGCCGAAGTACCACCCCGACACCTGGACCTACGACGTCTTCAATGAAGACGGCAGCCAGCTTGCGATCTTCATCTTCGACCCCTATGCGCGTCCGTCCAAGCGCGGCGGCGCGTGGATGAACTCGTACGTCTCGCAGTCCGAGCTGGACGGCACGCTGACGGTCACCGCGAACCACCAGAACATTCCGAAGCCGCAGCCCGGCCAGCCGACGCTGCTGACCTGGGATGAAGTGACGACGATGTTCCACGAGTTCGGCCACTCGCTGCACGGCATGTTCTCGGACGTGAAGTACCCGTTCTTCAGCGGTACCAGCGTGCCGCGCGACTTCGTCGAGTTCCCGTCGCAGGTCAACGAGATGTGGGCGGACTGGCCATCGATCCTCGCCAACTACGCGAAGGACTACCGCACCGGCGCGCCGATGCCGGCCGAGCTGCTGGCCAAGGTGCAGGCCGCGGCGAAGTTCAACCAGGGCTTCGCGACGACCGAGTACCTGGGCTCGGCGATGCTCGACCAGTACCTGCACCAGTTGCCGGCCGACCAGCTGCCCGATGGCTCCGAGGTCATGGCGACCGAGGCCGCCGCGCTCAAGGCTGCCGGCCTCGATTACGCACCGGTGCCGCCGCGCTACCGCACGCCGTACTTCAGCCACATCAACGGCGGTTATGCGGCGGGCTACTACGCCTACATCTGGTCGGAAGTGCTCGACGCCAACACCGTGCAGTGGATCGAGCAGAACGGCGGCCTGACCCGCGAGAATGGCGACCGCTTCCGCAGCACGCTGCTCTCGCGCGGCGGCAGCAAGGATGCCAAGCAGCTGTTCATCGATTTCACCGGCCACGAGCCGCAGATCGAGCCGCTGCTGATCAAGCGGGGTCTCGCACCGGATCCGAAGGCCGCGGCGAACTGACCGCTCACCGCACCGTGTGACCCGAAACGCCCGGCCCCGCGCCGGGCGTTTCGTTTGCGGCCTTCGGACGCGCGCATTCCACGGCGCACACGTCCGCCGCACACTCGGCCTGTAGCATGGCCGCATGTCCGCGATCGTCCTCGATGCACCCGATGCCACCACGCGATTGCGCGACTGGCTCGCCGGCTTCCAGCGTGTGTTCGTGCTCACCGGCGCGGGCATCAGTACCGGCTCGGGCATTCCCGATTACCGGGACGCGAACGGCGACTGGAAGCGCGCCGCGCCGGTGACCTGGCAGGCGTTCACCGGCGATCCGGCCGTGTACCGTCGCTACTGGGCCCGCAGTTTCGTCGGTTGGCCGAAGTTCTCGGTCGCACAGCCCAACGCCGCGCACCGCGCCCTGGCGACGCTCGAACAGGGCGGGCCGGTCACGACGCTGCTGACCCAGAACGTGGACGGCCTGCATCAGCGCGCGGGGAGCCGACGCGTCATCGATCTGCACGGCCGGCTCGACCAGGTGACCTGCCTGTCCTGCGGCCACCTCACGCCACGCGACGTCCTGCAGCCGCGGCTCGTCGCGGACAATCCGCACTGGCATCCCGGCGACGCGGCGATGGCGCCCGACGGCGATGCCGACATCGCGGCCGATGCGGAAAAGATCTTCGTCCCGCCGCGCTGCCCGCTGTGCGACGGCATGCTGAAGCCGGACGTCGTGTTCTTTGGCGAGAACGTGCCGCGCGCGCGCGTGCAGGATGCGCAGGCGGCGCTCGGCGCGAGCGACGCGATGCTCGTCGTCGGCTCGTCGCTGATGGTCTATTCGGGATTCCGCTTCGCCAAGATGGCGGCCGATGCCGGCCTTCCACTGGCGATCCTCAACGGTGGTACGACGCGCGCCGACGCCCTCGCGACGCTACGGCTAGACGCGGAGATCGGCGCGACGCTGGGCGCGCTCGCAAGCTAAGGCTCAGGCCTGGACGAACAGGTCGCGGTAGGCCGGCGCCACATGCGGCAGCAGCACCGCGGCCGGCACATCGACCGTCTGCACGCCGTCCGAGTACGGCCCCACCTGATAGGGCGGAAACACGAACCGCAGGCCCGACAGCTTGCCGCCGGGGCCGGGAATCGGCTCGAACTGCTGATAGTTGGCGACGTCCGGGCCTGAGCCCTCGTCGATCATCTTGCCGGCCGAACGCATCTGGCGGCTGCGCTCCTCGGGTTCGAGCTCGTCAGCGTCGATGCGTTGCGACAACGCTGCGTGCAACTGCTCGCGCACATAACCGGAGATCGCCTTCCAGTCGCCTTCGCCGGACAACAGCACCTCGGCGGTCAGCAGCTTCTGCTCGCGCACCAGCCAGACGAAGCGCTCGATCAGCGGATTGTCGTGCGCGCCGCCGGTGTAGCTGCTCCCGTCGGCTGCGATCGCCAACATGTCCGGCGAGTCGACCAGGGTGCTGAAGTTGAGCGACAGGTCGTACATCGTCCCCGGCTGCAGCTCGGCGCCGCCGACCGCTTCCATCAATTCGTCGCGCGCGGCCTGTGCGTAGCGGTGCAGTTCCGCGGCGAGCCCGGGGTACTTGTTGGCCTCGGGCGAATAGCTGATGCCGACGATGAACTTCGGGTCCATCTCGACGACGTCCTTCAACTCGGGCGTCGTCTCTTCCAGCGGCTGCACGGTCTCAGCGGGTGGCGGCGTGTCCCCAGCCGCGGACTGCGCAGGTGCCGGCACGTCGCGTTGGCACGCGGACAGCGCCAGGGCCAGCAGTGGCAGGCAATATAGGGACCGGATCGGTGCGGACATCGTCGCTCCAAATGACGTGGCGAAACGAAAAACTAATGGGCGTGCCGTGCGATTATCGTGACGGCATACGCCTGCGCATCGCACATACGAAAAGCCCCGGACGTTTCCGTCCGGGGCCGGGTCTCGCGGAAGGCGGGGCGTCTTAGACGGCCTGCACTTCGTCGGCCTGCAGGCCCTTCTGGCCCTGGACGACCTTGAAGGTCACCTTCTGGCCTTCCTGCAGCGACTTGAAGCCGGTGCCCTGGATCGAACGGAAGTGGACGAACAGGTCCTGGCCGCTTTCCGGGGTGATGAAGCCGAAGCCCTTGGCATCGTTGAACCACTTGACGGTGCCGCTCTGACGATCGCTCATGGTGTTACTCCTTGAATCAGTTTTAATGGGAACACGGCACCCGCCGACGCTGTGGTCCGGATGCCGCGACTGTCGAGCAAGGGGTAACGCGAAGCGATGGAGCGGATCGTCCCGACCGGCGAACCGGGCGTTCAACTTGGATCTACCGCATCGGAGTCACGATGTACCGTGATCCCGCCTTGAACAGTTCGCGCACGATACCGCAATTGAAAAAGAAAAGGTGAATGCGGGAATGGCCCTTAGTGGCCCCCTTTTCCGCCTGTTCCGGGGTCCTTTTCGGCGGCCAGATGACGGGTCGCATACCAGCATTCGGAGGCTACCTGGAGCCCTCTGCTTCCGGCATGCGCGACCGCTGCATCGACCAGGGCCGCCCCGTATCCACGGCCGCCGAGCGCACCGGGCACGATGGTGTGCAGGATGGTCAGAACGCCTTGTTTTTCGCGGAATTCGAGATGCGCGACCTGGCCGTCGACGCTGATCTCGAACAGGTGCCGGGCCGCATCCAGACGGATCGGTGGGTTCGACATGGATGATCGTCCTACTTCAGATTCGGAAATTTCCGACCCCATGCTGACACGTCGTGTGCCGCGGATGCCCGCGGCGACGCCGCGCGGTCATGACGCGGCGCGTCACGGTTCTGCGCCGAAGACGTCACTCGGAGTGACGTCGGCGGTCATGCCCGGGCATGCGGGGTCGAGGGGAGGTTGGCACGGGACGTGCTGAGTCCCGGGGATACAGGGGAACGGGCAGACATGGACACACGACGCACCGATTTGCGGGAAGCCATCGAGCGGCTGTACGAACTGACTCGCCTCGACCAGACCGGGTCCAGCGAATTCGAGCAGCTGGACCATTTCATCCAGCAGCGCCTGCTGGATACCTACGCCGAAGTCCCCGACGTCGCGTTGCGCGTCGTGGCCTGAGCCGGAGATGCAGCGGGCGCGCGCCCGAGCAGGCACGCGCGCCCTGACTGATCAGTCGTTGCGGTGGTCGCGCTTGCCCTGGTTGCGGCGGTCGCGCGTGCTGATGCTGCCGTTGATCGACGCCTGACGGGTCTCGGCCTCGTGCAGCGCCAGCGCCTTCGAACGCGCCTGCGGTGACTGGTAACCGGGCGCGTCGACCGGGGCGCCTTCGTTGCCGATCGTTTCCCAGTGCTTGCCGGCCTTGGCCTCGGCTTCGTGCTGCTCGAGCAGCTTGCGGGTGTTCTCGAGCGCCTGTTCCGGCGTGATGCCGCGCTTGCCACGACCGCCGGACTTTCCGGTCTTGCCTGCAGGCGCTTCGACCTTCGCTGTCTTCGTCGCAGTGCGATCCGCGGGCCTGGCCGCTGCCGCCGGTTTCGCAGACGCGGACGCTTTGCCAGCGGCCTTCTTCGCAGCCGGCGTCTTGGCAGCCTTCGGCGGCGCTGCTGCCGCGGTCTTGCTCGAGACCTTTCTGGCTGTCTTCGTGGCGGCCTTCTTCGTGGCCTTCGCCGCGGACGCAGGCGTTGCCGCCTTCTTCGCAGTCGTCGTCTTCTTCGCGGGCTTCGAAGGCTTCGTGCCCACCGACTTCGTGGCCTGCTTCGTGGTCTTGCCGGCGGCCTTCGCGGCCTTTGGTGCGCGTTTCGGCGCGGCCGTCTTCGCCGGCTTGGACTTCGCGGCGGTCTTCGCGGCCTTGGCGGCGTCGCGCTGACGGGTTTCGAGACGCGACAGGATGTCGGCCAGCAACTCGGCCTTCTCACCCGTACGTGCATTGGCCAGTCCGGTACGGCCCGATTTGCTGCCGCTGGTCTTGCGGGACGCCAGGCGCTGACGCTTTTCCAGATCACGCGCGCGATCGCGCGCCGTGCGTGCACGTGAGACCAGCTGCGTCAGACGAGCGTCGCTGTGATCGCGCAGGGCGTTCGCACGACTGTCGTCGTAGAGGCCCATTTCCGTCTTGTTGAGCAGGGCGGTGGCTTTCGCTCGCGTAACTGCCATAAGGCGCACTCCGTGGTTGGACGTGCAGCCAGAATTATCATGCGTTACATGCAGATGCGGTGAGAGCGGTCACCGGGAAACACGTACTCAGAACGACGGCGACATCAGCCGATCGAGGAACACGCCGATGATCCGCGGCTCCATGATCACGGTGAACAGCATGCCGTAGCCCGCGCCCCACAGATGCGCACTGTGGTTGATGTTGTCGCCGCCGCGCTTGTCCATCCAGATGCTGTAGCCGATGTAGCAAATGCCGAAAATGATCGCCGGCATCGGAATGAAAAGCACCAGCAACAGCTGCCAGGGATTGATCAGGATCGACGCGAACAGCACCGCCGACACCGCGCCCGACGCGCCGAGGCTGCGGTAGTTCGGATCGTGCCGGTGACGCAGGTACGTCGGCAGGATCGCGACCAGAATCGCCGACACGTAGAACAGCAGGAATCCGACCGGCCCGATGTACGGCGCGAACGCGCGTTCGATGCCCGCGCCGAAGAAGAACAGCGTGATCATGTTGAAGATCAGGTGTTGCCAGTCGGCGTGGACGAAGCCATGCGTGATCAGCCGGTCGTACTGCTTGTGCCGATCGATCGCCGGCGGCCACAGGATCAGGCGTCCGAGCAGCTGCGGTTTCTCGAAGGCCTGCCACGAGACCAGCACGGTCACGGCGATCAGGACGAGTGTGACGGGTCCGAAGTTCATCGAAGATCCTCCGCGTCAGGCGACGCGGTAGTTGTCCTGCATGGGATAGCGGCGCGCGTAGAGTCCGAACGCCAATGCCGCGACGAATGCGAAGGCCGCGAAGAAGAACATCAGAAAGGCGTTCTCGCTCATGCCGGTCGACGCGATGTACGCCGTCACCGCGTCGTTGCGTACGCCCGCGTTGGTCAGCAGCACCCACAGGCTGCCGAAGGTGCTGGTGAGATACCACAGCGCCATGATCACGCCCTTCATCGCCTGCGGCGCCTGGCTGTAGGCGAACTCCAGCGCAGTTGCCGACACCAGCACTTCACCGAAGGTCAGCAGCAGATACGGCAGCGACTGCCAGGCGAGCGACACTTCCTGGCCCCCGTCGAGCCACAGCTGCAGGCCGCCGGCGACGATCCACGAAATGCCGGAGATCGCGATGCCCCAGCCCATGCGCCGCAGCGCGGTCGGCTCGAACCCGAGCTTGCGCAGCGCGGGATACAGCACGAGGTTGTTGAACGGGATCAGCAGCATCACCAGCAGCGGGTTGAGCGCCTGCATCTGCGCGGCGTCCTGGATCAACCAGCTCGGCCACCACGCCGACGCGTGCGGAATCACCATCTCGCGGCCCTGGATGATCCAGGTCGAGGCCTTCTGGTCGAACAGCGACCAGAACGGCGTGACCAGCGCGAACACGATCAGGATGCGCAGCACCGCGCGCACGCCGTCGACGGCCGCATCGGGGTGCAGGCCGCGCGCACGCTCGAGCTGCAGCGAAGCGCCCCAGCCGCCCAGCGCGATGATCACGCCCAGCGCCAGACACGCCGTGATGACGAAACCGAAGTCGGTCGGCCACCACGACAGCGACACCGTCGCCGACAGCAGCCACAGCGCCAGCATCACCACGGCCGACACCACGCCGACCATCGCCACCGCCAGACCCGGCCGGCCTTCGCCCGCGTGGCGCGCGCGCAGCGCGGTCTTGACCACTTCGAAGAAGGCGTGCGGATCGCGGCGCGCCGGCGGCACGTTGACGTAGTCCTTGCGGCCCAGCCAGAACACGAAGGTCGCGATGAACATCAGGATGCCCGGGATGCCGAACGCGACGGCGGGCCCGTAATGGCGCAGGAACAGCGGCGCCAGCAGCGATGCGAAGAACGAGCCGAAGTTGATGATCCAGTAGAAGGCATCGAAGACCACCTTCGCCTTGCTCTTGTTGGTCTGGTCGAACTGGTCGCCGCAGAACGAGACCACCAGCGGCTTGATGCCGCCCGAGCCGAGCGCGATCAGGAACAGACCGGTGTAGAACCCGGTCGCGTTGTTCTCGAAGGCGGCCAGGCACGCGTGGCCGGCGCAGTAGATCAGCGAGAACCACAGGATGGTGTGGTATTTGCCGAAGAAGCGGTCCGCCAGCCAGCCGCCGAGCAGCGGGAAGAAGTACACGCCGATCACGAAGGTATGGAAGATGTCCTTCGCCGCCGCATCCCGGTCCGCACCCTGCGGCAGGTAGCCCAGCAGCACCGAGCTGATCAGGAACGGCACCAGGATGTTGCGCATGCCGTAGAAGCTGAAGCGCTCGCAGGCTTCATTGCCGATGATGTAACCGATCTGGCGGGGCATCGGTCCACTGGTGGTCTGCGGTGTCGTCATCGGCGCGTCGCGGCTGTCTGGAAGCCGCACAGACTACCCGATCGCGGCCCGCCGCCAGCCGCTTGCACGCGCGTCCCGAACCGGCAAGTGCCGGGCGTGCGCGCTCCACGCACTTGGGCCTGCGCGCGCCGGGCGGCATCATGGCGGATCGCCTGACCGGACTCCGCCATGCCGTCGCCCCGCCTGCCGCTCGCCCTCGCCCTGCTGCTGTCCGCCCTGCCCGCCGCCGCGGCGGACGACCCGCGCATCACCGTCGCCGAGCGCAGCGGCTTCGTCGAGACCGGCCGCTACGACGAGGTGATCGCGCTGTGCGAGACCTTCGCGCGGCTGCATCCCGACGCGGTGCGCTGCATCCGCTTCGGCACCTCGCCCGAAGGCCGTCCGATGCAGGCGCTGGTCGCGAGCCGCAGCGGCGCGCTGGATCCCGAAGCTGCACACGCGGCCGGCGTTCCGGTTGTGCTGGTGCAGGGCGGCATCCATGCCGGTGAGATCGACGGCAAGGACGCGGGCTTTCTCGCGCTGCGCGAGCTGCTCGACGGCAGCGCCGCACCCGGCGCGCTCGACGATGCGGTGCTGGTGTTCGTGCCGGTGTTCAGCGTCGACGGCCACGAGCGCTTCGGCGCGTGGAACCGGCCCAACCAGCGCGGCCCGCGCGAAATGGGCTGGCGCACCACCGCGCAGAACCTCAACCTCAATCGCGACTACGCCAAGGCCGACGCGCCGGAGATGCAGGCGATGCTGGCGCTGGTCGAGGCCTGGGATCCGATCGCCTACGTCGATCTGCACGCCACCAACGGTGCGCAGTTCGAGCACGACATCTCGATCCAGGTCGAGCCGGTGCATGCGGGCGATGCCGCGCTGCGCGAGGTCGGCCGCACGTTCCGCGACGCGGTGATGGCCGATCTCGCCGAACAAGGCTCGCTGCCGCTGCCCTACTACCCCTCGTTCGTCGAGCACGACAATCCGGCATCCGGTTTCGAGGACGGCGTGTCGCCGCCGCGGTTCTCGACCGGCTACTTCCTGCTGCGCAACCGGATCGGCATGCTGGTCGAAACGCACTCGTGGAAGGCATACCCGGTGCGCGTGCGCATCACCCGCAACACCGTCGTGTCTGTGGTCGAGCAGATCGCGCGCCACGGTCGCGGCTGGATGCGCACCGCGCGCGAAGCCGATGCCCGCGCCGCAACGCTCGGCGGCACGCTTGCGCCGCTGGCATGGAAGGCGACCGACGCCAGCCACACCGTCGATTTCCGGGGTTACGCGTACACGCGCACGCCGTCCGAAGTCTCGGGCGCGCTGATGACCCGCTACGACGAAACCACGCCGCAACTGTGGCGGGTGCCGATGCGCGACACCCTGCTGCCGTCGGTCGAGGTCGCGCTGCCGCGCGGCGGCTATCTGGTACCGGCCGCGCATGCGGCGTGGGTGGGCGAGAAACTGCGCCAGCACGGCATCGTCTTCCACACGCTCGCGGCAGCGCAGCCCGCAGGCGCGGTCGAGGTGTTCCGCGCGACGACCGCATCGCCCGCGGCCGCGTCGGTCGAAGGCCACCAGCGCCTCGATCTGCAGGGCACCTGGTCGGTCGAGCAGCACGGCATCGGCGCCGGCGCACTGTTCGTGCCGATCGCGCAGCCGAAAGCCCGCCTCGTGGCCGCACTGCTGGAGCCGCAGGCGCCCGATTCGCTCGTGGCCTGGGGCCGGTTCAATACGCACTTCGAGCGCAAGGAATACATGGAGGATTACGTGGCCGAACAGGTCGCGCGCGAGATGCTGGCGCGCGATCCGGCGTTGCGCGCCGAGTTCGAGGCGAAGCTCCGTGACGATGCCGCGTTCGCGGCCAGCCCCGAGGCACGCCTCGATTTCTTCTATCGCCGCCACAGCGCCTGGGATGATCGCTACAACCTCTATCCCGTACTGCGCATCGACACCGTGCCCGCCATCGGAGACGCCACGCCATGACGCATCTGCTCGCCGCCCTGCTTGCCCTCTCGCTCGCTGCCTGCACGTCCACGTCGCCGCGCGCTACCACAGCGCCCGAGCTGCGTGTCGCCACGCTCAACATCTATCACGACAAGGCCGAATGGCCGAAGCGGCTGCCGCTGATCGTCGAACAACTGCGTGCGCTCGATGCCGACGTCATCGCGCTGCAGGAAGTGCTGCAGACCGCGGACCTGCCGAACCAGGCGCAGACGCTGGGCGACGCGCTCGGCTATTCGGTGCAGTTCGTCTCGACCGATCCCGAGGGCCAGCCGCATCGCTACGGCAATGCGCTGCTGACCCGTCTGCCGGTGATCGAACAGGGCTGGACGCGGCTGCAGCCGCTCGACGATTCGCGCAGCCTCGGCCATGCGCGCCTGCGCTTCGACGGCAAGCCGCTCGATGTCTATTTCACCCATCTGCACTGGACGCTCGACGGCGGCGCGATCCGCCGCGAGCAGCTCGAGGATGCGCGCCGCTTCATCGACCGGCGCGATGACGCAGTGCCGTCGCTGGTCCTCGGCGATTTCAATGCACCGGCGACCGCGCCGGAACTGGCGGTGCTCGACGGCTTCGTCGACACCTACGGCGCGCTGCATCCTGGCGCCGATGCCGCGGGCACGACCACGCTCAATCCGCATTTCTTCGACTACCGTGCGCGGATCGATCTGGTGTTCGCGGAAGCCGATCGCTTCGATGTCCGCGAAGCGCGTGTCGTGCTCGACACGCCCGGCGCGGACGGCACCTGGCCGTCGGATCACTTCGGCACCTTCGTCGTGCTGCGCCCGACCGGGCGTTGACCCGCCGTTCCACTGCGCCGGCGCATGCTCGGCCGCGACGCCCATCTCCAGGAAGCCAGACCATGTCCCGTGCCCTGCTCCGCCTTGCTGCGCTGCCGCTGTGCGCTTCCGCATTGCTCGCCGCCTGTCAGACCGCGCCGCCCCCGACCGCTTCCGGACCCGCACCGATGACCGAATCCACCGAGCGCGTGCGCATCCAGGGCGAGGCGATGTACTTCGAGAAGATCCTGCTGCCGGAAGGTGCGCAACTGCGCGTGCAGGTGCTCGACAACCAGCTCGCCGACACGCAGCAGGCGGTGCTTGCCGAACAGGTGACGACCGTCGGCCCGGGGCCCTACGAATTCGCGATCGACGTGCCGCGTGCGAAGTTGCGCGCCAACGGCCAGTACGGCCTGCACGCCTCGGTGTCGATGCCCGACGGCAGCCTGCGTTTCGTCACCGACACGCGCGTGCCGGTGAACATCGCCGCCGATACGGTGGACGTGCACGTGGGCCGGATCCGTCTCACCCACGTCCAGCCATAAGACAGGCCGTCAGTCGTTGACGAAGCGCACGCGGCGGGTGATGCCGCAGGTCAGCGCGTAGGAAATCGTACCCGCGGCTTCGGCTACGGTCTCGACCGGCAAGGCATCGCCCCACAGCACGACCGGATCGCCGGCGCGTGCGTCGGGCTGGCCGCGCAGATCGATCGTCATCAGATCCATCGACACGCGGCCCGCCACGCTTGCCACGCAGCCATTGACCAGAACCGGCGTGCCGGCGGGCGCAAGCCGCGGATAGCCGTCGCCGTAGCCGACTGCCGCCACGCCGACCGGCATGTCTTCGGGGGCTTCCCAGGTGGCCGAATAGCCGATGCGCTCGCCCTTGGCAACGCGATTGACCGCGAGCAGGCGCGTCTCGAACGTCATCGCAGGCCGCAGACCGAACGAGGCGCCACTGCGGCCGGCGACGACCGACATGCCGTACAGCGCACCGCCCGGACGGATCCAGTCGCCATAGGCATCGGGCCAGCCGAGCACGGCAGCGGAGTTGGCCAGCGAGCGCGGGCCGTCGAGCCCTTCGGTCGCCGCGACGAAGGCACGCATCTGCGCCGGCGTCTGCAGCCCGTTCGGCGTATGCGCGTCGAATTCGTCGGAACTGGCGAAGTGCGTCATCAGCACGATGTCGCCGGCGACGCCGCGCGCCGCGCGCAGTCGCGCATGCGCCGCGCGCACCTGATCGGGTGCGAAGCCGAGCCGGTGCATGCCGGTGTCGACCTTGAGCCAGACGCGGATCGGCGCGCCGTCGGTGCGCTCGAGCAGATCGAGCTGCGCCGCGTGATGCACGATCGCCTCGGCGCCGAGGGCGCGCAGCTGGTCGAGATCGTCGGGATTGTCGAAACCCGAGAGCACGAGGATCGGTTGTGCGAGCCCGGCAGCGCGGATGCGCGCGGCGTCCTCGATCGCGGCGACGCCGAACGCGTCCGCCTCGCGCAACGCGCGCGCCGCGGTTTCCAGACCGTGTCCGTAGCCATCGGCCTTGACCATCGCCATCAGCCGCCGCCCTGGCGCCCGCGCGCGCATCGCGCCCAGGTTGTGGCGCAATGCGTCGGTGTGGATGGTGGCGGTGATCGGGCGGGCCATGCGAAGCGCAGCGGGTGTGGGGCCGTCTATTGTGCCTTCGCCGCGACGCGTCCGCTGGACGCGCAGGTGAACCGCGGACCTACTCGAAGCTGCCGATCGAGTCGTGCGACAGGTTGTCGAAACGCGTGTATTCGCCGAAGAACTTGAGCTTCACCGAGCCGGTCGGGCCGCTACGCTGCTTGCCGATGATGATCTCGGCCAGGCCTTTGTCCGGCGACGTTTCCTTGTTGTAGTAGTCGTCGCGGTAGATGAAGATGATGATGTCGGCGTCCTGCTCGATGGCGCCCGACTCGCGCAGGTCGGCCATCACCGGACGCTTGTCCGCGCGGGTTTCCAGCGAGCGGTTGAGCTGCGACAGCGCCATCACCGGCACGTTGAGTTCCTTGGCCAGTCCCTTGAGCGAACGCGAGATCTCGGAGATCTCGGTGGCGCGGTTCTCGCTGTTGCCCGGCACCGACATCAGCTGCAGGTAGTCGATGACGATCAGGCCCAGATCGTGTTCGCGCTTGAGGCGGCGGCACTTCGCGCGCAACACGTCGGGGCCGAGGCCCGGCGTGTCGTCGATGAAGATCTTGGTTTCCTTGAGCATGCGGATCGCGCTGCTGACGCGACTCCAGTCCTCGTCCTCGAGCTGGCCGGTGCGCAGGCGCGTGGCGTTGATGCGTCCGTTGGAGGAAATCAGGCGCAGCGCGAGCTGGCTGGCCGACATTTCCATCGAGAACACGCCGACCGCCTTCTTGGTCTTGATCGCGGCGTACTCGGCGATGTTCAGCGCGAACGTCGTCTTGCCCATCGCCGGACGCGCCGCGAGGATGATCAGATCGGTCGGCTGCAGGCCGGCGGTCATCTCGTCGAATTCGGTGTAGCCAGTCGGCAGGCCGGTGACGCCGCCGCCGTTGGCGTAGCGGGTCTGCAGCACGTCGAAGGCGTCGGCCATCGCCTTGTTGATCGCGGTGAAGTCGGTGCGCCCCTGCGCGCCGGCCTCGGCGATCTTGAACACCTGCTGCTCGGCCTTGGCGAGGATCTCGCTGCTGTCGCGGCCCTCGGGCTGGAAACCGTCGTTGACGATCTCGGTGCCCACTTCGATCAGCTGCCGCAGGATCGCCTTGTCGCGAACGATCTCCGCATACGCGCGGATGTTGGCCGCCGATGGCGTGGTGCTGGCGAGCTCGCCGAGATACGCACCGCCGGCGACGAGTTCGGACAGACCGTTGGATTCGAACCATTCGCCGAGCGTGACCGCGTCGAATGGCTTGCTCTTCTCCGCCAGCTCCTGGATCGCGGCGTAGATCTTCTGGTGATCGCGGCGATAGAAATCGTCCGGCACGAGCAGGTCGGCGATGCGGTCGAACGCATCGGGCACCAGCATCAGGCCACCGAGCACCGCCTGTTCGGCCTCGATCGACTGCGGCGGCACGCGCAGCTGTTCGACGCGCGGATCGCTGCGCTCGTGGCGGTCGGTGTGGCGGAAGTCGTTGCGTGCGGACATGGCGGTCGGTTTCGGAAGAACGGAATGCTGCTGTCGGATGTTAGGCCGGGCGCCTGTGGATACGCGCCCCCACAACCTGTGGATAAGATTTGCTGGGCGCGTGCGCGACAGGTTCGCGTGTCGCGATCTCGCGGGCTGCGAACCGGGTTCCCGACACGCGTACACATGCGAGAAGAACCCTGCCCTCGCCTGCCGCGCGTCGCCGTGCGATCCCGGATCAAGTCCGGGAGAGCAGGCGCTCTCCCGGGGAGAGATGCCCACCTGTACCGCCTGCAACGGAGCAGCGTCCGCGAGTCGCTTGCTGTCCGACTCGCGTATCCGGAGTCAGCAGATGCACGGAAGCCCAAACGAAAACGGGCGCCTCACGGCGCCCGTTCCAGGTCGACCCGATCCGATGGATCAGGCGACCTCACCTTCGATGACAACCTTGACGGTGGTCTCGGCGTCGGCGTGCAGATGCACCACGACCTCGAACTCGCCGGTGTTGCGGAACGCGCCTTCACCCAGCACGACTTCCGACTTGTTGACCGGCGTGACCGCCTTGGTCAGCGCGTCGGCGATTTCGCGCGGGCCGACCGAGCCGTACAGCTTGCCTTCGGTCGACGCGTTGGCGTAGATCGTGACGCTGGCGCCTTCGAGCTTGGCCAGGCGCTGCTGCGCCTCGTCGAGCTGCGACTGGGCCTTGGCCTCGTACTCGGCGCGACGCGCTTCGAACTCGGCGATGCTCTTCGTGGTGGCCGGCACGGCCTTGCCCTGCGGCACCAGGAAGTTGCGGCCGTAGCCCGGCTTCACGTTGACCTTGTCGCCGAGGTTGCCGAGGTTGGTGACCTTCTGCAGAAGAATCAGTTGCATGGTGTTGCTCCGTATTCGTTAGCGGCGCCGGGGCGCCGCAACGGTTGCTGTCCGAATCGGACGAAAACGCGTGACCCCGGACGGGATCAGACGTTGTGGTTGTCGGTGTAGGGGATCAGCGCGAGGAAACGTGCGCGCTTGACGGCCGTAGCCAGCTGGCGCTGGTAGCGCGACTTCGTACCGGTGATGCGGCTCGGGACGATCTTGCCGTTCTCGGTGAGGTTCTGGCGCAGGGTGTTGAGATCCTTGTAATCGATCTCCTTGACACCTTCAGCGGTGAACTTGCAGAACTTGCGGCGGCGGAAGAACTTGGACATGTGCGTGATCCTCAGGCGGCTTCGGCGGAGTTGTCGGACTTGTCAGCGTCGGCATCGTTGCCGCCGACCGAATCGCCGTCGTCGTCACGGCGACGACGCTCGCCACGCTCGGGCTTGTCGCCCTTCTCGTCCTTGTTCTTCATGATCAGGGACTGCTCGGTGTCCGCCTCGTCGCGACGCACCACCAGGTGACGCAGCACGGCGTCGTTGAAGCGGAACGCTTCGACGAGCTCATCGAGACCGGCCTGGCCGACTTCGATGTTGAACATCACGTAGTGGGCCTTGACCAGGTTGTTGATCGGGTAGGCCAGCTGGCGGCGGCCCCAATCCTCGAGGCGGTGGATCTTGCCTTCGGCACCTTCGATCAGCGACTTGTAGCGCTCGATCATCGCGGGCACCTGCTCGCTCTGGTCCGGATGGACCAGGAACACGACTTCATAATGACGCATGTTGGTTTCCTTTCGGATATCGACCGCGCGTTCGCAGCGGCCTGGATAGCCCCCCGGCGCGGCGACGCCGCATGGTGGGGCAAGGGTCTCCCGGCGACGGACGCCGCAGGGAGCCGGGCATTCTCACAGAAGCGCCCCGTCCGGGCAAGCAGGGCCGTTTCGTAGTGCAGAAAACGGGGTGCGCGGGCGCTGCGACATTCGGTCGCAGTCTCACGGACCTGCGCGACGTGGTGAAATGCACGTGCCGGGGCGCAGACCTTTGATCGCGTCAACCGGCCGGATCCACACCTAGATCAAGACGCGCGCCGCCGATGCGGCGCCGAGGACCGTTCCCCATGCAAGCGCCTCGCCCCCGCATCACGCACGCCCCCCGCAGGGCGACGTGCGTGTGCGCGAAGCGGCGGCGGTCAGCGCACGGTTTCGAGCGTGCGGCTGAAGGCCAGCGCGGCCAGCGTCACCACCGCGCCCGACAGCAGGTAGTAACCCACGTACTCGAGGCCGAACTTGCTGCACAGGCCCAGGGCCACCAAGGGCGCGAAGCCGGCGCCGACCAGCCAGGCGATGTCGGACGTCACCGCAGCGCCGGTGTAGCGGTAGATGCTCTCGAAGCGCGAGGCGATGGCGTTGCTCGCCTGACCCAGCGACAGGCCCAGCAGCGCGAAGCCGACGATCACGTAGGTGGTACGGCCACCGGTGGTGTCGCTGCCCAGCAGCGGCGCGGCGAAGAAACTGAAGATCGCGATCAGCACGGCGGCGATCGCCAGCTGGCCACGACGGCCCACGCGGTCGGCGAGGATGCCCGACAGCATGATGCCCAGCCCGCCGACCACCGACCCCATGAACAGGCTGCCGAGGAAATCGGCCGCGTTGTGATCGGTGTAGAGCGTGGTCCAGCTCAGCGGGAAGATCGTCACCAGGTGGAACATCGCGTAGGTGGCCAGCGGAATCAGCGCGCCGACGAACACCTGGCGGGGATGCGTGCGGATGGTCTCGATCACGCGCCGCGGCTGCAGTTCCTTCTCGTCGAACAGACGCTTGAACTCCGGCGTGACCACCAGACGCAGACGCGCGAACAGTGCGACCACGTTGAGCGCCAGCGCGACGAAGAACGGGAAGCGCCAGCCCCAGGACATGAAGTCTTCCTGGCTCAGCACGCGCGTGAACACATAGAACATGCCGCAGGCGAGCATGAAACCGAGCGCGGCGCCGAGCTGCGGCACCATCGCGTACCAACCGCGGCGGTTGGCCGGCGCGCTCAGCGACAGCAGCGACGGCAGGCCGTCCCAGGCGCCGCCCCAGCCCAGGCCCTGGCCGAAGCGGAACACCGCCAGCAGCACCGGCGCGAGCATGCCGGCCTGCGCGTAGCTGGGCAGGAACGCGATCGCCATCGTGGAACCGCACAACAGGAACAGCGCGCCGATCAGCTTGGCCGCGCGACTGAAGTTGCGGTCGATCGCCATGAAGATGATCGAGCCGATTGGGCGCGCGATGAAGGCCAGCGAGAACACCGCGAACGATTTGAGCGTCGCCTGCACCGGATCACTGTCGGGAAAGAACAGGTACGGAAACACCAGCACCGCGGCGATGCCGTAGACGAAGAAGTCGAAGAACTCCGACGTCCGCCCCATGACGACGGGAAACGCGATCTTGCCTGGCGAGATGTCCAGGTCGTCGGATTCCGGTGCGTCGTCGAGGCCGGTGGTGGCTTGCTGTGCGTGTTCGCTCATCTGCGCGCTCTCTCCGGTCGTTATGGGGGATAATGCACCGCATTGTGAACCTGAAACGGGCCCGCCAGGCAAGGTGCGCAGCAGCAAGGTCCGGTGCCCCGCTACACCCCCACGCTAATGGCCGCGCCGTAGCGTCTCCGTCAAGTCGTTTTCCTCTCCCGTTGTCGTCGATCCCCCCCAATGAAATCCATTCTTCGAGTCTCCGCGCTGCTCCTGGCAGCCATGCTGCTGTCGGGCTGCGACTGGGTCGTGATGTCGCCGGCCGGCGATATCGCCGTCCAGCAACGCGATCTGATCGTGCTGTCCACGGTCCTGATGCTGCTGATCATCGTGCCGGTGATCTTCCTGACGTTCTTCTTCGCCTGGAAGTACCGCGAGTCGAACAAGGACGCGGAGTACGCGCCCGAGTGGCACCACTCCACCCGTCTGGAGCTGGTGATCTGGTCGGCGCCGCTGGCGATCATCCTCGTGCTCGGCACGGTGACCTGGATCGCGACGCACAAGCTCGATCCGTATCGTCCGCTCGACCGCATCGACGCGAACACGCCGATGCCCGAAGGCATCGAGCCGCTGGTGGTCGAAGTGGTCGCGATCGACTGGAAGTGGCTGTTCTTCTATCCCGAACAGGGCATCGCCACGATCAATGAGCTGGCTGCGCCGGTGAACACGCCGATCCAGTTCAAGCTCACGTCCTCGTCGATCATGAACTCGTTCTTCGTGCCGGCACTCGCGGGTCAGATCTACGCGATGCCGGGCATGCAGACCAATCTCAACGCCGTCATCAACAAGGAAGGCGTCTACAAGGGCTTCTCCGGCAACTTCAGCGGCGACGGCTTCTCGCACATGCACTTCAACTTCCATGGCCTGAGCCAGGACGGTTTCGATGCATGGGTGGAGAAGGCGCGCGCCGAAGGCGTGGCGCTGGGCCGCGAGGAGTACCTGGTGCTCGAGCGTCCGTCGGAACGCGAGCCGGTGCGCTATTTCAACGACGTCGACCCGTCGCTGTATGAGGCGATCCTCAACATGTGCGTCGCGCCCGGTTCGATGTGCGTGCACGAGATGGTGCACATCGACCGCAGCGGCGGCGGTGGCGTGGACAGCCAGGCCAACTACGACCGCCTGCGCTACGACAACCGCCATGCCGACGAACCGTCCGCGGCGCCTGCCGCGACGTTCCCGGAAGCGGGCCGCGAGGCACGTGGCGACGAGCCGCAGGGCCACCAGCCGCGCGCCGTGTCGCCGGAAGAAGAGACGCCGGTCCCGACGCCGACCAACGAGGACGACGACGAAGGCGTGAAGCCGATTCCGCCGGGCCAGGCGCCGCAGCAGGAAGGCGCACCCGGCAAGCCGGACAACGACGGCGGCCGGACCGGCCGCTGATCGTCCGCACCGCACACAAGCAATCAAGTACCAGGCAGGAACCCCATGTCCGCACCCCAGGACCAGATCAACTCACCGTGGATCGGGCGACTTTCGCTCGATGCACTGCCGTTTCTCCATGACCCCGTCGTGGGCGTCACCTTCGTCGGCGTCGTGCTGGGCGGTATCGCCCTGCTCTTCCTGCTGACCAAGTACCGCCTGTGGGGGTACCTGTGGAAGGAATGGTTCACCAGCATCGACCACAAGAAGATCGGCATCATGTATTGCATTCTCGCAATCGTGATGCTGCTGCGCGGCTTCTCTGATGCGGTGCTGATGCGCGCGCACCAGGCGATGGCGGCGAGCGGCAGCGAGGGCTTCCTGCCACCGCACCACTACGATCAGATCTTCACCGCGCACGGCGTGATCATGATCTTCTTCGTGGCCATGCCGCTGGTGACGGGCCTGATGAACTACGTGGTGCCGCTGCAGATCGGCGCGCGTGACGTCTCGTTCCCGTTCCTCAACAACTTCAGCTTCTGGATGACCACCGCGGGCGCGGTGCTGATCATGATCTCGCTGTTCGTCGGCGAGTTCGCGCGCACCGGATGGCTGGCGTATCCGCCGTTGTCGGGCGCCGATTACAGTCCGGGCACAGGCATGGACTACTACCTGTGGGGTCTACAGGTGGCGGGCGTGGGTACCACGCTGTCAGGCATCAACCTGATCGTGACCATCGTCAAGATGCGCGCGCCGGGCATGAAGCTGATGCGCATGCCGATCTTCACCTGGACCTCGCTCTGCACCAACATCCTGATCGTTGCCTCGTTCCCGATCCTGACGGCGACGCTGGCGCTGCTGACGATGGACCGCTACGTCGGCACGAATTTCTTCACGAACGATCTCGGCGGCAATCCGATGATGTACGTGAACCTGATCTGGATCTGGGGTCACCCGGAAGTCTATATCCTGATCCTGCCGGCCTTCGGCATCTTCTCCGAGGTCGTCGCGACGTACTGCGGCAAGCGCCTGTTCGGCTACACGTCGATGGTCTACGCGACCGCGGTGATCACGATCCTGTCGTACCTGGTGTGGCTGCACCACTTCTTCACTATGGGCTCGGGCGCGAGCGTCAATGCGTTCTTCGGCATCACGACGATGATCATCTCGATCCCGACGGGCGCGAAGATCTTCAATTGGCTCTTCACCATGTACAAGGGCCGCATCCGCTTCGACGTGCCGATGCTGTGGACGGTCGGTTTCATGTTCACCTTCGTCATCGGTGGCATGACCGGCGTGCTGCTGGCGGTGCCGCCGGCAGACTTCGTGCTGCACAACAGCCTGTTCCTGGTCGCGCACTTCCACAACGTCATCATCGGCGGCGTGGTCTTCGGCCTGTTCGCCGGCATGGTGTACTGGTTCCCGAAGGCCTTCGGCTTCAAGCTCGACGAGTTCTGGGGCAAGGTCTCGTTCTGGTGCTGGCTGGTCGGTTTCTGGCTCGCGTTCACCCCCCTCTACATCATGGGCCTGATGGGCATCACGCGCCGTCTGAGCCAGTTCGAGGACACCTCGCTGTCGCTGTTCTTCATCATCGCGGCCGTGGGTGCTGCGCTGGTGGGCATCGGCATCCTGGCCTTCCTGATGTCGATCGCGGTCGCGGTGAAGAACCGCAAGAAGCTGGCCGACACCACGGGCGATCCGTGGAACGGCCGCACGCTGGAATGGGCGACCTCGTCGCCGCCGCCGAGCTACAACTTCGCGTTCACCCCGGTCATCCACGAGATCGATGCGTGGAATGACATGAAGAAGCACGGCTACAAGCGTCCGACGACCGGCTTCGTGCCGATCCACATGCCCAAGAACACGGGTGCGGGCGTGGTGCTGTCGGCGATCAGCGTGGTCCTGGCCTTCGGTCTGGTGTGGCACATCTGGTGGCTGGCCGGCGTGTCGTTCGTGGGTCTGATCGTCGCGGCGATCTGGCACACCTTCAACTACGACCGCGAGTTCTACATCCCGGCCCAGGAAGTGACGGACACCGAGGACCAACGGACGCGCGAACTCGCGCAGCAGGCGCTCTGAACATGGCACACACGATTCAAACCGAGAGCGGGACCACCGAACGCGTCTACCACGTGATCGAGGATCCGCACGCCCACGACGACGGGCACGAGCACCATCCGGAAACCGGCACCAATCTCGGTTTCTGGATGTACCTGATGAGCGACTGCCTCATCTTCGCGATCCTGTTCGCCGTCCACGCCGTGCTCGGCCGCAACTACGCGGCCGGCCCGTCGCCGGCAGACCTGTTCGACCTGAAGCTGATCCTGGTCGCGACGTTCATGCTGCTGTTCTCGTCGATCACCTACGGGTTCGCGATGCTGAACTCGTACAAGCAGAACGTACGCGGCACGATCATCTGGCTGCTCGTCACGGGCCTGTTCGGCCTGGCGTTCCTGTGCATCGAGCTCTACGAGTTCCACCACCTGGCGCACCTGGGGGCGACGCCGCAGCGCAGCGCGTTCCTGTCGTCGTTCTTCACCCTGGTCGGCACGCACGGACTGCACGTGACCTTCGGCCTGATCTGGCTGGTGACGCTGGTGTTCCAGCTGAAGAAGCACGGCCTCAATGCAGCCAACAACCGTCGCCTGATGTGCCTGTCGATGTTCTGGCACTTCCTCGACGTGATCTGGATCGGCGTGTTCTCGTATGTGTACCTGATGGGAGTCGTGGGATGAGCACCGAAACCAACCATCACGCCGCCCACGAGTCGGCGCACGACGCGCACGGCCACGGCAGCATGCGCGACTACGTGATCGGCTTCGTGCTGTCGGTCATCCTCACCGTGATCCCGTTCTGGCTGGTCATGGGCGAGGTGCTGGAAAGCCGCGTCTGGACCGTCGCGCTGATCATGCTCTTCGGCGCCATCCAGATCGTCGTGCACATGGTCTACTTCCTGCACATGAACCGGAAATCGGAAGGCGGCTGGATCCTGATGTCGCTGCTGTTCACCGGCATCATCATCGTCATCGCGCTGGTGGGATCGCTGTGGGTCATGCACCACCTCGACGCCAACATGATGCCGATGTCGCCCGAGCAGATGCGCGTCGCCCCCTGACGCGCGCCCTATCGTGAGCGAAGCCCCCCGCGCCGCCGCACGTCCGGTCATCCGCTGGGCGCTGCTGGTCTTCCTGATCGCCGCCACCGTGGGCTTCATCGCCCTCGGTGTGTGGCAGGTGGAACGCCTGCAATGGAAGCGCGATCTGATCGCACGCGTCGATGCACGCGTGCACGCGACGCCGGCGCCTGTGCCGGCGTCGTCGTTCCGGTCCGCGCTCGATCCCGCCGAGGACGAGTACCGCCGCGTCACCGCCACCGGCCGTCTGCTGCACACGCAGGAAGTCGCGGTATACGCGACGACCGAACGCGGCCCCGGCTACTGGATCATGACCCCGCTGGTCACCGGCGACGGCACCGTCTGGGTCAACCGCGGCTACGTCGACAACGCCCATCGTGCCCGCGAGACCCGCGCCCGACACGAAGAATCCAAGACGGTCACCGTCACCGGCCTGCTGCGCATGCCCGAGCAGCACGGCGTATTCCTGCGCGCGAATGTGCCGGACGAAGACCGCTGGTATACCCGCGCGCCTGCCGAGTTCTCGGCCGCACGGAACGTCGACGGCGTGGTCGCCCCGTTCTTCATCGACGCCCAGGACCGCATCGACACCGGCAACTGGCCGGTGCCGGGCCTGACGATGGTGCAGTTCCGCAACAACCACTTGAGCTATGCGCTGACCTGGTTCGGCATGGCGTTGCTGGGACTGCTGGCGACGGGCTTCGTGCTGCGGAGCGAGTTCCGGCGGACGCGGTAAAGCTTGGGTCTTTCCGGGGATGTGCGTCGCGCGATTCTGTACCGGTGCGATCGTCGACCCTCACCCCAACCCCGCTTCCGGAGGGTGAGGGGCTCGAGACGGTTCGCCTGCCGGACCAGCGCACCTGCGCAAGTTTCTCGCCACTCGTCGGAGTACGCATACAGATGCCGTACTTCGCGTCTGCACGCCCAGAAATCGTCGCGTCCGAAACGCCACACAGATCCGAGCCCCTCTCCCCCGGGAGAGGGGTTGGGGTGAGGGCAGCCGGTAGACGCACGCGATCCGTCCACCGCTTCGAAACGGAAAAAAAATGCGTGCCCGATATCAACGCGAGACCGCCCTACTCCGCCACAGCGAAGCAGGCAGCCCGTATCACCCCAAAGTAAGCAAAGCGGACGCGCACCCGCCTCAGCAGTACCCGATTACTTCGTCGGATCCGTCGTGAAACTTTCGCCACATCCACAAGCGGCAGCCGCGTTCGGGTTGCGGAACACGAATTCCTGGTTCAGACCCTTCTGCGCGAAGTCGATCTCGGTGCCGTCGACGATCGGCTGACTCTGCGCATCGACGTAGATGCGCACGCCTTCGTGCTCGCTGATCGCATCGCCCGGCTGTTCCTCGCGGGCGATGTCGACGACGTAACCCCAGCCCGAACAACCGGTCTTGGTGACGCCGAAGCGCAGACCGAGGGCGTCGGGGCTGGCCGCAAGGAAGCGGCGGGCGCGTTCGAGGGCGGCGGGGGCGAGTGCGATGGCCATGACGTGATTGTACTCCCGTGGACCCGAACGCCCGCTGGCGCCCGGAGGCGCCGGCGCGCAGGCCGGCTCCGGTAGACTGTGCTGCCGCGTGTTATCGGACCGGATTACCAGGATTCAAGGCATGACCACGATCAGCGTCCAACAGGCCCTTGCCGGGCACATTCCAGAAGGCGGAGAAGTCACCGTCCGTGGCTGGGTCCGTACCCGCCGTGATTCGAAGGCCGGGCTGAGCTTCGTCAACGTCAGCGACGGTTCGTGCTTCGCGCCGATTCAGGTCGTCGCGCCGGACGCGCTGGGCAATTACGAATCCGAAATCAAGCGCCTGACCGCGGGTTGCTCGGTCATCGCCACCGGTACGCTGGTGAAGTCGCAAGGCCAGGGCCAGAGCTTCGAGATCCAGGCGCAGTCGCTGGAAGTCGTCGGTTGGGTCGAGGATCCGGAAACCTATCCGATCCAGCCTAAGGCGCATTCGCTGGAGTTCCTGCGCGAGGTCGCGCATCTGCGCCCGCGCACCAACCTGTTCGGCGCGGTCACGCGTATCCGTCACTGCCTGGCGCAGGCGGCGCACCGCTATTTCCACGAGAACGGCTACTACTGGATCAACACGCCGATCGTGACCACGTCCGACGCCGAAGGCGCGGGCCAGATGTTCCGCATCTCGACACTCGACCTGGCCAACCTGCCGATGCGCGAGGGCAAGGTCGACTTCAGCCGCGACTTCTTCGGCAAGGAAGCGTTCCTGACCGTGTCCGGCCAGCTCAACGTCGAGGCCTACTGCCTCGCGATGAGCAAGGTCTACACCTTCGGGCCGACCTTCCGCGCCGAGAACAGCCACACCACGCGCCACCTGGCCGAGTTCTGGATGATCGAGCCGGAGATCGCATTCGCCGATCTCGCCGAGAACGCGCGCATCTCCGAGGAATTCCTCAAGTACCTGTTCCGCGCGGTGCTCGACGAGCGCGCCGACGACATGGCCTTCATTGCCGAGCGCGTGCAGAAGGACGCGATCACGCGCCTGGAAGCGTTCGTCAATGCGCCGTTCGAGCGCATCGAATACACCGACGCGGTCGAGCTGCTGCGCAAGTCCGGTCACAAGTTCGAGTTCCCGGTCGAATGGGGCCTGGACCTGCAAACCGAGCACGAGCGCTGGCTGACCGAGCAGCACGTCGGTCGCCCGGTCGTGGTGACCAACTACCCCGAGCACATCAAGGCGTTCTACATGCGCCTCAACGACGACGGCAAGACCGTCGCGGCGATGGATGTGCTGGCGCCGGGCATCGGCGAGATCATCGGCGGCGCGCAGCGCGAGGAACGTCTCGACGTGCTCGATGCGCGCATGGACCAGTTCGGCCTCGATCGCGAGCACTACGGCTGGTACCGCGATTTCCGCCGTTACGGCACCGTGCCGCACGCCGGTTTCGGTCTCGGCTTCGAGCGCCTGATCGTCTACATCTGCGGCCTGTCGAACATCCGCGACGCGATCCCGTATCCGCGCGCGCCGGGTCAGGCGGAGTACTGAGGCGCGGTGCTCCCGTGACCCTCTTCCTCGCCCTGTGTTTCTTCGGCGTCGCGATCGGCGGATTTACCGCGTTCGTGATCTTCTGGCCGTTGTCGCTGGTGCATCTGCGCGACCGCCATCCGCAGGTCCGCGGCCGCTTCGGTGAGAACGCGTTCGTGCAACCCGCGGCGCTGCGCTGGCTGCTCGCGGGTGCCTATCGCGAAGTGCCGGACCGGCAGTTCACCGGGCTGGCGACGCCGGCCCGCATCTCGTTGATGGTGATCCTCGGCGCACTCGCGGCTTCGGCCGTGCTGTGGCTGTGGTCGATCGCCCCCTGACCCGGAGCTTCCTGCCATGACCCACGACTCCACGTCCCAGGACCGGTGGTGGCTCGCGTCAATCGCCCGCACCGTGATCTGGGCGCGCCTGCGCGTGCGTGAGGCCGGTGTCGCCGAAGTGCTCGACAGCGACGGCAATACGCTCGTCTACGACAGCGAGGACACCGCGCGCAGCATGCTGCTCGATGCGGAATTCGTCGAATGGGACGGGCTCGACCCCGAGGACGCGCTCGAGCGCGGATTCGCGCTCGACGAGATCGCGCCGCCGCAGGCCGACGACGATGCACAGCTGCGCGATCGGATGGTGCAATCGCTCGGCAAGCGCGCCTGAGCCTGCACACCGGACACGCGGCAGACTATGTACACGCCCCGCGCTTTCGCTGTCGATGACCTGCAGGCGCTGGATGCATTGTTCGCGCGCGACGCCTTCGTCACGCTGCTGACGACCGGTGCCGACAGCGTGCCGCTCGCCAGCCAGCTGCCGGTGCTCTACCGCCGCGACGGCGACACGCTGCACGTCGAAGGCCATTGGGCGCGACCGAATCCACAGGCGTCGCACGACGGTCCGGCGCTGATGATCGTCCACGGTCCGCACGCCTACGTGTCGCCGGGCTGGTATCCGGACAAGATCGAAGCCGCGCGCGTGCCGACCTGGAACTACGCCACCGCGCATCTGCGCGGCCGGCTCGAACGTTTCGACGACGAGGCCGCACTGGCCGATCTGGTCGCGCGCACCAGCGATGTCTTCGAGGCCCGCGTCGGCGGCGACTGGCGCTTCGAGCCAGATGACGATCGTCAGCGCCGGCAGCTGCGCGGCATCGTGGGTTTCCGCTTCCACGTCGACGTGGTCGAGATCAAGCACAAGCTCAGCCAGAACCATCCGGCCGCCAACCGCAGCGCGGTCGCCGATGCGCTGTCCGGCGGTGACACGAACGCCCGCGAGATCGCCGCGATGATGCGCGCGATCGCATCCTGATTCCGCACCGGAGCCTGATATGGACCTCGATCTCACCGGCCGCCACGCCCTCGTCTGCGGCGCCTCCGAAGGCATCGGCCGCGCCACCGCGCACGAACTGGCCCAGCTCGGCGCACATGTGACCGTGCTCGCGCGCCGCGCGGATGCGCTACAGGCCGTGGTCGACGCGTTGCCTACGGCGCAGAGCCAGACGCATCACGCGCTCGCCGTCGACATGGACGACTCTGCTGCCCTGCAGGCCGCCATCGCCGCGCACGTCGCCGCGCACCCGATGCAGATCCTGGTCAACAACACCGGCGGTCCCGCCGGCGGCACCGCGCACGAAGCGCCGCTCGACGCATTCGAGGCCGCGTTCCGCCGTCATCTGATCGGCGGCCAGGTACTGGTGCAGGCCGTGCTGCCCGCGATGCGCGCCGCGAAGTGGGGCCGCATCGTCAATGTGGTCTCGACCTCGGTGCGCGAACCCATCGCCGGCCTGGGCGTGTCGAACACCGTGCGCGGCGCGGTCGCCAGCTGGGCCAAGACGCTGTCGCGCGAACTCGCGCCCGACGGCATCACGGTCAACAACGTGCTGCCCGGCTACACCCGCACCGGCCGCATCGACCAGGTGGTCGCGGATCGCATCCGTCGCACCGGCCAGGACGAAGCAGCCGTGCTGGCGGCGATGCGCGCCAGCGTGCCCGCCGGCCGCTTCGCGGAAGCCTCGGAGACCGCCGGGGTCATCGCGTTCCTGTGTGCGCCGGCGGCGGCCTACGTCACCGGCGTGAGCCTGCCGGTCGACGGCGGGCGAATGGCGTCGATCTGATCGGCGCACGCGCTTCGCGAATGTCACGACGCCGCGACGCGTCCGTTGCTTCGATGCGGCCATGCCGGAAGGTCCCGAAACCCACGCACTCGCCGATCGCCTGTCGACCCTGCTCGTCGACGAGACGCTGACCCATGTGCGCTTCATCGATCCCGCGCTGCAGCGCCGGCGTAGCCTGCTCGAAGGCCAGCGCGTGCTCGCGGTGGAGGCACGCGGCAAGGCGTTGCTGACCGCCGTTGATGACGGCTGGACGCTGTACACACACAGCCACCTGTTCGGCTTCTGGCGATTCGTCGAAGACCTCGAGTCCCTGCCCGACGGCGCGCCGCCACGGCTGGTGCTGGCCACCGTGCGTGGGGTCGCCGCGCTGTACGCCGCGCCGTCGATCTCGCTGTGGCGCACCGACGAGCTCGGCGCGCAGCCCTATCTGTCGAAGCTCGGTCCGGACGTCCTCGATCCCGCGGTCGACGCGAAGGCGTTGCTCGCGCACATGCGCACACCCCGTTTCGCCCGGCGCACGCTGGCCATGCTGCTGCTCGATAAGGCGTTCGCGGCCGGCATGGGCAACTACCTGCGCTCTGAGGTGCTCTTCAAGGCGAAGCTCGCGCCGTACCGTCTGCTGCAGGACCTCACGACCGGCGAGCGGCGCCGCCTCGCCAACGCGCTGCTCGACGTGCCGCGGCGCGCGTATCGCGCCAAGCACGACGATGCGCTGCCGCCGGGCAAGGACTACCTCGCGAAGACCCGCGCGCAATTCGGCTTCGAGGTCTTCGAGCGCAAGGGCGATCCCTGCCCGCGCGGTGACGGCCGCATCGTCGAGGAACGTCTGGCCGGGCGCCGCCTGTACTGGTGCAAGGGCTGCCAGACCTGAGCGGCCTTGACGCCTCGGGTAAGCTGGCGACATGCAACGGCTGACGCACTGGATCGATGGCGCTGCGCGCGCACCCGGCCGGGACCACTGGCTGCCGGTGCACGAGCCGGCGACCGGCCGTATCTACGCCGAAGTCGCCGCCGGTGATGCCGCCGATATGGACACCGCGATCACCGCCGCCGCCCGCGCCGCGCCCGCATGGGCCGCGCTGCCGAACAGCGCGCGCTCGGCCTGGCTCGAAACGCTCGCCGCGGCGCTCGAAGCCCGGATCGACGACTTCGCCCACGCCGAGGCCCGCGATGGCGGCAAGCCCTTCGCCCTCGCCCGCGATGCCGAGATACCACGCGCGGTCTCCAACCTGCGCTTCTTCGCGCATGCGGCCACGCAGTTCGCCAGCGAATCGCATCACGGCGAAGCCGGCCTGAACTACACGCTGCGTGCGCCGCTGGGCGTGGTCGCGGCGATCTCGCCGTGGAATCTGCCGCTCTACCTGTTCACCTGGAAGATCGCGCCCGCGCTCGCGGCCGGCAATACGGTCGTCGCGAAACCTTCGGAGATCACGCCGGCGAGCGCGTCGCTGCTGGCGACGCTGTCGGGCGAGATCGGTCTGCCGCCGGGCGTGCTCAACGTCGTGCACGGCGTCGGCGCCGATGTCGGCGATGCACTGATCGACGATCCGCGCGTGCGCGCGGTGTCGTTCACCGGCAGCACCGCCGTGGGCCGCCGGATCGGCGCACGCACCGGTGCGCAGCTGAAGAAGGCTTCGCTGGAACTCGGCGGCAAGAACGCGACGCTGGTGTTCGCCGACAGCGACTGGGAATCACAACTCGCCACGCTGGTGCGCTCGGCGTTCCAGAACGCCGGGCAGATCTGCCTGTGCGGCTCGCGCATTCTCGTCGAACGCAGCATCTACGCGAATTTTCGCGAGCGCTTCGTCGCCGAAGTGCTTGCGCTGCAGGTCGGCGATCCGATGGATCCCGACGCGCGCATGGGCCCGCTGGTGTCGCAGGCGCACCACGACAAGGTGCTCGCCGCGATCACCCGTGCCCGCGATGAGGGCGGCCACGTGCTGTGCGGCGGCCATGCGCTGGAGCGGCCCGGCTGGTTCATCGCACCGACCGTCATCGACGGTCTCGGCCCGGATTGCGCGACCAACCGCGAGGAAATCTTCGGGCCGGTGGTCACGCTGCAGCCCTTCGACGACGATGCGCACGCACTCGCGCTCGCGAACGCCGGCGACTACGGCCTGTCGGCCGTCATCTGGACACGCGACCTGACCCGCGCGCACCGCCTCGCCGCGGCGCTGCACGTGGGCATGGTCTGGATCAACACCTGGCTGATGCGCGATCTGCGCACGCCCTTCGGCGGCACCGGCGCGTCCGGTCTCGGGCGCGAGGGCGGCATGGAAGCGATGCGTTTCTTCACCGAGCCGAAGAACGTCGGCCTGTCTCTGGGATAATCGCAACATGGGCGAACTCGACAATCTTCTGCAGAACAACCGGGACTGGGCCGAGCGCGCCGTGCGCGAGGACCCGGATTTCTTCCACCGTCTGGAGAACCAGCAGATCCCGCGCTATCTGTGGATCGGCTGCTCCGACTCGCGCGTGCCGGCGAACCAGATCCTCGGGCTCGACCCCGGCGAGGTCTTCGTCCACCGCAACATCGCCAACGTGCTCTCGCACGGCGATCTCAACGCGTTGTCGGTGATCCAGTTCGCCGTCGATGTGCTCAAGGTCGAACACATCCTGCTGGTCGGCCATTACGGCTGCGGCGGCGTGCACGCGGCGATGACCGGCGCGCGCGTCGGTCTGGCCGACAACTGGCTGCGCCACGTCGCCGACGTCAACCACAAGCACGGCGCGCTGCTGTCCACGGTCGAGGACACCAGCCTGCGCCACGCGCGGCTGTGCGAACTCAACGCGGTCGAGCAGGCGCTCAACATCTGCCAGACCACTGTGGTCCGCGATGCCTGGGCGCGTGGACAGAAGCTCGCGGTGCACGGCTGGGTGTACGCGCTCGGCGATGGCCGCGTGCGCGAGCTCGGCATGGACGTGACCTCGCACGACGACATCGGCCCCGCCTACGAGGCCGCCGTCGCCGACATCGCACGCGTCGCCGCCCAGGGCCGGCGTGATGGCTGAGGCCGTCCAGGCCAGTGCGGCGCCGCGGCCCGTCGGCCGCTACCCGCATGCGCGTCGCGCGGGCGGCCTGCTGTTCCTGTCGGGCATCGGACCGCGCGATCCGGCCACGGATTCCGTGCCGGGCAACGTGCTCGATGCCGACGGCCGCGTCATCCGCCACGACATCGCCGCGCAGACCCGCGCGGTGTTCGCCAACGTGCGCGCCGTGCTCGACGCCAGCGGTGCACGCTGGGACGACCTCGTCGACGTGACCGTCTACCTCACCGACATGGCCGGCGATTTCGCCGCCTACAACGCGGTCTGGGCCGAGTATTTCCCCGATCCCGCCACCGCACCCTGCCGCACGACGCTGGGCATCGATGCGTTGCCGACGCCGATCGCGATTGAACTCAAATGCGTCGCCGAGCCGAAGGAGTGAACCGATGATCCCCGGACCGCTGAACTTCCAGACGTGGATCGATGAACACCGCCATCTGCTCAAGCCGCCGGTCGGCAACAAGTGCATCTACGACGGCGACTTCATCGTCATGGTCGTCGGCGGGCCGAACGCGCGCACCGATTACCACTGGGAAGAAGGCCCCGAGTGGTTCCACCAGCTCGAGGGCGAGATGGTGCTGCGCATCCAGGAGGACGGCCGCGTCCGCGACATCCCGATCCGCGCCGGCGAAACCTTCCTGCTGCCGCCGAAGGTGCCGCACTCGCCGCAGCGCGGGCCGGATTCGATCGGCCTGGTCATCGAGCGCAAACGTCTGCCGCACGAGCAGGACGGGCTGCTGTGGTTCTGCGAACGCTGCAACCACAAGCTGTTCGAGCAGTACTTCCACCTGCACGACATCGAGCAGGATTTCCCGCCCGTGTTCGACCGCTTCTACGGCTCCATCGAACATCGCACCTGCGACGCCTGCGGCCATCTGAACCCCCGCCCCGCCCGCTACGATCCAGATCCGGACACGCTGGCTGACATCACTTGAAACCCGATTTCCATGGACTGGAGACCGCGCATGCGTCGCCCCCTGCTGTTTGTGCTGCTGACCTGTTTGCTCGGCATGATGGCGCCGCTGCATGCGCAGACAGTAGACAACCCCGACCTCGCAGCGCTGTATCGAGCGGACCAGGAGGCACGCAAAGATGCAGCGGACATTGACTGGTCGGTGGTGTACCGCGAGGATGCCGCACGTCGCGTACGCGTACGCGCGCTGATGCGTGAGGGGGCGATGCGCACCGCAGCCGACCACTACCACGCGGCCATGGTCTTCCAGCACGGCAACGGTCTGGACGACATCCGCATCGCCCACGCGCTTTCGACGCTGGCATCGACTTTGGCGCCCGACGACATGCGCTACCGGTGGCTGGCTGCCGCGTCCTGGGATCGCATCATGACCACGCAACTGCAGCCGCAGTGGTACGGCACCCAGTTCCATGGCAGCGACGATGGCCTGTTCCTGTATCCGGTCGCCGATGGCGCGATCGACGACGCCGAACGTGCGCGCATGGGCGTGCCGTCGCTCGCGCAATCGCAGGCCAGAGTCGGCGAAATGGCGGAATCGATGGGCCAGCAGCCGCGTCCCCAGCCGCCGACGATCGAACAGCTGCGACAGGAACGCCGCGCGGGCGAGAACGACGCCCCCTGAACCCGCTGTGCGCCTGCGGCGTGATCGTCGCAGGCCGGTCGTCTAGGATGACGGCCATGCTGAAGATTGACATCCACGCCCACTATCTGCCGCGCGACTGGCCCGATCTGGCATCGAAGTACGGCGAGCCGCGGTTTCCGGTGATCCACCACACCGACGACGGCCGCCACCGCATCTACAAGGACGGGCGTTTCTTCCGCGAGATCTGGTCCAAGACCTGGGATGCGCGCGAGCGCATCGACGACTACGCGCGCTTCGGCGTGCAGGTGCAGGTGATCAGCACGGTGCCGGTGATGTTCAGTTACTGGGCCAAGCCTGCGCATGCGCTGGAACTGCACCAGTCGCTCAACGACCACATGGCCGCCACCGTCGCGGCGCATCCGCGCCATTACGCCGGCATCGGCACGGTGCCGATGCAGTCGCCGCGACTGGCGATCCAGGAGCTCGAGCGCTGCGTCGATCAGCTCGGCCTGCAGGGCGTGCAGATCGGCAGCCATATCGGCGACTGGAATCTCGACGCGCCGGAGCTCTTCCCGTTCTTCGAAGCCGCGGCCGATCTGGGCGCGGCGGTGCTCGTGCATCCCTGGGACATGATGGGCAGCGAGTCGATGCCCAAATACTGGCTGCCGTGGCTGGTGGGCATGCCGGCCGAACAGTCGCGCGCGGCATGTTGCCTGGTCTTCGGCGGCGTGCTGCAGCGGCTGCCCAAACTCAAGATCTGCATGGCGCACGGCGGCGGCAGTTTCCCGTACACGATCGGCCGCATCGAACACGGCTTCAACATGCGGCCCGATCTCGTCGCCACCGACAATCCGCACAATCCGCGCGGCTACCTCAAGCAGCTGTACTTCGATTCCTGGGTGGCCGATCCGCGGGCGCTGCAGTATCTGCTCGATACCTGCGGCGCGGACCGGGTGATGCTCGGCACCGACTACCCGTTCCCGCTCGGCGAACAGGTGCCGGGCGCCGGCATCGAAGAAATCCCGCTCGATGATGCGTCCCGGGCGCGCCTGTATCACGGCACCGCGCTCGAATGGCTGGGGCTGTCGCCCGGCCGCTTCGCGTGATCGCGCCCCGCACTTTCCTTTTCTTGCGTCGCGCATCCACGCGACCTTCGACCGAACGAAGTCCATGACCGATCCGCACACCCTGTTTTCCGACGACTACGCCGCCTCCGCCGATGCCGCCGATCCGCTGCAGCGCTTCCGCGCCCAGTTCCATCTGCCGCGTTTCGGCGACGTGGAACAGGCGTACTTCGTCGGCAACTCGCTCGGCCTGCAGCCACGCGGCGCGCGCGCGCAGGTCGAGGACGTCCTCGACAAGTGGGCGATGGAAGCGGTCGAAGGCCATTTCCGCGGCAATTCGCAGTGGATGACGTATCACGGTCTGGTCGGCGCGCAGCTGGCCGAGATCGTCGGCGCGCAGCCCGAGGAAGTCGTCGCGATGAACTCGCTGACCGCGAACCTGCATTTCCTGATGGTCGGCTTCTATCGCCCGACCGCCGAGCGTCCGGCCATCCTGATGGAGGCCGGCGCGTTTCCGTCCGATCGCTACGCGCTCGAATCGCAGGTGCGCTTCCACGGCTTCGACCCGGCGACCGACCTGATCGAAGTGCAGCCCGGTGCCGACGGCCTGTTCGGCATGGACGCGATCGCCGCCGCGATCGCAGAACACGGCCACCGCGTCGCGCTGGTGCTGTGGCCGGGTGTGCAGTACCGCACCGGCGAGGCCTTCGATCTCGCGGAGATCGTGCGCCTCGGGCATGCCGCCGGCGCGGTCGTCGGGTTCGATCTCGCGCACGCGGCCGGCAATCTGCCGCTGCAGCTGCACGACAACGATGCCGACTTCGCCGTGTGGTGCCACTACAAGTACCTCAACAGCGGTCCGGGCGCGGTGGCTGGTGCATTCGTGCACGCGCGACATGCGCAGACCGACCGACCGCGCTTCGCCGGCTGGTGGGGCCACGACGCGGCGACGCGGTTCCGCATGGGACCCGACTTCCAGCCCACGCCGGGCGCCGAGGGCTGGCAGCTCAGCAATCCACCGATCCTGGGCCTCGCGCCGCTGCGCGCTTCGCTGGACCTGTTCACCGAGGCCGGGATGCCGGCCCTGCGCGCGAAGTCGGAAACGCTGACCGGTTATCTGGAAACGCTGATCCGCAGCCAGCTCGACGACGTGCTCGACATCGCCACGCCGCGTGACGCCGCGCGTCGCGGTGCCCAGCTGTCGCTGCGCGTGCGCGGCGGACGCGAGCAGGGCCGCGCGCTGTTCGAATACCTGTCCGACAACGGCGTACTCGGCGACTGGCGCGAGCCCGACGTGATCCGCATCTCGCCCGCGCCGCTCTACAACACCCACGCCGACGTGCTGCGTTTCGTGCGCACCGTGGCGCGCTGGCGCGACGCGTGACCGCACCCGCACGCCATCTGACGATCATCGGCGCGGGCCTGGCGGGCGCGCTGCTCGGCATCCTGCTGCGGCGCCGCGGCTGGGACGTGGATCTGTACGAGAAGCGCGGCGATCCGCGCGTGCAGGGCTACGGTGGCGGCCGTTCGATCAATCTGGCGCTGGCCGAACGGGGCCGGCATGCGTTGCGTGCCGCCGATGCGGATGACGCGGTGATGCACCACGCGATCATGATGCGCGGCCGCATGGTCCACGTCGGCGACACCGAGCCGGTGCTGCAGCGCTACGGGCGCGACGACGACGAAGTCATCTGGTCGGTGCATCGGGGCGATCTCAACATCGTGCTGCTCGATCTGGCCGAAGCCGTCGGCGCGCGGCTGCATTTCGATGCCGGCCTGGACGCGGTGAACTTCGATTCGCGCCGCGCGGTGTTCCGCGATCCGCGCGACGACAGCACCCACGAAGTGCCGTTCGAGGCACTGGTCGGCGCCGACGGCGCGGGCTCCGCGCTGCGCGCGGCCATGCACCGTGTGCGCGACCTCGGCGAGCGCAGCGATTTCCTCGACCACGGCTACAAGGAACTCGAGATTCCGCCGACCGCCGATGCCGGTTTCCGGATCGAGCCCAACGCGCTGCACATCTGGCCCCGCGGGCATTACATGTGCATCGCGTTGCCCAATGACGAGAAGACCTTCACCGTCACCCTGTTCCTGCCGCATCACGCGGGCGCGGATGGCGGTCCGGCATTCGACCAGCTCGGCGATATCGACAGCGCGCGCGCGTTCTTCGCGCGCGACTTTCCGTCCGCGCTCGCCCTGATTCCGGAATTCGATCGCGATTGGGCGGCCAATCCGGTCGGCCAGCTGGCCACGCTGTACCTCGACCGCTGGCACCTCGACGGCCGTGCGGTGCTGCTGGGCGACGCCGCGCACGCGATGGTGCCGTTCCACGGCCAAGGCATGAACTGCGCGTTCGAGGACTGTGTCGCGCTGGCCCGGCAGCTGGATGCGCACGAGGATCTCGCGGCCGCGTTCGCCGCCTTCGAGGCCGAACGCAAGCCCGATGCCGCGGCGATCCAGCGCATGGCGCTCGACAACTACCTGGAGATGCGCGACCGCGTCGACGATGCGGACTATCTGCTCCAGCGTGAGCTGGAACTGGCGTTGCAGGCGCGTCACCCCGGCCGCTTCGTGCCGCATTACGCGATGGTGACCTTCATGCGCATTCCCTACTCGCTGGCGATGACGCGCACCGATATCCAGCGCGGCATTCTCGAACGCGCGACGGTGGGGCATGCATCGCTGTCGACGCTGGACTGGGCCGCGCTCGATGCCGAGGTGCGCGAGCTGCTGACGCCGCTGGCGGATGTGCCGGCGTGAGCGACAGCTTTCTCTTCTACGACTTGGAAACCTTCGGCGCCGACCCGCGCCGCACGCGCATCGCCCAGTTCGCCGCGATCCGCACCGATGCCGAGCTCAACGAGATCGACGAGCCGATCGACTTCTTCGTCCGGCCTGCCGACGATCTGCTGCCCTCGCCCATCGCGACGCTGATCACCGGCATCACGCCGCAGCATGCGCTGACCGCAGGCTTGTCCGAGGCCGACGCGTTCGCGCGGATCCATGAGGAAATGGCGCGGCAGAAGACCTGCACACTGGGCTACAACTCGCTGCGCTTCGATGACGAGTTCGTGCGCTTCGGCCTGTACCGCAATTTCCACGATCCCTACGAGCGCGAATGGCGCAGCGGCAATTCGCGCTGGGATCTGCTCGACGTGATGCGCCTGTGGCATGCACTGCGCCCCGAAGGCCTGGTGTGGCCGACGCGCGAGGATGGCGCGACTTCGTTCAAGCTCGAGCATCTGGCGACGGCCAATGACGTGCGTACCGGTGACGCGCACGAGGCGCTGTCGGATGTGCGCGCGCTGATCGGTCTCGCGCGCCTCTTCAAGGCCGCGCAACCGCGGCTGTGGGACTACGCAGCGAAGCTCCGCGACAAGCGCTTTGCCGCGTCGATGCTCGACACCATCGCAATGACGCCCGTGCTGCACGTGTCGCAACGCTACCCGGCCGCGCGCCTGTGCGCGGCGCCGGTGCTGCCGATCGCGCGGCATCCGCGCATCGACAGCCGCGTGGTGGTGTTCGACCTCGACGGCGATCCGGACTGGCTGCTCGACCTTGATGCCGAAGCGATCGCCGCGCGCGTGTTCGTCCGCCGAGAGGATCTGCCCGAAGGCGTCGCGCGCATTCCACTCAAGGAAGTCCACAGCAACCGCTGCCCGGCGCTGGTGGCCTGGAGTCATCTGCGCCAAGCGGATTTCGAGCGGCTCTCGATCGATCCGGCCGACATCGAACGACGCGCCGCCCGGCTGCGCGCCGCCGGCCCCGCACTGGCCGAGAAGATCCGCCAGGTGTTCGCAGTCGAGCGCGAATTCGGACCGTCCGATCCCGATGGCGCGCTCTACGACGGTTTCGCCGGCGACGGCGACAAGCGCCGCATGGCCCAGGTCCGCGCGACGCCACCGACACTGCTGGGCGCGCGCGACTTCGGCTTCGAGGATCCACGCCTCGACGCCCTGCTGCTGCGCTACCGCGCGCGCAACTGGCCGGACACGCTGGCTCCCAACGAACAGCTTTGCTGGGATGACTACCGGCGCGCGCGCCTCGCGCCCGGCACGACGCAGGCCGAACAGGATTTCGCCAGCTACTTCACGCAGATCGACGCCCTGCGCGACGAAGATCCCACCGACGCTCGGCGTCTGCCCCTGCTCGACGCCCTCGATGATTGGGGCCGGCGCCTGCAGACCCACCTGCATCCGTCCCCCACGCTGCCCACCCAGTCCGCATGACCACGTATTTCAGCGACAAGAGCTTCAAGTTCCTGCGCGCGCTGGCGCGCCACAACGAGAAGCCCTGGTTCGAAGCACACCGCAAGGACTACGAGGCGCACGTGCGCCAGCCGTTCCTGCGCCTGATCGGCGATCTGCAGCCGGATGTCGCCGCGGTCAGTGCCCATTTCCGCGCCGACACGCGCACCGTCGGCGGCTCATTGTTCCGCATCCATCGCGACGCACGCTTCTCCAACGACAAGTCGCCGTACAAGACCTGGCAGGGTGCGCGCCTGTTCCACGAGCGCCGCCGCGAGACTGCGGCGCCGTCGTTCTACGTGCATCTGCAACCCGGCGGCAGCTTCGTCGGCGCCGGCCTGTGGCACCCGGAATCGGACACCCAGCGGAAAGTCCGGCAGTTCATCGTCGACAACCCGGAAAGCTGGAAGGCCGCCGCGCACGCGAAGAAGCTGCGCAAGCAGTTCGAATTCGAGACCAGCGAGATGCTGGTCCGCCCGCCGCGCGGCTTCGATCCGCAGTTCGAATTCATCGACGATCTCAAGCACCGCAACTGGGTCTTCTGGCGCACGCTCGACGACGACACGATGACCGGCCCGAAGTTGCGGCAGACGATCGCCGCCGACCTCGTCACGCTGGCGCCGTTCGTCGACTACCTCTGCGCATCGCTGGATCTGGAGTTCTGATCCCGCGCGCCGCAGTCGTGCGCGCGCGTCGTCGTTCAGCAGGGACTGCGCCGCCGTCTCCGACAATCACCGCCTCCCCTTCGATGCGATCTGCGATGAAGCGACTCGGCTGGCTCACCCTCGCGGTTCTCGTCCTGCTGCTCGGCTACGTGGTCGCCGGCCCGTATCTGACCGTCCACGCGATCCGCGAGGCGGTGCGCAACGAGGATTCGCGAGCGCTGTCGAAGCAGGTGGATTTCCCGGCGTTGCGAGAAAGCCTGCGGCTTCAGCTGGCCGACGCGATCGTGCGCGAGGCCGGACCGGACCTGCAGTCGAACCTGCTCGGCGCGATTGGTCTGCGACTCGCGGGCAGCGCGGCTGGTACGGGCGTCGACATGATGGTGACGCCGGTCGGCCTGAGCGCGCTGATGCGTGGCCAGCGGCTGTGGAGCCTCGCCGGCGGTGCCTCGCCGACGCAGGTCCGCCCCGACGCCGAACGCGAACCGCCGCTGGCGGATGCGCACTATCGCTACAACTCGACCTCGCGTTTCACCGCCACGGTGCGCGACGACCGTGATCGCCCGATCGAATTTGTGCTGACGCGCAAGGGGCTCACCTGGAAGCTGTCGGACATCCGGTTACCCCTTTGAAGATCGTCTCCTGCCTGCGGCAGGAGACGCCCGCGTCCCCTCTCCCGCGCGGGGCGACGATGTGCTGCTTGCGAGCCACTGGCTCGCGCACAGCGGAGCGCCATGCGTGCTGCGCATGGCCGGGGGGCGGCAGCCGGGGGGGGGGGCCGATTGCGAAGCAATCGGTGGGGTGAGGGCAGCGCGGAGTCCGACGAAGTAGCGCTTGAGCGTCTGCGTCTCTGCAGCATCCCGCAACGATGGGTTTCGCGACGCTCTCCCCATCCTACGGAAGCGCGCCAGACATCGGAGCGATAAGGCCCACATCCTACGGCCGGTCCAACGCCCCCCGCCCGAACCGCGGCCGGTGATACATCACCAGATACACGCCGACCACCCACGCCGACGCCGCCGCCCACCCCGCCAGAATGTCCGACGGGTAATGCACGCCCAGATACACGCGCGACAGGCCGACCATCGGCACGAAGACGGCCATTGCGGCGATGACCCACCAGCGCGCACGCGTCGGCCAGGCCAGCAGGATCAGCACCGCAGCCAGCGTCATCGATCCCATCGCGTGGCCGCTGGGAAAACTGTAGGTGGCCTCGGGCGCGATCGAGTCCCACAGGCTGGGCCGGTCACGCGCGAACAGGCGCTTGGTCGCGAGGTTCAACAGCGCCGAGCCGCCGGTCGCGACCGCGACGAACAACCCGTCGCGCCAGCGCTTCATCGCCAGCAGGATCAGCACCAGCGCGATGTCGACCGGCACCACGCCCTTGGCGTAGCCGATCTCGGAGAAGAACAGGAACACGCGGGTATACCCGTCGCGCGCGACATCCTGCGCGAACAGCAGGATCGGTTCGTCGAACGGAATCACCTCGGCCTCGTGGACCTCGTCGGCGAGTTCCATGAAGCCCCACATCGGCAACAGCACGCCGGCGAACAGCAGCAGGAACTTCCAGCCGTGCCGCCGCAGCAGGCCACCGGTTTCGCGTGAGCCCTCGGCGACGACCGTCCCGCCGTCAGACGGCATCGACGCGGCGGCCGTAGTTGCGGTGCACGTAGTCGTCGACCAGCGCAACGAACTCGTGGGCGATGTTTTCGCCACGCAGCGTCATCGCCTTTTCGCCATCGATGAAGACCGGCGCCGACGGTGCCTCGCCGGTGCCGGGCAAGGAGATGCCGATATTGGCGTGGCGCGATTCGCCGGGACCGTTGACCACGCAGCCCATCACCGCGAGCGTCATGGTTTCCGCGCCCGGGTGGGTGATCTTCCACTCCGGCATCTTGTCGCGCACGTGGTCCTGGACCACGCCGGCCAGTTCCTGGAAAAACTCCGACGTGGTGCGGCCGCAGCCGGGGCAGGCGGTGACCATCGGCGTGAACGCGCGCAGACCCATCGTCTGCAGCAGTTCCTGCGCGACGACGACTTCCTTGGTGCGCGAGGCGCCGGGCTCGGGCGTGAGCGAAATGCGGATCGTGTCGCCGATGCCTTCCTGCATCAGGATCGCCAGCGCGGCGCTGGACGCGACCATGCCCTTGCTGCCGATGCCGGCCTCGGTGAGACCCAGATGCAGCGCGAAGTCGCTGCGCGCAGCCAGATCGCGGTACACGGCGACCAGTTCCTGCACGCCGCTGACCTTGGCGCTGAGCACGATGCGATCGCGCCCCAGTCCGAATTCCACGGCGCGTTCCGCCGAATCGAGCGCCGAACGGATCAGCGCCTCGCGCAGCACGCGCCCTGCATCCCAGGGCACGGCGCGCAGGGCGTTCTCGTCCATCAGCGCGGCGGCCAGCGACTGGTCCAGCGAGCCCCAGTTCGCGCCGATGCGCACCGGCTTGTCGTAGCGCATCGCGAATTCGATCAGCTGCCCGAACTGCAGGTCCTTCTTCTTGCCGAAGCCCACGTTGCCGGGGTTGATCCGGTACTTCGCCAGCGCTTCCGCGCAGGCCGGTTCGCCGGCCAGCAACTGGTGCCCGTTGTAGTGGAAGTCGCCGATGATCGGCACTTCGATGCCCTGCATCGCCAGTCGTTCAACGATCCGCGGCACCGCGGCGGCGGATTCGGGATTGTTGACCGTGATGCGCACGAGTTCCGAACCGGCGCGCCACAACTCGCCGATCTGCTTCGCGGTCGAGGCGACATCGGCGGTATCGGTATTGGTCATCGACTGCACGACGACCGGCGCCGCGCCGCCGAGGGCGATCCCGCCGACATGGACCTGACGCGTGCCGCGGCGCGCGGCGGCGCCGAAAGCCGGCAGGGCGACGGGTTCGGACAGGCAGGCGGACGGCGCGGGCGCGCCGGCGGACGCGTTGACAGGAGCAGGCTGGGCGGACATGCGCGCATTTTAGCGGGTCGCGCCGGTCTTTTCGGTGACGCCGGGCCTAACCGCGCCTGCGCCCACCCGCGGGTGCGACCGAAAGCCGCAGGGCGGCCCGCAGCCCCCTGCACTACGATGGCCGGCGATGCAGCCGCAACCGCCCGCCACCGCCCTGCTCCGCACCCTGTACAGCCTGCGCTGGTTCGCGGTGGGCGGGCAGTCGTTGACGATCCTGTGGGCGACACACAGCTTCGACATGGCGCTGCCGCGCTGGCCGCTGTGGGGCCCGGTGCTGCTGCTGGCGGCATTCAACGTCGTGGTGCACCTGCGCCTCGCGCACAGCCGCGACGCCGCGCCGGCCGAGGCCTTCGCCCACGTACTGGTGGATACCGCCGTGCTGGCCTGGCTGGTGGCGTGGACCGGCGGCATCGCCAATCCCTTCGCGTCGCTGTTCCTGCTGCCGATCGCGCTGACCGCGATGGCGCTACCCCAGGCCTGGGCGATCGCCGCCGCGCTGGCCTGCGTGACCGGCTACATGCTGGCCGTCAACTTCGGCCAGCCGCTGCCGCATCTGCACGACCACTTCGACCTGCACCTGGCCGGCATGGCGGTGAACTTCTTCCTGTCGATGGCGCTGGTCTCGTATTTCCTGCTGCGGCTCGCCGCCGCACGCGACCGCCGCGAGCAGGAGCTGGCGAGCTTGCGCGAACGCTTCGTGCGCAACGAGGGCATCCTGGCGCTGGCCACGCACGCGGCCTCGGTCGCGCACGAACTCAACACGCCGCTGGGCACGATGACCCTGCTGCTCGACGATCTCGACACCAGCGCGATGGGCGCCGACGGCGCCGAAGACGTGGCCACGTTGCGAAAGCTCGTCGACACCTGCCGCGACCGGGTGCGCTCGCTGGCCAACCCGGCCGATCCCGCGGCGAGCACGCGTGTCGACATCGGCCGCGTGCTCGAACACTGGCAGCTCGTGCGTCCGGCGATCGTGCTCGCGCGCAGCGGCAACGTGGACGTGCACGAACGCGTGGACCGCACGATCGGCCATCTACTGCTCGCCCTGCTCAACAACGCCGCCGACGCCAGCGAAGGCAACGGCAGCACCCGCGTGGATCTGCGCCTGCAGATCGAGGACGGCGTGCTCGACGGCGCGATCCGCGACTACGGCACCGGCTTCGACGCGCAGGCGCCGTTCCTGCCGGTGCTGTTCCGCAGCGGCAAGCCCGACGGTCTCGGCGTCGGCCTGGCGCTGTCGCATGCCGCGATCGAACAGCTGGGCGGCGAACTGGACATGGAGGAAGCCGACGGCGGCGGCGCACGCGTGCATTTCCGCGTGCCGGTCGGCGCCGGCGGCGACTCCCGCGAGACGGAGACGATGCGATGAAGGGTCTGCTGGTCGACGACGACACCCTGTATCTGGACGCGCTGCGGCGCGCGCTGACCCGGCGTGGCATCGAATGCGAGATCGCCGCCGATCCGGCCACCGCGCTGGCCGTCGCCACGCGCATCGCGCCGGATTTCGCACTGGTCGATCTCAAGCTCGGGGATGCCTCGGGCCTGTCGCTGATCGAACCGCTGCGCGCGATCCGCGCCGACATGCGCATCCTGCTGGTCACCGGCTACGCGAGCATTGCGACCGCCGTGGAAGCGATCAAGCGCGGCGCCGACGACTACCTGCCCAAGCCGGTCTCGGCCGACACGCTGCAGCGCATCCTGCTCGACACCGAGACCGACACCGCGCCCGGCGCCCCACTGCCCGAACGCGACGAGGACGACACGCTCGAAAGCCCGACGATGATTCCGCTGCACCGGCTGGAGTGGGAACACATCCAGCAGGCGCTGGCCGAGACCGGTGGCAACATCTCCGCGACCGCACGCCTGCTCGGCATGCACCGCCGCTCGCTGCAGCGCAAGCTCGCGAAGCGGCCAGGTCCGGAACGTCGTCCGCCCACGGACGGGTGAAAGCGCCAGGCAGGATGCGCTCCGTCGATCAGTGGCCGGTGTGGTCGGCGGCAGGCGCATCGCCTGCCAGCGGACGCACTTCGAAGGTCACGGATTGTTCCGGCGCGTTGGCGAAACGCAGGGTGGCCTCGATCGACTGGCCGGCGCGCACCGGCTCGACCGGGTCGATGAACATCAGATGGTTGCCACCGGGCTTCAGCGTGACTTCGGTGCCGGCGGGCAGCTCGACGCCGTCGGCGAGTTCGCGCATGCGCATCATGCCGCCCTCGTGCGACATCTCGTGGATCTCGACGCTGGCCGCCGCTGGCGTTTCGACCGAGAGCAGCCGGTCGGCTGCACCGCTGCGCAGCGTGAGATAGCCGCCGGCGACGGCCGCGTTCGGCGGCGTCTCACGGATCCACGCCTCGCTGACCACGATGCCGGCGCTGGCGTCGGCGGCGTTCGCAGCCGGCGTCGGTGACGACGATGACGACGCGTCCGGCGTCGCGGGCTGGCAGCCGGCGAGCGCGAGGATCAGCCCGGCGGCGACGGGGCCGATGGCGAGGGAAAACGGACGGCGTGCGGACATCGCGGTGCTCCTAGGTTCGACAGGTGGGCGCCGGCATCTCGCCCGATGACGGGCAGTATCGCAGCGCACGATATCCGGCAGTCGCGCGACGCCAGCGATCGCCATGCTGGCCGCGTGGAGGCGGCGATGCCAATGCGACCGGGTGTCGCAGTGAGGGTCGATGCACTCCCTTGGCCTCAGAGCGGGAGTCGATTGGAGCGCCCTGCACAGCGAGCACGCGTCGATTGGAGCCCACTTCGCCGCGAGCACGCGCCGCTGTAGCCCTCCCCCGTGTTGCGGGGAAGGGTTGGGAGGGGGCGAACGATCAAGTCGCCGGAACGCCGGGGCGTCCGCACTTCTGAATCGCTCGATCCGATACATCAGCTCCGGATCGATTGCCCCCACCCAACCCTCCAACGTGAAACGGAGGAGGATTCAAAACCCCTGCCGTTGATGGACGTGTCCGGCTTCGGCTGACGCCTCATTTCGGCTTCCGGGCCAACCGGTATCCTGTCCCCATGCGAGACAACAGCCCTTCCGACGTCCTTACCCCCTCCCAGCTCAACACGCTGGCGCGTGGTCTGCTCGAAGACACATTTCCGAACGTCGTCGTCGAGGGCGAACTCGGCAATCTGTCGCGGCCGGCGTCGGGGCATCTGTACTTCACGCTCAAGGATTCTCGCGCGCAGGTGCGCTGCGCGCTGTTCCGTTCGCGCAGCCAGGGCCTGCGATTCGTGCCGCGCGAAGGCCTGCTCGTCCGCGCGCGCGGGCGGGTCACGCTGTACGAGGCGCGCGGCGACTACCAGCTGATTCTCGATTCGCTGGAAGAAGCCGGCGAAGGCGCGCTGCGTCGCGCGTTCGACGTGCTGAAAGCGCGGCTGCAGGCCGAAGGCCTGTTCGACGCGGAGCGCAAACGCGCCCTGCCCGCGTTTCCGCGGCGGATCGGCGTCATCACCTCGCCATCGGGCGCGGCGGTGCGTGACGTGTTGAGCGTGCTCGCGCGGCGTCTGCCGCTGGTCGAGGTCGACGTGCTGCCGGTGCCGGTCCAGGGCACCGATGCACCGCCGAAGATCCGCGCGATGCTTGAACGCGCCGGTGCCAGCGGCCGCTACGACGTGATCCTGCTGGCACGTGGCGGCGGTTCTCTGGAAGACCTGTGGGCGTTCAATGACGAAGCGCTCGCGCGTGCCGTCGCCGCCTCGCCCGTGCCCGTGGTCTCGGCGATCGGCCATGAGACCGACTTCAGCCTGACCGATTTCGCCGCCGACCTGCGCGCGCCCACGCCCTCGGTGGCCGCGGAGTTGCTGGTGCCCGACCGCAACGAGCTCGCGACGCGCGTGCGTCGCCTGCAGCGCCACGTCGACGACACCCATCTGCGCGCCATGCAGCAGCGGTTCCAGCGCCTGGACCGCGCCGCGCTGCGGCTGCAGGCGCAGCGTCCGCAGGCGCGCCTGGACGCGCTGCGCCTGCGCCAGGCCGAAGCCCTGCGGCGCCTGTCGATGGCGATGCGCCAGCAGCTGCAACAGCGCGGCGCGCGCCTGCGTCACGCCGAGGCGGTGCTGCGCGCGGGCACGCCGCGACGTCGGCTGCAGCAACTGCGCGAACGCCTCGCCGCGCTCGGTCCGCGTCCACGCGCCGCACTCGCCCGCCATCTCGAACGCGATCGACTGCGTCTGCGCGGGCTCGCCCGCTCACTCGAAGCCGTGAGTCCGTTGGCGACGATCGCACGCGGCTACAGCATCCTGCAGCGCGAGGACGGGGGCGTCGTCCGGAGCGTCTTCGACGCCGCGCCCGGCGAGCCGTTGCAGGCGCGGCTCGTCGACGGGAACCTGCGCGTGCGGGTGGAGTCGTCGGAATCCTGAGCCGCGTGTCGGCTTGATCGCACATCGTGTGGTGCGGCGGCGATCCCGCGGGGCTGCGACGAACCGGACGCAGCGTTCCGCCCCATCTCGCCCGCCGCTCACACCGCCGCTGGCATGCTGGGCGCCCACGTCACGACGGAGTGCCCGCACGATGACCAAGGCGTCCGACCTGTTCGTCCAGGCGCTTGAAGCTGAGGGCGTGACCCACGTCTTCGGCATTCCCGGCGAGGAAAACCTCGACCTGCTCGAATCCCTGCGCGCGTCCGATATCGCGCTCGTGCTCACCCGTCACGAGCAGGCCGCCGGCTTCATGGCTGCGACCTACGGGCGCCTCACCGGTCAGGCCGGCGTGTGCCTGTCGACACTGGGCCCCGGCGCGACCAATCTCGTCACGCCGGCCGCCTATGCGCAGCTCGGTGCGATGCCGATGCTGATGATCACCGGGCAAAAGCCGATCCGCACCAGCAAGCAGGGCCATTTCCAGATCGTCGACGTCGTCGACATGATGCGGCCGCTGACCAAGTCCACGCACCAGCTGGTGTCCGCCGATGCCATTCCGGCGCGCGTGCGGGATGCGTTCCAGCGCGCGGAAGAGGAACGCCCCGGCGCGACCCATCTCGAACTGCCGCAGGACATCGCCGGCGACGACACCGATGCGCGCCTGCTGCCCGCGCCCTACACGCGCCGGCCGCTGGCCGAGCACAAGGCGATCGCGCACGCCGCCGAGGCGATCCGCAATGCCAAGCATCCGCTGCTGATGATCGGCGCGGGCGCCAACCGCAAGACCACGGCGAAGATGCTGCGCGCCTTCGTCGACCGGCTCGGCATTCCGTTCTTCAGCACGCAGATGGGCAAGGGCGTGCTCGACGAAACGCATCCGCTGTGGCTCGGCACCGCCGCGCTGTCGGACAAGGATTTCGTGCACCGCGCGATCGACGCGGCCGACTGCATCGTCAACATCGGGCACGACGTCATCGAGAAGCCGCCGTTCTTCATGCGCAGCGGCCGGCGCACAGTGATCCACGTGAACTACGAAAGCGCCGTTGTCGACCAGGTGTATTTCCCGCAGATCGAGGTCGTCGGCGACATCGCCAACACGGTCTGGCAGCTGACAGAAGCACTGGATGCACCGCAGCCGCACTGGGACTTCGCGTTCTTCGACCGTGTGCGCGAGGCGCTGTGCGAGAACATCGCAGCACTCGCCGGCGACGACCGCTTTCCGGTGCACGGCCCGCATCTGGTCAAGACCCTGCGCGACGCGCTCGACCCGCACGACATCGTCTGTCTCGACAACGGCCTCTACAAGTTGTGGTTCGCGCGCAACGACCGTTGCCGTGAACCCAACACCCTGCTGCTCGACAACGCGCTGGCGACGATGGGCGCCGGCCTGCCGTCAGCCATCGCGGCGAAGCTGGTGCACGCCGACCGCAAGATCGTGGCGGTCTGCGGCGACGGCGGCTTCATGATGAATTCCCAGGAACTCGAAACCGCGGTGCGGTTGAAGCTCGATCTGGTGGTCGTGGTACTGCGCGACGACGCCTACGGCATGATCAAGTGGAAGCAGCAGCACGAGGACTATCCGGTCTACGGCATGGACTACGGCAATCCGGACTTCGTGCACTACGCGCAAAGCTACGGCGCGCGTGGCCATCGCCCGGACAGCGCCGCCGCATTCGCGGACGTCCTGCGCACCGCGCTCGACACGCCCGGCGTGGACCTGATCGATCTCGCCATCGATTACGGCGACGACGACGCCCTGCTCAACACCGAAATTCCCGCGCGCAGCGCCGCGATCGACTGATCCGCGCCGCGCGTTTCCTTCCGTCCGATTCCGGAGCGCCCCATGGCCAAGAAGACGACCGCCCGCAAGACCGCCGGGCTCGCACGCAGCTATCCCTACTACCTCGCCAATGCCGCAGTCGCCGCGAACACCGATCTCGAGGTCCGCGACAAATACAGCGGCAAGGTCGCCACGCGCGTCGCGATGGGCGATGCCGCGGCGATCCGCAAGGCCATCGTCGCCGCGCACAAGGCGCGCGGGCCGATGGCCGACTTCCCGCCCGACAAGCGTCGCGACGTGCTCGAACACTGCGTGCGCCGCTTCGAGGAACGCTTCGACGAACTCGCACTCGCGCTGTGCATCGAGGCCGGCAAGCCGATCAAGGATGCACGCGGCGAAGTCACGCGCCTGATCGACACCTTCCGCATCGCGGCCGGCGAAGCCACGCGGACCGAAGGCGAGTACGTCGAACTGCAGATCTCCGAGCGCACGCGCGGCTATCGCGGTCTGGTCAAGCGCGTACCGATCGGCGCGTGCAGTTTCATCACGCCGTTCAATTTCCCGTTGAACCTGGTCGCGCACAAAGTCGCGCCCGCGATCGCGGCGGGCTGCCCGTTCGTGCTCAAGCCGGCGGCCAAGACGCCGGTCGGCGCGCTGATCATCGGCGAGATCCTCGCCGAAACCGACTTGCCCAAGGGCGCGTTCTCGGTGATTCCGTGCAGCAACGAGGACGCCGCGGCACTGACCGAGGACGAGCGCATCGCGCTGCTGAGCTTCACCGGTGGCCTGATCGGCTGGGACCTCAAGGCGCGCGCCGGCAAGAAGAAGGTCGTGCTGGAACTCGGCGGTAACGCGGCCTGCATCGTCGACGAGGATCCCGGCCTGTCGCTGGACAAGGTGGTCGAGCGACTGGTGTTCGGCGCGTATTACCAGTCAGGCCAGAGCTGCATCGGCGTGCAACGGATCTACGCGCATCGCACCGTGCACGAGGCGTTGCGGCGCAAGCTCAAGAAGGCGATCAGCGCGCTGCGCAGTGGCGATCCGCGCGAGGAAACCACCTTCGTCGGCCCGGTGATCGACAGCGACGCGGCCGACCGCATCGAATCCTGGATCGACGCCGCCCGCAAGGCCGGCGCCAAGGTCATCGCCGGCGGCAAGCGCGAGGGCAACATCATTCCGGCGACGCTGCTGGAGAAGGTGCCGCGCGATGCCGATCTGGAGCGCAAGGAAGTGTTCGGCCCGGTTGCGCTGCTGGAACCGGTCGACAGCTTCGACGAGGCGATCGCGCGCGTGAACGACAGCGATTTCGGCCTGCAGGCCGGCGTGTTCACCGGCAACCTGGCCCACGCGATGCGCGCTTGGGACCGGATCGAAGCCGGCGGCGTGGTCGTCGGCGACGTGCCGAGCTTCCGCGTCGACAACATGCCCTACGGCGGCATCAAGGATTCGGGCTGCGGCCGCGAAGGCGTGAAGTACGCGATCCGCGACATGACCGAAGAGCGCCTGCTGGTGATTCGCGACCCGGCCTGAGGCCGGCGGACCGTCGCGCGATCAGGCGATCGCGCGACGCGGCGGCACGTCGACCACGGAAGCGGGCTCGCGCACGATCTCGCGCAGCAGTTCGATCGTTTCCACCACCGCATCCGGATCATCGATGCCGGGTACGTAGACGCGCACCTGCCGTCGACCGCCGCGCTTGGCGGCGTACATCGCCTGGTCGGCATGGCTGAGCAACGTGGCCAGCGCGTAGCCGCCCTGCCCAGTTTCCGCCACGCCGAAGCTCGCGGCGAGCTGGAAGCCGTAACCCGCCGCGGCGGTATCGATCGCCGAGAAACGCGCCTGCGCATCGCCGGCCAGACGCACCGCCGCGGATGCGTCCAGTCCCGGCAGCAGCATCGCGAATTCTTCGCCGCCGAGCCGTCCGAACGCGTCCATCGCGCGACACAGCGGCTGCACGGCTTCGGTGACCTGGCGCAATGCCCAGTCGCCGGCCGCATGGCCGTACCGGTCGTTGACCTGCTTGAAGTGATCGAGATCGAACATCACCAATGTCGCCGGCCGGCCGTCGCGTTCGCACTGCAGCAGCGCTGCGGTCGCGCGCTCCGCGAAGTGCTGCCGGTTGAAGATGCCGGTCAGCGCATCGGTCTCGGTCATGCGCTTGAGCCTGAGTTGCATGCGCTTGGTCTTGTAGGCCCAGTACCCCACCGACGCGACCAGTCCGACCAGCACCAGCGCCAGCAACAGCCAGCTGCGCGCGCGCTGCTCGGTGACGTTCTGCTGCAGCACCAGCAGCTGGTTCTTCTGATGCAGCAGTTCGATCTGCTGCGCTTGCTGCAGCGACTGGTGGCGGACGACCTGATAGGCCATTTCGCGGGATTTGACGTCGTTGAAGTGCGCGCGTTCGGCATCGGTGTAGAGCCGGTAGGCGGCGAGCGCAGCAGCCGGATCGTGATCCGCCATCGCGAGTTCGTACTGGACGCGATGCGCAGTGACGCGCGCTTCGGCGGCATTGGCATCATGGCTGTTCGCGAGCGCGGCCTCGGCATGCACGCGCGCGGCGGCGCTCCGCCCCGCGTGTTGCGCGAGCGCCGCGAGCGCGGCGCGGGTCTGCGCGATCAGAAACGGATACCCGGTGCGTTCGACATCGGCGAGCCCGCCACCGAGCATCGACAACGCCTCCGCCTGCCTGGCCTGCGTTTCCCACTGGCGCGCAATGTGCAGACGGACGAAACCGGAGAAGATCGGCTCACCCTGCGATTCGCAGCGCGCCAGCGATTCCCGGCCGAACCCGTCGGTGAAATGCTGATCGAGGCCGTTCATGGCTTCCAGAATCACGCCCCCCGCCGCGCAGGCGTTACGGCCTGCGGGGTCGTCGCGCAGCACGCGCTCGGCATACTGGCGCGCGAGGCGGAATTCACCGACTTGGTTGTAGACGATGGCCGCGACCATGAGCCCGCGATGGCGCAGTTGGGCATCGCCGACCTGCTCGGCAACCGGCAGCATCGTCTCGAGCATGCGCAGCGAATCCTCGAACCGCCGCTGCACCGCATACACGTTGGCCAGCATCGATGCCGTCTCGAAACGCGCGACCGGGTCGGCCGTCGAGGACAGCAGGTCCGTCAGCTCTTCGATCGCGCGCGCGGACTGGCCACTCGTCATCATCCGGTGCGCGCGCAGAATGCGGACCTGGTCGCGCTGGACCGTCGTGGCGCCGGCCAGCATGCCAGACATCTGATCGAGCAAGGCATCGACGCGCTTCGGATCGGACGTCCGCAAGGCAGTCGCCTCGCCGATCAACGCATCGAGCGCTTCGCTCGCGAGCACATGCATGGGGCATACGAGCCCCAGCAGCAAGACGCAGGTGAGCCAGCGCGCGCGCGATCGACAGGATCGCGCGACGCCAAGCCGCACCTCAGACGGGGCGTTCGCCCGGCGCATCCCTGTCCTGCCCGTCCTGCCCGTCACCGTCATCGTCCTGATCCGGTTCGTCCTGCGCCGGCTCGCTCTGCCCGTCGTCCGGGGTCATGATCATGCAGGCGATGACCCTGGGCACGTCGGCACTTTCAGCCAGGAACGCCTGCACCGCATCGGCCACGTCGGTGTCCACGCGATCGAATGCCGTACCCGCGCCCGCCGATTCCAGCAACGCCACAACGTCCAGCATGCAGTTCCCCTGCGTTCTGTTTCAGTCGTCCGCTTACGGAACATGGGCCGGACGCGCCGGCTCACACTCCATCCCCGTTTCCCGCTCCATCGCCCGTCCCGGCGGCACCACCAGCGTTGTGTGCTGGAGCAGTCTGGCATCGACGAGTTCCCCGAGCGGCAGCCGCTCGATCCGCGGCCGCACGGTGGGAAGCGTAGCAGCTTCGTAGAGCGTCACAACATGCCCGGACGGGTAGTCCCGGGCGAGCCGGGTGACCAGCATGGCCCGCTCCTCCCGCGTATTGTGGAAACGGCCTGTGTCGCGGATACCGGCCACCCCGACCTGCCACAGCACCAGCCAGGCGGACGGATCGATGATGCGGCGGTAGAACAGGAACTGGCTAGCCTCGTAGTGCTGGCAGCCCACATCCCCGGGGTCCACACCCAGATCCGCATAGAGGCAGTCCTCGGCCGAAATGCCCGGTTCCATGACGGCCTCGAAGCCCTCGGCACGTGCGGCAGCAATGGCCTGGTGCGGCACCCGGGCGAATACCCCGGGATGGCCGTAGAACGCGCCGCAGACGTCACGGCCGGCGCGGACCTCGGCCAGCATCGCAGCGACCATGTCCGCATAGCTGCGGTGCCGGGAACGGCCTGCCCGATAGAACGGCTGCAGGCTGCGGACATCTGCGTTCATCCGCCGCACCCACAGCTCGACCAGAGGGTCGGACACGGCGACGAACACGACGTCGGCCGTTTCGATATGCCGCCGCGCGCGCGGCCCCAGATGCGCGCCGAGCATCATGCCGACGCCCACGCAGGCCAGCCGCCCCTTCCGCTCCATTCCGATTTCCCCTGTGCGAGCGCGGAATCTAGTCGGCGGGCGGTGCGTCCACAAGCGCGCGCCAGGTCCGGCGCTCCAGACGCCACCGCTGCCAGCCATCGGCGGGCACCTCCAGCACGAAACCCAGGCGCCGCATCAGCCCCACGGCGGCTGCATGGCCGATGCGATGACGAGTCCACAGCGCATCGAACGCGTCCGCACGGAGAACGGCGTCGCACAGATGACCGAGCGCCGCGGTGGCCACGCCCTGCGCCTGCACAGCCGGCGGCAGCAACAGTCCGGTCTCGGCGGTACGGCCATCCGCATCGGGGACGAGGGACAGCAGCCCGTCCGCACCGGACACGGTCTCGAGACGCCAGTAACGTGCGGCAGGCGGGTCGGCCCGCATCTGCCGGAGCGCGGCCGCGAACGCCCGGTGCGCGGCCTGGAGATCGAGCACTGGCGCGACGTGCCGCATCGTCGCGGGATCACCGTACAGGGCGACGAACAGATCCGCGTCCTTGTCGCCCAGCAACGTGGCGCGCACGCCGGCGGCGAGGAAATCTCCGGGCCAACCACGCGACGACGCCACGGGCGTGGGATCAGCGCTCATGGTCGGATCGCCGGCGTTGCCGGCCGCACGCCGGCCATCACGCAGCACACCGCCTTCCGTGGGGACTTCAGGACGACGGGGCCGGTCGATCCGCGAGGCACAGGGCACGGCCATCGAAGCCATCGGATCCGGCGGTCCTGCACCGCGACCGCCCGTCAGCCGCCCCGCGCCGTCAGCACCCGCTCGACGTCCGCCAGCGACAGCCCGCGCGCGCGCAGCAGGACGATCAGGTGGTACAGCAGGTCGGCGCCCTCGCCCAGCAGCTCCTCGTCGGTCTGCACGAGGGCGGCGAGTGCGGTCTCGACGCCTTCCTCGCCGACCTTCTGCGCGATGCGGCGCACGCCGCCATCGAACAGGCGGGTCGTGTAGCTGCCTTCGGGGCGTTCGCGTTCCCGGGTCTCGATCAGCGCGTCGAGTTCGGCGAGGACGCCGGCCGGCGCGGTCGGAAAGCAGCTTGGCCGCTGCAGATGGCAGGTGGGGCCGCGCGGCGTCGCCAGCACCAGCAGCGTGTCGGCATCGCAGTCCGCTTCCATCGACACGAGTTCGAGCGTGTGCCCGGACTGTTCGCCCTTGGTCCACAGGCGATTCTTGCTGCGGCTGAAGAAGGTGACCTCGCCGCGGCGCAAAGTTTCGGCGAAGGCGGCGCGGTCCATGTAGCCGAGCATCAGCACGCGCAGCGTGGCCGCGTCCTGCACGACGGCAGGGAGCAGACCGTCGCCCTTGGACCAGTCGAGTGTGTCGACGTCGGGTGCGATGGCGATGGCGGGGGTGTCGTCCTGCAGTTCGGTCATTGGCGTCTGATGTCGATGGCCTGATCGGCCAGTTCGCGTTTGAGCGCGGGGATGGCGATGCGGCCGCTGTGGAACACGCTGGCCGCGAGCGCGCCGTCGACATCGGCTTCGATGAAGGCGGCGGCGAAGTGTACGGATGCACCTGCCCCGCCGGATGCAATCAGCGGCACCGGACAGACGGCGCGCGCGGCCTGCAGCTGGGCGATGTCGTAGCCGGTGCGCACGCCGTCGTTGTCCATGCAGTTGAGGACGATCTCGCCTGCGCCCAGACGCACGGCCTCGGCGATCCAGTCGAGCGTGCGGATCGGCAGTTCGCGGGTGCGGTCGGGATCGCCGGTGTGGCTGCGCACGCGCCACTCGCCGTCGGTCTCGCGGATCGAATCGATGCCGACGACCACGCACTGCACGCCGAAGGCTTCGGCAAGCTCGGAGATCAGCGCGGGGCGCTCCAGCGCCGGCGTGTTGATCGAAATCTTGTCGGCGCCGGCATGCAGCACCGCGCGCGCAGTGTCGACATCGCGGATGCCGCCGGCGACGCAGAACGGAATGTCGATCAGGCGCGAGACGCGTTCCACCCAGCCGCGATCGACCGAGCGGCCCTGCGGACTGGCCGAGATGTCGTAGAACACCAGCTCGTCGGCGCCCTCGTCGCGGTAGCGCAGCGCGAGGTCGACGATGTCGCCCATGTCGACGTGGTCGCGGAAGCGCACGCCCTTGACCACGCGCCCCTCGCGCACGTCGAGGCAGGGAATGATGCGGCGGCTCAGCATGCCAGCGCCTCGGCCACGCCCAGGCGCCCTTCGAGCAGCGCACGGCCGAGCACGATGCCGCCGCAGCCCTGGGCCTTGGCGGCGCGCACGTCGGCCAGCTCGCGCACGCCGCCGGATGCCTGCACGTCGAGCGTGGGCACCAGCGCCTTGAGATGCGCGTAGAGATCGAGGTTGGGACCCGACAACATGCCGTCGCGGGCGATGTCGGTGCTCAGCAGATGACGCAGGCCGCCCTGCGCGTAGCGCACGGCCAGCACGTCGAGCGTGGCATCCGCGGTCTCGGTCCAGCCATGGACGGGAAGATGCCAGACGCCATCGCGGCCCTGGCGGGTGTCGAGCGCGACGGTGAGGCGCTCGGCGCCGAAGGTCTCGATCCACTGCAGCACCTGCGCCGGCTCGCGTACCGCCAGCGAGCCGACCACGACACGTTCGGCGCCTGCATCGAGGATGCGGCGCACGTCGTCTTCGGTGCGCACGCCACCGCCGGTCTGCACGCGCAGCCCGGTATCGGCGCGGATGCGGGCCAGCAGTGGCGCCAGCGTATAGCCGCCCTCGCGCGCGGCATCGAGATCGACCAGGTGCAACCACTCCGCGCCGGCAGCGGCATAGGCCTCGATCTGCACCAGCGGATCGTCTCCGTAGCGGGTTTCCTGCGCGTAATCGCCCTGTGCCAGGCGCACGACGCGGCCGTGACGGATGTCGATCGCGGGATAGACGGTGAATGCCATGACTCAGGCCTCGAACGCAGGAGACAGGAAATTGCGCAGTACGCGCGCGCCGACCGCGGCGGAGCGCTCGGGATGGAACTGCGTGCCGGCGATGGGCCCGCGTCGCACGGCAGCGGCGAACGCCTGGCCGTGATCGCCGGCCAGCACGCAGTCATCGGTGACCGGCGCGGCGAAGCTGTGGACGAAGTAGGCCTGCGCGCCGTCGACGCCTTCGACCAGCGCATCGGGCCGCGTTGCGCGCAACGTGCTCCAGCCCATGTGCGGCACACGCAGTCCCGGACCGCCGCGCAGGCGCGACACCCGCCCCGGCAGCAAACCGAGACCGGCGACCTCGCCCTCTTCCGAGGATTCGAACAGCAGCTGCATGCCGACGCAGATGCCGAGCAGCGGCCGCTCCAGCGTGCGCAGGACGTCGACCAGATCGAGCTGCTGCAGCCGCGCCATGACCTGCGCCGCCGTGCCGACACCGGGCAGGATCACACGGTCGGCAGCGCGGATGCTCGCGGCGTCGGTGATCAGTGCCGCGTCGATGTCGAGACGTTCGAAGGCGTAGCGCACCGAACCGGTGTTGGCGCCGCCGGCGTCGACGATGACGACGCGCATCACAACGTCCCCTTGGTACTCGGCAGCGCATCGCCACTGCGGCGCACGGCCTGGCCGAGCGCGCGGGCGAAGGCCTTGAAGCAGGCTTCGACCTTGTGGTGGTCGTTGTCGCCTTCGACCTTGATGTTGAGGTTCAGCGCCGCTGAATCACAGATCGAGCGGAAGAAATGCTCGACCAGTTCGGTCGGCATGTCGCCGACGCGTTCGCGCACGAAGCGGCCGTCGAACACGAGATACGGTCGGCCGCCGAAATCGAGCGCGGCGCTCGCCAGCGTTTCGTCCATTGGCAACGTGAAGCCGTAGCGCGCGATGCCGCGCTTGTCGCCGAGCGCGTCGCGCAGCGCCTGGCCCAGCGCGATGCCGGTGTCCTCGATCGTGTGGTGTTCGTCGATCTGCAGATCGCCTTCGGCCTGCACGACCAGCGAAATGCCGGCGTGCTTGCCGATCTGGTCGAGCATGTGGTCGAAGAACGGCAACCCCGTCGACACGCGCGCGTCCGATACGGCGTCGAGATCGAGTTCGACGCGGATGCGGGTTTCCTTGGTGTTGCGCACCACGGTCGCGCGGCGCGGCGCATCGCAAAGTTCATGCGCGATGCCGGCCCAGTCCCACTCGCCGCCGAACTGCGCGGTGCGCAGCTTGAAGCCGCGGATGCCCAGATTCTCCGCGAACTGGATGTCGGTATCGCGGTCGCCGATCATCGCCGAGCGGTCGAGATCGATGCCGCGGTCGCGCAGGTAGTGCATCACCAGACCGAGCGCCGGCTTGCGGGTCGGTGCGTTGTCGGCCGGCCAGCTGCGGTCGACCAGCACTTCGCGGAACACGATGCCCTGGCTCTCGAAGATACCGAGCATCAGATCGTTCGGGCCGTCGAACGTGGCCTGCGGATAGCCTTCGGTCCCGAGGCCATCCTGGTTGGTGACGATGACGAACTCGAAGCCCGCATCGCGCAGGCGCAGCAGCGCCGGAATCACGCCGGGCACGAAGCGCAGCTTCTCGAACGCGTCGATCTGGAAATCCGCCGGCTCCTCGATCAGGGTGCCATCGCGGTCGACAAACAGGATCTTCTGGCCACGCGCAGTCATGCCGCGATCTCCAAGGCTTGCAGGGCGGAGAGCACGCGCGCGTTCTGCGCGGGCGTGCCGAGACTGATGCGCAACGCGTCGCCAAGTTGGGGCGCAGCGCGCTGGTCGCGCACGACGATGCCGGCCGACAGCAGCGCGGCGAACGCGCGATCGGCATTGACGAAGCGCACCAGCAGGTAGTTGCCGGCCGACGGATACACCCGGCGCACGCCCGGCGTGGTCGCCAATGCCGCGGCCAGCGCATCGCGCTCGGCGATGGTCTCGGCCACGCGCGCCTGCGTGACCTCCAGCGCCGCAGGCGACAGTCCGGCAAGCGCGAGATCGGCGCACGGCGTCGGCACCGGATACGGCGCCTGACAGCGGCGCAGCACCGCGATGATGTCCGGATGGCCGATCGCCACACCGATACGCGCGGCCGCCAGCGCATGCGCCTTCGACAGCGTGCGCAGCACGACGATGTTGTCGTGCGCGGCGAGCACGGTTGTGGCCGAGTCCGCGCCGGCGAATTCGATATAGGCCTCGTCGACGACGACGACCGCCCGACCCGCCAGCGCATCGGCAAGACCGGTCACGTCGGACAGCGGCACCAGCCCGCCGGTCGGATTCGACGGGGAGCAGAGAAACACAAGTCGGGCCGAACGCGCGAGCGCCGCGGTGCGAACCGCTTCGACATCGACCGTGAATCCATCGGTGCCATCGACCAGCGGCGTTTCGATGAAGTCGGCGCCCTGCAGCCGCGCGCTGACCGCGTACATGCCGAACACCGGCGGCGTCGCCAGCACGGCATCGCGACCGGGCACACACAGGGCGCGCACCAGCAGATCGATCGCCTCATCGCTGCCGCGGCCGATCAACAATTGCCCGACATCGACGCCATACAGCTCGGCCAGGCACGCCTGCAGTTCGGGCGGCTGCGGCGACGGATACCGCCGGCAGCGGCCGTCGGCGTCGCCCGGATTCGACAGCGGCGCCTCGTTGGCGTTGAGCCAGACGTCGCCTTCGAGCCGCTGCGTGCGCGCCGACGCATAACCGGCGAAATCGCGCAGATCCTCGCGGACCATATCCAGCACGCTGCTCATGCCGTGGCCTTGGCGATGCGTAGCGCGACCGCGTTCGCATGCGCGTCCAGACCTTCAGCGCGCGCCATCGTCACCGCGTCCGGACCGATTGCACGGATGCCGGCAGCGTTCGCCGACTGCACGCTGACCGTGTTCTGGAAGCTCGACACACTCACCCCGCTCCAGGCGCGCGCCGCGCCGCCGGTGGGCAACACGTGGTTGGTGCCGCTGCAGTAATCGCCGAGCGCTTCGGGTGTCCAGTCGCCGAGGAACACCGAGCCGGCGACCTCGACCTTGTCGAGCCAGGTGCGCGGGCTGCGCAGCGCGAGGATGAGGTGTTCGGGCGCGTAGCGGTTGCTGATGTCGAACGCGGTATCGAGCGTGTCCACCAGCAGCAGACGCGAGCGCGCCATCGCTTGGCGCGCGATCGCGGCACGCGGCAGGGCCGCGAGTTGCGTGGAGAGTTCGGCCCGCACTTTTTCCAGCAACGCGTCGTCGTCGGACAGCAGCAACACCTGCGAGTCCGGGCCGTGTTCGGCCTGCGACAGCAGATCGGCGGCGACGAACGCTGCATCCGCGCCCGCATCGGCGATCACCAGCACTTCCGACGGGCCCGCCGGCATGTCGATTGCGACCGTGCCCGACTGCGCGACCTGCTGCTTGGCTTCGGTGACGAAGCTGTTGCCCGGCCCGAACAGCTTGTCGCAGGCCGGCACGCGCAGCGTTCCGAAGGCCATCGCGGCGATCGCCTGCGCGCCCCCCAGCTTGAACACGCGGTGCACGCCGGTGAGTTTCGCGGCGACGAGGACGGCCGGGTCTGCGCTGCCATCGGGACGCGGCGGCGTGCACAGCACCACCTCGCGACACCCCGCCAGACGCGAGGGCACGCCCAGCATCAATGCGGTCGACGGCAGCGGCGCGGTGCCGGCAGGCACGTACAGGCCGACACGCGGAATCGGCCGCACGACGCGCGCGCAGTTGACGCCATCCGCGGTGTCGACGTTGTAGCCCGAGGTCATGCCAGCCGCGTGGAAGCGCTCGATGCGCGCGGCCGCGTTGATCATCGCCTGACGCAGGTCCGCAGGCACCGAGGCTTCAGCGGCGGCGAATTCGTCTGCGCCGACCTCGAAGTCTTCGAGCACGACGCGATCGAAACGTTCGGTCAGTTCGCGCAGGGCGTCATCGCCGCGCGTGCGCACATCGTCGAGCACATCGGCGACCGCGCTGCGCGTCTGCGCGGCCACGGTCTGCGAGGGCCGGCGCAGCAGTTCTGTACGGGTCTCCGCATCCGCGGCATCCCAGTCGACGATCGCGGGAATCGCGCTGTCGATGGACGAAGTTCTGGTGGCGCTCATGCCAGCATCCGCTCCACCGGCAGCACCATCAGCCCGGCGGCACCGGCCTGTTTCAGCGCTTCGAGGCGCGGCCAGGTCATCTCGCCGTGGCAGAGCACCTGCAACGCGACCTTGTCGCTGCCGTCGACCTGCAGCAGCGTCGGCGCTTCGGCGTCGGGCAGCAGCTTGAGCAGCGCGTCCACGCCGTCGCGGCGCGACTGGAACATCACCAGCCGGCTGTCGCGCAGTCGCAGCACGCCGTCGAGACGACGCAGCAGCAGTGACGCGAGTTCGCCGCGGACATCGGCGAACGGCGTGACCGGCCCGGCCAACACCGCTTCGCTGGTCATCAGCGTGACCGCGGGCTTGAGCTGGTTCGCGGTCAGCGTGGCCCCACTGGAGACCAGATCGCAGATGACGTCGGCCTGGCCCAGACGCGGCGCGATCTCGACCGAACCCGAGAGATTGACGATCGTCGCCTGCACGCCCTGCGCGTCCAGCCACTGCTGCAGCAGGCCCGGATAGCTGGTCGCGATGCGGCTGCCCTGCAGCTGCGCCGGCCCGGTCCATTCGGTGGATTCGGGAATCGCGATATCGAGCCGGCAGCCACCGAAACCGAGACCGCGCACGGCTTTCGAGACCTGCGGCAGGCCACGCAGCGCGCGATCCGCGCCGACCTCGTCGAGCACGTTGCGACCGACGATGCCGTAATCGCAGACGCCATCGGCGAGCAGGCCCGGGATGTCGTCGTCGCGCACCAGCAGTAGATCGACCGGCAGCGTTTCGCCGTAGCAGAACAGCTTGTCGCGGCTCTCGCGCCAGGACAGGCCGCAGGACGCGAGCAGCGCACGCGCCGGCTCGCTCAGGCGACCGGACTTCTGGATGGCGATGCGCAGGCGATCGCGCGTGGCGCCGCCGTTCACAGGACTCATGGGGATGACCTCAGTGGGATTCGGGTGTGCGCGCCACACGGCGCGCCGCGATCGCATAGCCGCCGGCGCCACGATCGAGCGTGCGCGCGACGCGGCCGACGGTCGTCACGCTGACGCCGGTGCGCTCGTGGATTTCGCGATACGGCACGCCCTGCTGCAGCAGCGGCACCACGCGCCAGCGATCGACCAGCGCTTCCAGCTCCGCCGGCGTGCACAGATCGTCGAGAAATCGCGCGACCTCGTCGGCCGTCTTCAGCTGCGCGAACGCACGCGCCAGCGCCGTCAGCGAGGTGCTGGCTTCATGGTCCGGCAGGGGTTCGGGGCGTTGCTTCACGGGCGCGGGTCGACGTATCAATGTAATAGCGTGCTAGTACATTACGCCAATTTGCTGCAGAGTCAATCCCGGAATGGCTGCCAGGCCGCACACGTGTTCGAATGCATCCATCCCCGCCGCGAAGGATCGCGATGTTCCGAAGCCTCGCTGTCGTCTGTTTCGCAGTCCTGCTGTGGATGCCCGCGCGTGCGGCAGACACGGACGGCGCAATGCCGCCGTTCGTCACATCGACAGCATTGACCGACTGGCTCGCCCGCCACCCGTCACCCCTGGATCAGGCGCCGCCCCATGCGCGCGAACTGTTCATCGAGGCGCTCGACTTCGGCCCCAGGGGTGTCCGCAGCTTTCCGTACGCCGAGCTCGCACCCGAACTGACCACTGCGGAACTGGCCGAGGTGCAGCGCCTGCTGCTCGCCGAAGCACTGCCCCTGCCCGGCCTTGAGATCGAGGAAGCGGCGCGACTGCGGGCTGCCCGCGCTGCAGGCGCGCTCGCGGGTCCTTCGGCGCGCGTGCTGGCCGCCTACCGCGACTGGCGCAGAACGGCCGAACCGACGGAGATGTCCGGCCTCGCCATCGACCGGCTGGCCACGGAGCAGGCACGTGCCGGCAGCGACGCGGGCGAGGACCTGCGCCTGCTGCACCGGGCAGCCCTGGAGCGTGCGGACGAATTCCGAGACGACGCCCGTCTCGACACTGCACGCGCCCTGCATGCGCGCCTCCATGCCGAGGGACTTGCGACCCGGCAGGACCACCGGTCGCTGCAGCGCCTGCTGCTCGTCAGCGGTCGTATCGACGCAGCCCGGACTTTTACCGCAGGCGTGCCCGAAGCGCGCCTGCCAGCGGTGCCGCGGTTCGATGTCTCACGGTCGCCCGGGCAAGGCACCGTGCGTATCTGGCGGATCGACGGGGACGACGGCGACGTGCCCACCCTGCGCCAGCACCCGCTGGATCTCGGCCTCCGCATCGTCGTCGTGACGTCGCCCGGCTGCGGCTTCAGTCGCGCAGCCGCCGCCGCGATCCCGTCCGACCCGATACTCGGCCCCATCTTCGCGGAGCACGCGGTCTGGCTGATCGCGCCCGACGCGATCGCGGATGTGGCAGCCCTGCGCGCATGGAACCTGCGCAATCCGGACGCCGAGATCGGGATCGCCGTCGATGCCGCACAGTGGCCTGTCGCACTCGACACGACGCCGCAGTTTCTGGTCTTCCGCGACGGACAGCTCGTGGCGCATGTCAGCGGATGGCGTCGCGATGGCAGTGATCGCGACGCCCTGAACGCGGCGCTGGCACAGGCTGGATTGCTGCATTCCACCTCGGGCAGCGCTGCTCCGGCGAACATCGGGGACACGACTTCCGGACACAGGTGATTCATGCGCGAACGATTGCAGGCACTGCTCGATGCGGGACGCGACGATGCGCTGCTGCGCTTCGGGTTGGGCAACGCCTGCCTGCAGGCAGGCGATTCGGACGCCGCCGCCACGCATCTGGCGGCGGCGACGCGGCACGATTCGGACTACTCGGCGGCGTGGAAGCTGCTCGGCAAGGCGCTGCTGGCACTGGGTCGCGAGGGCGAGGCCGAAACGGCGTGGCGCGCGGGACTGGAGGCGGCAGCGCGGCGCGGCGACGTGCAGTCGTCGAAGGAGATGACGGTGTTCCTGCGGCGTATCGAGCGCGGGCGGCAGTTGGAGTCTTGAGCGATACGTGCAATGCCGCGGCTGGAGCGTGGGAGCGCGCATGCGCGCGATGGGCTTGCCCGGTAAAACCGCTTCGCGCGCAAGCGCGCTCCCACCGGAGATGGCGGCGTGTCAGTCGACGCGCTTGCGCGCGTGCATCGCCATCCACGCGAGCGCGACGCCCGACAACGCGCCGACCGACGACATGAACACCCGAGCGGCGAGGAAGTTCGGGTCGTGGATCTTCTGCAGTGCGATGCGCGCGTAGACCGGCGATTCGAGCCGCACCACGCCCATGTAGAACAGATGCCAGGCGTCGATGCCGGTCGCGACCGCCAGGGCGACGAGGCTGCCCCAGCCGATCGCATGCCCGTGCGCCCAGCGGCTGCGTGCGCCGAGCCAATGGAACACGAGATAACAGACCGCGCCGACCCCGAGCGCGATCAGCGCCGCCTCCAGCACGCCCAGCCAGCCGAAATGCAGCGCGAGGTTCAAGCGGCCGGGCCGGAAGACTGCACGCGCCAGCGCGGCAACACGCCGAGCAGTGCGCCTTCGGACACCAGTTTCACCGCGGCGGCGACTTCGCCGTCGAGCGCGCGGTCGCGATCGAGGAACGGGATCGCCTCGCGCACGATGGCGTGCGCCGCAGCGACGATCTCACCGGGATGGAAGGGTTCGCAGGCGGCGAGTTCGGCACGTAGCGCTTCCACTTCGTCGACGAAGGCGTCGCGGGTCGGCCGATCCGACGCGGGACCGCCCTGCACCTTCGCCGCCAGCGCTTCCGCATCTCCGCGTCGCGCGAGATCGCGCGCGGCGTTGATCATATCGACCCGCAGATCGAGCGCCTGCGCGGCGGTGTAGATCTCCAGCGCCAGCACCTTGCCCAGATCCTCGGCCATCGACAGCACGTGGCGCGCCTCGTTGGTGCCCATCGACACGTGGTCTTCGGCGTTGGCGCTGGTCGGGATCGAGTAGACGCTGGCCGGATGCGCGCGCGTGGCGAGATCGTTGACGATCGCCGCCGCGGTGTACTGCACGATCATGTAGCCCGACTCGGTCGCGTCCTCGTTGCCGATCAGGAAGCCCGGCAGACCGTCGTTCGTCGACGGATCGACCAGCTTGTTGAGACGACGTTCGGAGATCGACGCCAGCACCGGAATCGCGGCCTTGACGTAGCTCATCGCCAGCGCGAGCGGCATGCCGTGGAAATGGCCGGCGGAGATGACCTTCTCCTCGACGTGCTCGGCTTCGCGATCGGGGAACACCAGCGGATTGTCGGTGACCGCGTTGAGTTCGATCTCGAACACGCGCTTGCCCTGCTCGATCGCATCGCGCACGGCGCCGTGCACCTGCGGAATGCAGCGCAGCGAGTAGCTGTCCTGCGGCTGGTGCTTCTTGCCGCCTCGAAACGGACGGAAGCGCGTGTAGAACTTCTCGCGGCCGTGGCGCTGGTCGCTCGGCACCCAGTCCCAGCCGATGTCGAAGCGCAAGGCCTGCGCCTCGGCGGTGTCCCAGCTCGTCGGCAGCCACGGCCGGAAGCGCGGCACGAGGTGATACGGAATGTCGGCAAGCGTGGAGCCGGCGAGCAGTTCGCGCAGATGCGCGGCCACCTCGACCTGGCCCGGATGCGGGCGCAATGCGTGCACGTCCGGATCGAAGGCGCCGAGACGACCGGCGAAGGCGTCGATCGTCATCGCCGCGGCGAGATCGGCGGTGTCGAGCAGCGCGTCTAGCTTCTGCAGCGCGAGCACGCCGGTGGCGAGCATCTGCGCGGTGCCGTTGTTGAGCGCCAGGCCTTCCTTGTACGACAGCGTGACCGGCTCGAGACCGGCGCGCTTCAGCGCCTCGGCGCCCGGCATCCGCTCGCCGTCGACGAAGGCTTCGCCGCCGCCCAGCAGCACGATCGCCAGATGCGACAGCGGCGCGAGATCGCCGGACGCGCCGACCGAGCCCAGCGCCGGCACCACCGGCACGACTCCCGAATTGAGCAGCGCGGCCAGCGCCTGCAGCGTCTGCACGCGGATGCCCGAATGGCCCTTGAGCAGTGTGTTGATGCGGATGCACAGCATCGCGCGCACCACGTCCGCGGACAGCGGCTCGCCGACGCAGACCGCGTGGGTCACGATCAGGTTTACCTGCAGTTCCTCGTGCAGCGAACGGCCCGAAGGCGTCGCGCCCGGCAGATCGTCGCGCAGCGGACGCGCACCGAGCAGACGGTCGGCATTGCTGCCGAAGCCGGTCGACACGCCGTAGATCGGTTCCTCGCGGCGCACCTGCTCGGCGAGGAAATCGGCAGCGCGGGCGACGCCCTTCAGCGCGTCGTCGTCGAGCGCGACCGGTGCGCCGTGCGCGACCATGACCAGCTGCGCGCGCGTCAGCGAACGGCCGTCGAGGCGGATGGGCGTCACGATGCATCTCCTTCGCAATGAACAAAGATGCGTACCTCAACCGCATCGCATTTCCGTTCTACCGGCGCGGTCATTGGCGGCCCCAGTCGATACTCCTGACTACAGCGCCGCGCTGCTTCCGATGCAATATCCGCGCGAGCGCGCGCTTCGCCGCCATCATCGAGACAGCGCCATGCTACTGCGCCGAAGCTGCCGCTCGCAGCCTCGACAACGGAGATGTTCGGCTCATCGGAACAAGCAGATAACGAAACGATCAACAGCGCTGCTAAGCAGTTCAGCGAGTTGAGCCTCACGGCATCGACCTCGCCTGCTCGCGCTCGACCAGCAGCGTGCGCGGCAGGTCGTCGTCGGCGACCTCGAACTGTTCGCCGCGGCGCAGATCCTTGACCGCGACCACGCCCTTGGCGGCTTCGTCCTCGCCACGGATCACGACGAAGCGGATGCCGGCGCGGTCGGCGTACTGCATCTGCTTGGCGAGCTTGCGCGGTTCGAGCTGGGTTTCGACGTTGAGCCCGCTGCCGCGCAGGCGCTGCGACAGCGCGAGCGCGTCGGGCAGCGAGGCATCGTCGAGCAGCGTGACCAGCACGTCGACCGAGCTGTCGGCGGTGGCGATCAGACCGGCTTCGCGCAGCTGCCAGAACAGGCGCGTCAGGCCGATCGAGATGCCGACGCCCGGCAGCTTCGACTTGGTGTAATGGCTGGCGAGATTGTCGTAGCGGCCGCCCGAGCAGATCGAACCGATCTGCGGATGCGCATCGAGGACCGTCTCGTAGACCATGCCGGTGTAGTAATCGAGGCCGCGCGCGATCGACAGGTTCAACGCGTAGCGCGATTCCGGCACGCCGAGCGCGCGCAGCTGGTTGAGCAGGTCGCGCAACTCATTGCGGCCCTCTTCGAACAGCCCGGTGCCGGCACCGAGCGCGTCGAGCTTCGCCAGCGCATCGTCGTGGCCGATCGAGCGTACGCGCGAGAACGCGAGCAGACGTTCGGCGACCTCGTCGGACAGGCCGAAGTCTTCACCGGTCAGCGTGGCGCGCACCGCGTCCTCGCCCCGCTTGTCGAGCTTGTCGATCTCGCGCAGCACCGTCATCTGCCGCGTGTCGTCGATGCCCTGCCCTTCGAAATAACCGCGCAGCAGCTTGCGGTGGTTGAGCTGGATCGTGAACTCGCCGATGTCGAGCGCGGCGAACACCGCGCTGATCACCGCCGGCACTTCGGCGTCGTAACGCGGCGACAGCGAATCCTTGCCGATGACGTCGATGTCGCACTGGTAGAACTCGCGGAAGCGGCCGCGCTGCGCGCGTTCGCCGCGGTAGACGCGCTGCATCTGGTAGCGGCGGAACGGGAATGCGAGGTCGTGTTCGTGCTCGGCGACATAGCGCGCCAGCGGCACGGTGAGGTCGAAGCGCAGCGCCAGTTCCGGCAGGCCGTCGGCCGCCTTTTCCAGCGCGCCGGTGGACTGGACGAAATACACCTGCCGCTCGGTCTCGCCGCCGGACTTGGTCAGCAGCGTGTCCGACAGTTCGAACACCGGCGTCTCGATCGGCAGGAACCCGAAGCCCTCGAACGTGCGGCGGATCGTGTCCAGCATGCGCTGGAAGGCGATCTGGTCGCGCGGCAACAGTTCCATGACGCCGGGCGGGGTCCGGGGCTTGATCATGCGGGCAGGCTCTTCGGTGATGCGGATGAGGCGCCCATTCTACCGGGCAGCCGCGGGTGCGGTTTCCGACAGCTGTCCGTCGCGCAGCCACAGGTGGCGATCGACGAGGCCGTCCGGCAGCACGCCGTGGGTGATCAGCAGCAGGCTGCGGCCGGCCAGCAGTTCCGGCAGGTCGCCCAGCAGCGCATCGGCGGTGTCGTGATCGAGGCCTTCGGTGGGTTCGTCGAGCACCACCAGCGGCGCATCGCGCAGCAACGCGCGCGCCAGCGCCAGGCGACGGGCCTGACCGGCCGACATCGTCACGCCGGCCTCGCCGACCCAGGCATCGAGCCCGCCGATCCGCTCGGCCCAACCATCGAGCCGCACCTGCGCGAGCATCGCCCACAGCGTGGCGTCGTCTGCATCGGGTGCACCGAAGGCCAGGTTGTCACGCACGCGACCGGCGAACACCGGCGCGTTCTGCGGCAGCCAAGCGATGCGCGCATACCAGTGCGCCTGCGCCATCGCGCGCAGATCGATGCCCGCCCAGGTCACCTGCCCCGCCTGCGCTTCGGCGCTGCGCAGCAGCAGCGCGGTCAACGTGGACTTGCCGGCGCCGCTGTCGCCGCTGATCGCGACGCGCTCGCCGGGCGCGATGGTCAGATCCAGACCCTGCAGCACCGCCGGTCCATCCGCGGCCCACGCGAAGGTCACGTCGTCGAAACGCAAGGCGCCATGCGCAGGCACCGCGACCGGCTGCGCGGGATCGCCGACCGCAGGCGACGCACCGGCCACCGCATCGAGGCGCGCGATCGACGCACGCGCGGCCAGCAGCGCCTGCCAGGCAAGCCCGGCGCCGGCCCAAGCTTCGAACAGACCGATCGCGACGAAGAAGATCGCCGCGGCGTGCGCTGCCGGCAGCGTCCCGGCGGCGAAACCGGTCGCGACGCTCCACAGCAGGCCGAGCAATCCGATCCCGGCGATCCCGCCGTGCAGCGCCTGCGCATCGGCCAGGCGACAACGGCGCGTGCGTTCGAGCGTGGCGACGTCGTCTGCGTCGGCGTCCACGCGCGCCAGCCAGCCGGAAGTCGCATCGAGCGCGGCCAGATCGGCGCGGCCTTCATAGAGTTCGTGCAGGCGGGCGCGCAGCGCGGCGCGCCGTTGCGCGCGCAGGGTTTCCTCGGCGGCGCGGCGCCAGGCCACGCGCGCCGGCACGACGATCGCGAGCAGCGCGGCGATCAGCGCCAGCCACGCCGCACTGGGCGAGTGCAACCAAGCGACGATGCCGAGACCGAACACGCCGATGCCGAGCAAGGCCAGCAGGGGCCCGGTCGCGCGCAGCAACAGGCCGTCGACGGCGTCGATGTCGTCGAGCAGCCGCGCGAGCAGATCGCCGGTGCGCAGACGACCGAGCTGCGCCGGGCTCAGGCGCAGCGCGCGCGCGAAGAACCAGCTGCGCAGGTCGCGCGCGATGCGCAGCATCGCGTCGTGGCCGAGCAGTTTTTCGAGATAGCGCGACACGATGCGCGCCAGCGTCAGACCGCGGATGCCGGCCGACGGCGTGAAGAAATTGAAGCTGCCGAGTACCCCGAAAGTCAGCGCCGCGCCCGTGAGGAAGGCGCCGGAGACCCCGAGCAGGCCGACGCCGGCCACCAGCGTCAGCAGCATCAGCGCGACCGCGAGCAGCACCCCGCGGCGATGGCCACGCAACAGTGCGCGGGTCGATTGGATACGTGTCGGATCCCGAGCGCTCACGGCGCGACCTCCGCCGGCGCCGGCACCTGCCACTGCGCGCCGGCCCACGCCATCACCGCGTCGCTGTGGGTGGCGACGATGACGGTGCAGCCGTCGAGATGTGCGTCCAGCGCGGCGAGCAGATCGGCCTCGGTGTCAGGGTCGAGGAAGGCGGTCGGTTCGTCGAGCAGCAACAGCTGCGGCCGCAACAGCAGCGCGCGTGCCAGCGCGACGCGACGCGCTTCGCCGCCGGACAGGCCGAAGCCGCGCTCGCCGATCGGGGTGTCCATGCCCTCGGGCAGCCGCGATGCGAACCGCGTGACCTGCGCGACGCGCGCGGCCTCGGCGAGTTCGGCATCGCTGGCATGTGGCGCACCGACGCGCAGGTTGTCGGCAATGCTTCCGTGGAAGAGCCACGGACGCTGGCCGGCGAGCGCGATGCGCGTGCCAGGGGCGATTCGCACCTCACCGGATTCGGGCTGCAACCAACCTGCAATTGCATCGAGCAGCGTGCTCTTGCCGGAACCGCTGGGGCCGACGAGGGCGAGACGCGCGCCCGGCTGGATTTCCAGAGAGATGTTCTGCAGTGCGGGCGTGCGGGCTTCGGGGTGGCGCAGCGTGAGGTCGGAGATGCGGATAAGTGCCAGAGCTGGTGGTTCGCCAGTTGCGCCCCCTCCTCCGCTTGCGGGGCGACGTGCCCTCGGGGTGGAGGACTGGGGTGGGGGCGATGTCTGAGCGGCCGTGGTGTTCGTCGGCCCGCACGGTTTGCCCCCATCCCAACCTTCTACCCCGAGGGCACGTCGCCCCGCGCGCGGGGGAAGGGGCTCGTCTGCCGCGAGCTCGGGCAACCCATCGAACGCCGCTTCGATTTCCGCTACCGCCGCCAGCGCGTTCGCGCGGTCGTGGTAGTTCGCCGCCAATCTTCGCATCGGCGCATAGAACTCCGGCGCGAGCAGCAGGCAGAACAGGCCGGTCGACAGCGGCAGCGTTTCGCCGCGCAGGTCGAGCATGCCCAGATACGTGAAGCCGAAATACACCGCGACCAGCGCCACGCTGACCGACGCGAAGAACTCCAGCACCGCCGACGACAGGAACGCGATCCGCAGCACGCGCATGCTGCGCACGCGGATGGTTTCGGTCGCCTCGCCGACCTGCGCGAGTTCCGCGTCGCCACGGCCGTAGACGCGGATCAGATCCAGTCCGCGCAGGCGATCGGTGAAATGCGCACCGGCGCGCGCGAGTGCGGCGAGCTGGCGACGGCCGGCCGTTTCGGCGCCCTTGCCGATCAGCATCATGAAAAGCGGCGCCAGCGGCGCGGTCAGCAGCAGCACCAGACCGACGATCCAGTCGGCGGCGAACACCGCGACCAGGATCGCCACCGGCACCCACATGATTTCGGCGCGCGCGACCAGATAGCCACCGTAATAGCCGGCGGTCGCGTCGACGTGCCCGGTCGACAGCGCGACCAGCGCGCCGCTGCGTCGGCCACGCAGCCAGACCGGGCCGCGTGCGGCGACGGCGCCGGCCAGTCCGGTGCGCAGATGCGCGATCAGCGATTCGACGACATCCGCCTGCAGCCGCTGTCCCGCCCACACCAGCAGCGTGCGCGCGAGAAGCGTGGCGGCCAGCAGCATCAGCGGCGCATGCAGCGCATCGAGCCCGGCGCGCGCGGACAGCAATGCATCGAGCGCCCAGGCGATCGCTGCGGCCTGCGGAATCCACAGCCAGCCGGCCAGCACTTGGCAGGCGCAGGCGCGGCGATGACGGTCGCGCCACGGCGCGAGCTGCGCATCGAGCCAACCGCTCCGCCGACGCCGCGCATCGGCCGTGGATTCCGGCGACGGCGCACTCATGCGGAGGTGGTCATGCGGATGCGGACATGCGGGTTCCGGAACGCGGACACCGCACACCGGTATCGCGAGCCGCTATTATCGCAGCCCGCCGCGTCCGGGACGCGGCCGCCATCGCCTCCGATGCGCGGCTGCAAAATTCCCTTCACGAAGTGCTTGCCCTCCCCGAGGGTGCATCAGTAGAATGCGCGGCTCACCTTCGGGGTGTAGCTCAGTCTGGTAGAGCGCTACGTTCGGGACGTAGAGGTCGCAGGTTCGAATCCTGTCTCCCCGACCATCCGCAGCAATGCGGTAGGTGATATCGAAAACCGGCCCTTGCGCCGGTTTTTTCGTTTTTCCGGCCGTGCCCGGTTCGCGGCGATGGATGGTTCCCCCGCCGCCATGACTTCGCGTGCCCCCGCGCATTCCGCGCCCCGTCTGCTGCCTGTACTCGTGCTGGCCGGCATCGCCCTGTCCGCGTTCAACCTGCGCACCGCGGTGACCTCGCTGACGCCGCTGCTGGACGTGCTCGGCGACGTCTTCGACTTCGGTTCCACTACCGCCGGCCTGCTCGGCATGCTGCCGACGGCCGCGTTCGCGGTGTTCGGTGTCGCGACGCCGGCGCTGACGCGCCGCATCGGTCTCGAGCGCACCGCGCTGCTGGCGATGTCGCTGGCGGGCGGTGGCCTGGTGCTGCGCTCGCTGGCCGACGGCGTGGGCGTGCTGGGCCTCGGCGCGACGATCGCGCTGGCCGGCATGGGCATCGGCAATGTGGTGCTGCCGCCGCTGGTCAAGCGCTGGTTCCCGAACCGCGTCGGCGCGATCAGCACGCTCTACATCACCGTGTTGCAGCTCGGCACGATGCTGCCCGCGCTGCTGGCCGTGCCGGTCGCCGATGCCGCGGGCTGGCGCTGGGCGCTCGGCATCTGGTCGCTGACCGCATTCGCGGCGGCGTTGCCGTGGCTGTTGCTGCTGCTGCGCCATCGCGAATCGCTGGCACCGCCTGCGCCCATCGTCGATGCGCACGCCGTCGTCGCGCCGGCCGGCCGCGTCTGGCATTCGCCGATCGCGTGGGGCATGGCGCTGATGTTCGGCATGACCTCGCTGATCACCTACGCGATGTTCACCTGGCTGCCGCTGCTGCTGACCGAAGCCGGCGCGTCGCCCGCGTTCGGCGGCACGATGGTCGCGCTGTTCTCCACGCTCGGCCTGATCGGTGCGCTGGGCATGCCGTCGATCGCGGTGCGCATGCGCAATCCCTTCGTGATCGTGCTGCTGTGCGCGGGCTGCCATCTGGGCGCGTACGCCGGCCTGCTGTTCGCGCCGATGGCCGCGCCGGTGCTGTGGGTGATCCTGCTCGGCCTCGGCCCCAGCACTTTCCCGCTGGCCCTCACGTTGATCAATCTGCGCACGCGCACCCCGGGCGGCTCGGCCGCGCTCTCAGGCTTCATGCAGGGCACGGGCTACGCGCTCAGCTGCGCCGGCCCGCTGCTGTTCGGCGTGCTGCATGCCGCGACGGGCGGTTGGCGCTGGCCGTTCGCGATGCTGCTCGTGGCCGTTGCGGTCCTCGTGTTCGGTGGCTGGCTGGCGTGCAAGCCACGTTGGCTCGAGGACACCTGGTAGGCAGAGTCTGGTCCGCCCAGACCCGACGTCAGCACGCCTGTACAGGTTCTGTTGAGAATTTTCTTATGGTGCTGAACCGGTTCAGCCAGAACCCTGTTCAGTCGCTATCTTCACGCGAACGTGTTTGAAAACTGCATCGAACCGGCCGGTAATTCACACGATTGCGTGACGCGCTCCTCACTTTGTAACCGCCAGCATCCCGCCGCCGCTGCACCTGTCGTGCAGCTCCTAGCCCAAGCGAGATGCCGTGCCCGTCTGTCCGCGCCGTTCCGGTCACCCCCGTTCATCTGAATTGCGACCGCGCGGTCTGTGCCGGGCACTGGTCCTCGCCTGCCTCATCGCGCCGCTGGCCGGCGCGGTCTGGGCGGTGTCGGATCCGGACGTCCGCCGGCAGGCGGAGCAGTTGCGCGAACAGAATCGCCCCGCCGAAGCGCTGCTGGTCGTCGAGCGCCGCCTCGCGGCAGCGCCCGATGACGACGATGCGTTCCGCCTGCGCGCGCTGATCCTCACCGACCTCGGCAGCTCGCGACTCGCCATGGAAGCGATGCGCCAGCGTCCGCAGCTGTTCGCCGATCACGAGCGCGAGCGCATCGAAGGCGACGCGGTCGCACGGTCCATCGGCTGGGGCCGGGTCGAACCGGAGACACCGGACGCGCGACTGGCCGAGTCGCGCGCCGCGCTGGCCGAACTCGAAGCGCTGCAGCGGGATGCGCCGCGCCAGACCAACTGGGAAGCCACCCGCCTGCGTGTCGACGCGCTGTCGGCGCTGAACCACCTGCAGCAGCACGAAGCCGTCGTCACCGGCTACCAGGCGCTGCTCGACGATGGCATCGAAGTGCCCGCCTACATCCTCGGCACGGTCGGCGATTCGCTGCTCGCCCTGCGACGCCCGGCCGAGGCCGTCCCGGTGCTGGAGCGCGCGATCGCCCACGCACCGCACGACGTCAACGCCCGCATCCTGCTCGGTTACGCCTTCATCGAGACCGAGCGCTTCGACCGCGCACTGCCCCTGTTCGAAACGCTGGCCGCATCGCAGGAACCCTGGCCGCGTCACGCCGGCGCGCGCAACGGCTACGAGAACTGGGACCGTTACAGCGCCGACCTCAATCACGCGCTGGCGCAGTCCTACGCCAACGACAACGCACGCGCGGAGACGATGCTGCAGGCGCAGGCCGGCATCGGTCCGAACAACCCCGGCCTGCAGGCCGCCTACGGCGCGGTGCAGTCGCGCAGGCTGCGCCCGGCTGCCGCGCTCGAACGCTACGAGATGGCGCTGACGATGGCACCGCAGGACCGCGATGCGCTGGCCGGCCGCGTCGGCGCGCTGACCGCGCTCGACCGGATCGACGAGGCGCGCGATGCGCTCGGCGCCCTGCAGCGCGCGCATCCCGAAGATCCACGGTTGGACCGCGTCGAACGCGATCTCGAACGCCACCGCGGCGTCCAGGCCACGCTGTCGGCGGATCGCGGCCGCAGTCGGCAACGCGAGGGCGCCGGCACGTCGATCTCGCCGTTCGGCAGTCGCGATGGTGGCTGGGCGCTTGAGATGCGTTCGCCCCTGATCGACGACCGCTGGCGCGTCGGCGTGTTCGCGCACGAGGACTGGGCCGATTTCATCGACGGCCGCACGCGCCATCGCGCGGCAGGCGTCGGCACCTGGTATCGCCACGACAGGCTCGGCGCCTGGGCGACGCTCGGCGCAGCGGGCGGTGCATCGAGCGGCGCGACGTGGACGCTGGGCGCCGACTGGCGCTTCAGTGATGCCTGGCGCGCCGGCGTGGAAGTCGCGCGCAACGCACAGGACACGTCGCTGCAGGCGCGCCGCCTCGGCATCGACGCCGACAGCGCGACGCTCACCGCGTCGTACGTGCCCAGCGACACCTTCGCCCTGCAGGGCCGCCTGTCGCGACTGCGCTACGACGACGGCAACACGCGCGACCAGCTCGGCGTCGATGCGACGCAGCGTCTGCTGACGCGTCCGCATCTGATGATCGACGGCCTGCTGTCGGCGTACACCAGCCGCGGCTCGCGCGGCGACACGGTGGGCTACTTCAATCCCGAACGCGACGCGTCGGCGAGCGTTGGCCTGCGCTTCGACCACATCACCTGGCGGCGCTACGAGACCGCGTTCCAGCAGCGTGTCGAACTGATGGCTGGGCCGTACTGGCAGCGCGACGCGGGCACGCGCTGGGTGCCGTCGCTGGGCTATCGCCACCCGTGGCGGCGCGACGGCCATGAACTCGAATACGGCGTGGCGTGGTCGCGTCCTGTCTACGACGGCCTGCGCGAGCAGCGCGTCGCCTTCGATGTCGAACTGCGCTGGGGAGGTGCCCGATGATCGCGTCCACACGCACGTGGATCGCGGCCGCGCTGCTCGCGCTGCTGTCGGTCCTGTCGCCCGCGCACGCGTCGCTGCTGGTACTCAGCTATCACGACATCCGCGACGACGTGGCGCCGAAGGGCGATCCCGATCCCTACGCGGTGTCGACGACCAACTTCGCCCAGCACCTCGACTGGCTGCGCGCCCACGGCTACCAGGCCGTCAGCGTGCAGGCGGTCATCGATGCGCGCGCCGGTCGCGGCACGCTGCCGGACAGGGCCGTGCTGCTGACCTTCGACGACGGTCTGCGCAGCGCGTACACGCACGTGTTCCCGTTGTTGCGTGCCTACAACTGGCCCGCGCTGGTCGCGCCGGTCACGAGCTGGGTCGAACTGCCGGCGGATCAGGGGGTGCCGTATGGTCCGCGCGATTTCACCCGCGACGATTTCCTGACCTGGGCGCAGTTGCGCGAGATGCACGACAGCGGCCTGATCGAGATCGGTTCGCACAGTCACGATCTGCATCGCGGCCTGCCCGGCAATCCCTTCGGCAACCAGACGCCGGCCGCGGTGACCCGCATCTGGACCGAGGGCAGCGGCTACGAGAACGAGGCCGACTGGCGCGCAAGGATCGAATCCGATCTGCAGGCCAGCCGGACGCTGATCGAACGCAACGTCGGTCAAGCGCCGCGCGTGATCGTGTGGCCCTACGCCGCCTACAACGATGTCGCCAACGGCATCGCCACCGCGCTCGGCATGACGCTGTCGTTCGACCTCGAAGGTCGCGCGCAGGAAACCGACCTCGGCCTGCAGGGCGAGGCACGGGCGGACCAGGCCTCGCTCGCGAGCCTCGCGCGCCTGCTGATGCACCGCAATCCGGATGTGCGTGATCTCGCCGGTGAACTGCGGCGCGATCTGTCACTCGATGGCGTGCGCGCGATCCAGGTCGATCTCGATTACGTCTACGACGCAGACCCCGCGCAGTTGGCGCGCAATGTCGACGCGCTGGTGCAGCGCATGCAGGACATCGGACCCACCCATGTCTGGTTGCAGGCCTTCGCCGATCCCGACGGTGATGGCGCCGCCGAGGCGGTCTACTTCCCGAGCAAACACATGCCGGTGCGCGCCGACCTGTTCAACCGCGTCGCCTGGCAGCTGCGCACGCGCGCGCAGGTCCGGGTGTATGCGTGGATGCCGGTGCTCGGCTTCAAGCTGGCCGATGCGGAGCTGCAGCGCGAACTGCAGGTTGTCGCGACCGGCGAGAACGAGATTCCGCGTCTGGATCCCGGTGACCCGCGCACGCTTGCGATCGTCTCCGACATCTATGCCGAACTCGCGGCGAACAGCCATTTCGACGGTCTGCTGTTCCACGACGACGCCTATCTGCGCGACGACGAGATTCCCGCGTATGGCGGCGGCGTGCCCGCCGCGCGGACGCAGGCTCTGATCGATTTCACGATGGCGCTCAAGACTTCGGCCCAGCGCTGGCGGCCGAAGCTCACGACCGCGCGCAACCTGTTCGCACGGCCGGTGCTGGAACCGGCGTCGGAAGCCTGGTTCGCGCAGCGGCTCGAACCCTTCCTCGCGGCCTACGACACCACCGCGCTGATGGCGATGCCGCACATGGAGCAGGCCGACGATCCGCAGGCGTGGCTGCGCACGCTCGCCGATTCGGTGCGCGCGACGCCCAAGGGCGTGGAGCGCACGCTGTTCGAACTGCAGACCGTCGACTGGCGCGTGCCCACGCCGCTGCCCGGCGACACGCTGCGCGCGCAGTCGCGACTGCTGCAGGCGGCCGGCATCCGCCACCTGGGCTACTACCCCGACGATTTCATCGGCAATCAGCCAACGCTCGAGGACGCGCGCGACGCAATGTCCGCGCGCGCCTTCCCCTACCTGGAGCGTTGAGCCGATGGACTGGTCTTCGATCGACTGGACGCGCGGATTGTTCAACTTCGCGTTCTTCTACCCCATCATCATGGCGTTCTTCTGGATGACCGGTGGCGTGTACTACTACCTGCGGCGCGAGCGCAACGCGCCGAAACCCGACGCGCCCCCGCCGATGCGGCGCACGCCGTTCGTCTCCATCCTCGTGCCCTGCTTCAACGAGGAAGACCACATCGTCTCGACGGTCGCGGCGCTCTCGGCCCAGGTGTATCCGGACTTCGAGATCATCGCGATCGACGACGGCAGCACCGATCGCACGCCGGAACTGCTCGATGCACTCACCGCCGATCATCCACGCCTGCGCGTGGTGCACTTGGCCGAGAACCAGGGCAAGGCGAATGCGCTGCGCATGGGCACGCTGGCGGCGACGTCCGATTACCTCGTCTGCGTGGATTCCGACGCCACGCTCGACCCGCACGCGGTGCGCTGGATGGTCGGGCATCTGATCGACGGCCCGCGCGTCGGCGCGGTGACCGGCAACCCGCGCATCCGCAACCGCACCACACTGATGGGCCGCATGCAGATCGGGGAATTCTCCGCGATCATCGGCCTGATCAAACGCGCGCAGCGCATCTACGGCCGTCTGTTCACGGTGTCGGGCGTGATCTGCGCTTTCCGTCGCACCGCGCTGCACGATGTCGGGTACTGGTCGGACCGGATGGTCACCGAGGACATCGACATCTCGTGGCGCCTGCAGCTCGCCGGCTGGGACATCCGCTACGAACCCAACGCGCTGTGCTGGATCCTGATGCCGGAAACCCTGCGCGGGCTGTGGTCGCAGCGCCTGCGCTGGGCCTGCGGCGGCGTCGAAGTGCTGCTGAGTCACGGCCGCAGCGTGCTCGCGTGGAAGAAGCGCCGCATGTGGGGCGTGCTGCTCGAATACGTGCTGAGCCTGGCCTGGGCCTACGTGATGCTGACGATCATCACGCTGTGGCTGGTCGGCCTGTTCGTGGCCCTGCCGCCGGCCTGGCACGTGGACACCATCCTGCCGCGCTGGCACGGCGTGGTGCTGGCTTTCGTCTGCATGCTGCAGTTCGGCACCAGCCTGCTGATCGAACGCCGGTACGAAACGAAGATGGCCCGGCATTTCTACTGGGTCATCTGGTATCCAATCGCCTTCTGGATGCTCGGCATGTTCACCGCCGTCGTCGCATTCCCGCGCACCCTGCTGCGCCGCCGTCGCCGCGCGGTGTGGATCAGTCCCGACCGAGGAGCCGCCGCATGACCCCGCCGATCATCGACCACACGCCCGCACGCGGCCCGCGCAAGCGCTTCGCCTCGGGCGCGCTCACCGCCGCGGCATGGACCATCTACGCGTGGCTCTGGGTGCCGCTGATCACCGCGGTCGCCTGGTTCGTCGGCGTGCGCACCGCGTATCTGCGGCTGTATCTCAACGAGAACGAGATCGACGCGTTCCTGCTGCTGTCGCTGCCGGTGATCGCGCTGATTTGCGGCGCGCTGCTGATCGGCTGGGCGGAATACAACCGCGTGCGCTTCTCCAAGGCCGACCGCCGCAAGCGCCGGGTGAAGACCAGCGAGGAGCAGGTCCGCATCTCGCTCGGCGCGAGCCCGGTACTGGCGGCGAAGCTGCGCGATGGCCGCATCGTGCGACTCGCGCTCGATGACGATGCGCGCCCGGTCGCGGCGACCAGCGGCAGCTGATCAGACTTCGGCCGCGTTCTCCGCGTGCCGCACCTGCCCCGCCCCGTCGACGACGAAGCGTTCGACGGTCAGCGCTTCGAGACCCATCGGGCCGTAGGCGTGCAGCCGCGTCGTGGAGATGCCGATCTCCGCGCCCAGCCCGAGTTCGCCGCCGTCGCTGAAACGCGACGAGGCGTTGACCATGACGACGGCCGCACGCAGCGAGGCGACGAAGCGACGCGCATTCGCCTCATCGCGCGTGGCGATGACCTCGGTATGGTCGGAGCCGAAACGCCGGATGTGCGCGAGCGCGGCGTCGAGCGAATCGACGACGCGCGCGGCGATGACGAGATCGAGGAACTCGGCCGCATCATCGTCCTCGCCGATCGGCACGACGCCAACGGCGCGTGAGGCGATGCCGGCATCGCCGCGCACTTCCACACCGCGCGCCTGCAGCGCTGCGATCGCGCGCGGCACGAACGCATCGGCGATGTCGACATGCACCAGCAGCGTCTCCAGCGCATTGCAGGCGCTAGGTCGGCCGGTCTTGCCGTCGAGCAGCAGACGCATTGCGAGATCGGGATCGGCGCTGGCATCGACGAACAGATGGCAGACGCCCTTGTAGTGCTTGATCACCGGCACGCGCGCGTGCTCGGCGACGAAGCGGATCAGGCCTTCGCCGCCGCGCGGAATCGCCAGATCGACGATGTCGCTGAGCTGCAGCAGCTCGAGCATGGTCTCGCGGCGCAGATCGGTGACCAGGGTCAGCACGTCGGCGCCGATGCCCTGCGCTTCGATCGCGCCGCGCAATGCATCGGCGATCGCGGTATTGGACTCGATCGCCTCGCTGCCGCCGCGCAGGATCACCCCGTTGCCGGCCTTGATGCACAACGCTGCGGCGTCGGCGGTCACGTTCGGCCGCGCCTCGTAGATCATCGCGATCACGCCCAGCGGCACCCGCACCTTGCGCACGCGGATGCCGTTCGGGCGCACGTCGTCGCGGGTGACCTGGCCGACGGGATCCGGCAGATCGGCGACTTCGCGCACCGCAGCGGACACGCCGGCGAGCCGTGAAGCGTCCAGACGCAGACGATCGAGCAGCGCACCGGCGGTGCCGCGCGCTTCGGCGACTTCGATGTCGCGCGCGTTGGCGGCGAGGATCGCACCGGCGTTCGCGTCGAGCGCATCGGCCATTGCACGCAGCAGTGCATTGCGCGCCTCGGTATCGAGCATCGCCAGCTGCGCGGCGGCGTCGCGGCAGGCCAGGGCGGCGGTTCGGATCTCGCTCATGGGAGGTGGGCGTGGTGTGGGGAGCGACAACTTAGCGCGATGCGGAGATGGGCGCGATGCTTGCGGTGGCAACTGCCTGTACGTGCAACTCACCAGTGCTGGCGCCGTCGAGCGCCGTCATTCCGGCGTTCGCCGGAATGACGGTCCATGGTTGGACGCGTAGTGAGACTGACCGGATCACACCAGCACCAGATCATCCCGATGCACGATGGTCTCGCCGTAGCTGTAGCCCAGCGTCGCCTCGATGTCCCGCGAATGCCGCCGCGCGAGCCGGCGGATGTCGTCGGCGGAGTACTGCGTCACGCCTCGCGCGATCGGCTCGCGCGCTTCGCCGTCGCGCAGCACCACCGACACCAGATCGCCGCGCCGGAACTGTCCTTCCGCGGCGAGCACGCCGCCCGGCAGCAATGAAGCGCCCTTTTCGACCATCGCGTTCGCGGCGCCGTTGTCGACGATGATCGCGCCCGGTTCCGCTGGCGCGTTCTGCAGCCAGTGCTTGCGCGCGGCCATGCGCGTGCGCAGCGGATGGATTCGCGTGCCGCGCAGGCGGTCGTGCGCGAGGCCGTCGAGCACAGCGGCGCGGCGGCCGTTGAACAGCACGGTCGCGACACCGGCCGATGCGGCGCGCTGCGCAGCTTCGAGCTTGGTGCGCATGCCGCCGGTGCCGACACTGCTGCCGGCGCCACCGGCGACTGCCAGCAGCGAGGCACTCATCTTCGCGACGACCGGCATCGGCCGCGCGTGCGGTTCGATGCGCGGGTCCGCGTCATACAGGCCATCGATGTCGGTGGCGATGAACAGCACGTCCGCATCGACCAGCGCGGCGACGATCGCGGCGAGGTTGTCGTTGTCGCCGAGCTTGAGTTCGTCGACCGAGACCGTGTCGTTCTCGTTGACCACCGGCAGCGCACCGTGGCGCAGCAGCGCGGTCAGTGTCGCGCGCGCATTGAGATAACGGCGGCGGTTGCGCAGGTCGTCGTGGGTCAGCAGCACCTGCGCGACGGGGCGTTCGAAGAAGCCCTGCCAGAAGCCGGTCAACCGCGCCTGGCCCAATGCGGCGAGCGCCTGGCGTTCGGCCATCGGCGCGCCGGGCGCGGGATTGGCATGCAGGATCGCGCGGCCCGCCGCGACAGCGCCCGACGACACCACGACGACCTCGCGCCTCGCAGCGTGGCTCGCGCGCACAAAACCGGCCAGCGCGTCGGCGTACTGCGCCGACAGACCACCACCATCGGCCGCCAGCAGACTGCTGCCGACCTTGAGCACCGCGCGTCGCCAGGGCGGCAGCGGTTGCTCGGGGAACGCATCGGTGTCGGGCACGTGCATCGGTCGGCTGCGCTCAGCGGGTGTTCCACTCGTGGACGACGAGCTCGCTCGCATTCTGCAGTGCCAGCGGATCGGCCGCGACGATCGCCCGCGCTTCGTCCAGTGTCCCGATTCCGCTCAGCAGATACGCGCCGCCCGTGCCGTCTGCGAAGCCGCCGGTCATGTCCAGCAGACCGCGCGCACGCAGGTCGTCGAGGAAGGCCTGATGCGGCGCGACGACGGACACATCGAAGTCCGGCCGGCGCATCGCGATGACGAGGAAGCGTTTCATGGCGGCAGCTCTCGCAAGGGAATCAGGAAATCAGGCCAGCGCATCCCAGCGCGCACGCAGCGTGTCCAGGCGCAGATCGGCGGCGCCGCCCGGCGAGGTGCGCGCGGCGAGACTGCCTTCCGGCGTGCGGCCCTGCCCGGCCGTGTCGGCGCTCTGCGCGGCGGCCTTGTAGGCCTCGCGGAACGGCACGCCGGCGATCGCGGCCTCGACTGCGACATCGGTCGCGTACATGCCCGAATCGACCGCAGCACGCAGGCGGTCCTCGCGCCATTCCAGATTCGCCAGCAACGCCGGCAGCAGTTCCAGCGCGGCGAGCCCACGGCCGAAGCCGTGGAAGATCGCGCCCTTGGAACTCTGCAGGTCGCGGTGATAGCCCGACGGCAGCGACAGCAACTGCTCGATCTCGGTGCGTGCCGCGGCGACGCTGGCGTGCGTGGCACGCATCAGTTCGACGACATCGGGATTGCGCTTGTTCGGCATGATCGAGCTGCCGGTCGTGTACTGCGCCGGCAGCGCGACGAAGCCGTACTCGGCGCTGGTGAACTGCGACAGGTCCCAGGCCAGGCGACGCAGATCCAGCGTCGCGCTGCCCAGCGCTTCAAGCGCGGCCAGTTCGAACTTGCCGCGCGAGAGCTGCGCGTAGACCGGCGAGACCTGCAGGCGCGCGAAGCCGAGTGCGGCAGTCGTGTGGTCGCGATCGAGCGCGAGGTTCACGCCGTAGCCGGCCGCGGTGCCGAGCGGATTGCAGTCGATCAGCGCGAGCGTGTCCTGCGCACGCACGGCATCGTCGATGAAGGCCTCGGCCCAGCCCGACCACCACATGCCGCCCGAGGACAGCACGGCGCGCTGGATGTGCGTGTAGCCGGGAATCGGCAGCTCGCGCTCGGCTTCGGCGCGATCGAGCGCGATCTTGGCGATCTCGCGCGACAGCGACGCCAGACGCGCGAGCTTCTCTTTCAGCCACAGGCGCGTTGCGACCAGCACCTGGTCGTTGCGGCTGCGGCCGGTGTGGATGCGCCGACCGGCATCGCCGAGGCGTTCGGTCAGACGATCCTCGATCGCCGAATGGCCATCTTCGAAACGTTCGTCGAGCACGAAGGTACCGCTGCGGAAATCGTCGGCCAGCGTCGCCAGTTCGCGCTTCAAGCCGTCGAGCTCGTCGCTCGACAGGATGCCGACGCGCTGCAGGCCTTCGGCATGCGCGGCACTCGCGGCGATGTCGTGCAGGAAGAATTCGCGGTCGAGGATCACGTCGTCACCAGCGAGGAACGCCTGGATTTGCGTGTCGACGGCGACGCCGGGCTTCTGCCAGAGGAGAGTGCTCATGTCGGTTTCCGGGTTGGATCTGTGGGAGCGCGCTTGCGCGCGATCAAGTTGAACCGGTAGAGCGCCTTCGCATGCGAACGCGCGCCCACGGAGACGATCAATGCGGGATCGACGTCAGCTCGTCGAAGCCCAGCGCGAGGTTGAGGTTCTGCATCGCCTGTGTCGCCGCGCCCTTCAGCAGGTTGTCGAGCGTCGCCACGACGACGACGCGGCCATTGCCCGGCGCCATTGTGAAGGCGCCGATCTGCGCGCCGTGACGGCCGGCGATCCGGCTGACCCACGGCGTATCGTCGAGGACCTCGACCAGCGGTTCGTCGGCGTAGCGCGCATCGAACAGCGCCTTGACCGCGTCGCGCGACATCGGCGCAGACAGCCACAGGTTGACCGTCATCGTGATGCCGCGGAAGTGCGGCGCGACGTGTGGCATGAATTCGACCGGCAGCGACAGCTGCTTCGACACCTCGCGCTCGTGCACGTGGTTGGTCAGGGCATACGGCATCAGGTTGTCGGCCAGCAGCGCGGTGTCGTTCTTGTCCGACGGCGTGGTGCCCGCACCCGAGTAGCCCGACACGCCGAAGCACTGCGGCGGGCCGGCGAGATGCTCGGCCAGCGGCGCGATCGCCAGCTGCATCGCGGTCGCGTAGCAGCCGGGATTGCTGATCCGGCGCTGGCCGGCATACCGCGCACGCGTCAGTTCCGGCAGTCCGTAATACCAGCCGGCCTCGAAGCGGTAGTCGGCCGACAGATCGACGATCAGCGTGTCCGGCTTCGCGGCATCGATCGCGGCGACGAACGGCGCGGCCTTGCCGTTGGGCAGCGCGAGGATCACTGCATCGGCGCCCTTCGCGGCGACCGCATCGGCATCGAGGCTTTCGAAGCGCAGTTCGCCCGCGAAGCCGTCGGTGTGATCGGCGACGCGCTGGCCGTCGAGCTCACGCGAGGACACGAACGCGAGTTCGAGGCCCGGATGCGCGGCGACGAGGCGGATCAGTTCCTGGCCGGTGTGGCCGCGCGCGCCGACGATGCCGAGACGGATGGGGGATGTGCTCATGGAGGGCTGTCCAGCTTGAACGTGTCGAGTTTGAATCGCAGATGGCGACGCACCGCCGGCCATTCTGCGTCGATCACCGAAAACACCACGGTGTCGCGCAGCGAGCCGTCGGCATGCCGCTTGTGATGGCGCAGCACGCCATCCTGTTGTGCGCCCAGGCGCGCGATGGCCGCGCGCGAGGCGTGATTGAACCAGCTGGTCTCGAACGCCACCGACGCGCACCCGAGCGCATCGAAGGCGTGCGTGAACGGCAGCAGCTTGGCTTCGGTGTTGAGACCGGTGCGCTGCATGCGTGGCGCATACCAGGTGTAGCCGATCTTGAGATTGGGCACCGCGGCGTCGAGATCGTAGAAGCGCGTGCTGCCGACGACGCTGCCATCGGCATCCAGCACCGCGAACGCGAGCGCTTCGCCGGCCGCCTGCGCCTCGAGCGCCTTGTCGATGTAGCGCGGCACGTCATCCGGCGCAGGCACGTTGGTGTACCACGCCGTATGCAGACCGCTGTCGCGAGTGACGATCGCGAGCGCGTCCGCATGCGCCGGCGCAAGCGGCACCAGCGAGACGTGACGACCGGTCAGGGTCGGCACCGTATGCCACGCGGCATTGGCGGCGCGTTCGCCCACTCAGCCCACCAGCGTCGGCGGACGGGCCGCGCAATGCGCGACGCAGCGCTGGATCTGCTCGAAGCCGTCGAGGCCGTACCAGAACACCTTCCACTTCTCCTGCTTGATACAGCCGTCGGACTCGGCGTAATAGAAGATGTTGACCTGGTTGTGGTGGCGCGAGCGCCAGAACAGCTGCGGCGTCTCGTCGCGCATCACGTTCCACACCGCGCGGCCGAGGCCTTCGCCCTGCGCGTCGTCGAGCACGGCGAACTTGTCTAGATACACCGTGCCCTCGCCTTCGGTCAGGATCACCGCGGCGCGGTAGTTCTCGCTGACATAGGCGCGCAACAGCGGCGTGCGTTCGAAATAATCCGGCGCGAGCGCGCGGCCGAAGCTCGATTCGATCAACGACTTCAGACGTTCGAGATCCAGTTCCGACCAGTCGGTCACACGCAACACCTGCTCACCGCGCCGCACCAGCGTGCCGGACCCCTTGTGGGTGAACAGTTCCTTGGCCAGATCGGCGGGCCGCGTGATCGACACCGACGAGGCCATCGGCAGGCCTTCGAGCAGCGCCTTGATCTGTTCGATCTTGACCTTCATGCCGCCGTGGATCCACGGCTGCTGGATCAGATGGTCGTACTCGGTCGACAGGTTGATCGAGTCGATGACCTTGCCGTCGGCATCCAGCAGGCCGCCGGTGCCAGTGAGGAAGATGATCTTGTAGGGCTGCAGTTCGCGCACCAGTTCGTTGGCGGCGAAGTCCGCATTGATATTGAGGATCTGCCCCGCGGCGGTTTCGCCCAGGCTCGTGATCACCGGAATCGAGCCGGCCTGCAGGCTGGCTTCGATCGGGGCGAGATTGACGGCGCTCACTTCACCGACCAGGCCATACGTGCTCTGGTCGAGATACGTCGCCTCGAACACGCCGCCGGTGATCGAGGTCGCACGCGCGCCGTTGCGCTGCAGGGCTTCGACGAGGCGCAGGTTCGCGGCCTGGAAGACGCGGCGCACGATGGCCAGCGCCTCGGGCGTGGTGACGCGCAGGCCGCCGACGGTCTGCTTTTCGATGCCGGCCGCGGCGAGTTCGGCGTCGAGCTGCGGGCCTGCGCCATGCAGCACGATCGGTGTCAGGCCGACCTCCTGCAGGAACGAGAGGGAAGACGTCAGATCGTCGAGCTCGTCGCGCAGCACCGCGCCGCCGACCTTGACCACGGCGAAGCGCTTCGCATCCAGCTGCGAGAAGCGCTTGAGGTACTGGCTGATCTCCTTCGCGCTGGCCATGCTCGAGAGCAGGCGCACGATGGTCTGACGGGTCTGGACGTGGGTCGCGGGAATGTTCACGGGCTGCAATCGGTTGGGCGTGGGATGACGCGTGGAGAGCGGAAGGTGCGGGTGGTGCTCAGCGATCGCCGTTGATGATCCGGTGCACCGACTCGGCGTAGCGCTGCAGCTGGTCGAGCGTCACGAATTCGTCGCCGGTATGCGCCTGGGCGATGTCGCCCGGGCCGTAGACCAGCGCGGTGTAACCGCCGGCGGAGAACAGCGAGGCCTCGGTCCAGAAATCGACGGCGTTGCCGATCGGCAGATCGAAGGCGTCGGCGATGTCGCGCGCAGCGAGCCTGCGGTCTTCGGCGCGATCGATGTCGCCCGACGGCAGGCTCGGACCGCGGAAGGTTTCCTCGAAATGCGCCGCATCGGGCTGCGCGAAACCGGAAAAGGTCTCAAGCAGATCGTCGATGTCCATCGACGGCAACGGCCGGAAACCGAAGCGCAGCTCGGCGGCCGGCGCGATCATGTTGGCCTTGATGCCGCCCTCGACCCGGCCGATGTTGAAACGCAGACCGGTCAGTCCACCGAAGCGCGCGTGCGCCAGGGATTCGACGTGATCGAGCGCGCGGCCGCCCCAGCGCATCGCCTGGTGCAACGCGCTCGCCGCCGGATCCTGCTTGCCGGATGCATGCCCCGCCGTGCCGGCGAAACGCATCAGCACCGAACTGATGCCGCGATGCGCGAGCACCGCTTCGCACTGCGTCGGCTCGGCGACCAGCACGGCCTCGAACGGCAGACCGCGCGCGAGAAAGGCGGCGATGCACCGTGGATCGTTGGCTTCTTCGTCCGAGGAAAACAGGAACGCCGCGTCGCCGTCGCCGGCATTGGCCGCCGCAATCAGCGCCGCCGCCGCGCCCTTGATGTCGCAGACGCCGAGGCCGATTACGCGATCTTCGAGACGCCGCATCACGTGCGGATCGGCGCTCCAGCCTGGCGAATCCGGCACCGTGTCCAGGTGCACGTTGAACAGCACCGTCGGCGCGCCACGCACCGCGAACAGGCTCACCGCGCCGTCGCCGTGGTCGATCACCTCGACATCGAAGCCCGGCAGCTGGCCGCGGATGTAGCCGAAGATCCCGCCCTCGGCCGCGATCGCGCGCGGCGGATTGCGGGTGTCGAAGGACACCAGCTGTTCGAGATGGTCGAGGGTCTGTTCAAGCATGTTTCGGTAAGCCTTCAGAACTACGTGTACTTGGCAGGAGGAGAGCCCCCTTCTTGTTGAAGGGGGCGCGCCAACGGCGCGGGGTTAAGGTGGAATGCCCCGGCAAGTCGACCGCGGTCAGCCGCGGTTGACTTGCGCGTACAGCGTGCTGCTCATACCGAACAGCTTGATGAAACCCTCGGCTTCCTCGACGCCCCAGTCTGCGGACTGCGCATAGGTCGCGCCCTTCGCGTTGAGGATGTGCGGCGAGGTCACCGCCACCGCGTCGACGCGGCCGCCGCGGGTTTCCAGCACCACTTCACCGGTGACCTTGGCCTGCGAGGATGCGAGGAACGCTTCGATGTCGGCCTTGAGCGGATCGTGGAAGAAGCCTTCGTAGACCAGCTCGGTCCACTTGCGCGCGACTTCGGGCTTGAAGCGGTTCTGCTGCTTGGTCAGCACGGTGTCTTCGAGCGCGCGGTGCGCGGCGAGCAGCGAGACCAGGCCCGGTGCTTCGTACACGATGCGGCCCTTGAGACCGATCACGGTGTCGCCGGTGTAGACGCCGCGGCCCACGCCGTAGGGCGCGAACAGTGCATTGAGCTTCGCGAGGATCTGCGCGCCCGGCAGCGTTTCGCCGTCGAGCGCGACCGCCGTGCCCTGCTCGAACCGCAGCTTGACCTGCAGCGGCGCCTCCGGCCATTCGGCGCGCGGCGCGCACCAGCCACGGGCACCCTCGCCCGGCGCTTCCCAGCGGTCGATCTCGCCGCCGGACATCGTCAGGCCCAGCAGGTTCTCGTTGATCGTGTAGGCCTGCTGCTTGGCGCGCACGCCGAAGCCGCGCGCTTCCAGATACGCCTGCTCGTAAGCGCGGGTCTGCGTGTGTTCCTTCTGGATCTCACGGATCGGCGCCACGATGCGGTACTCGCCCTGCGCCTTCACCGCCAGGTCGAACCGCACCTGGTCGTTGCCCATGCCGGTGCAGCCGTGCGCGATCGCATTGGTGCCGAGTTCGGCGGCGCGCGCGAGCGCAGCGTCGACGATCAGATAGCGGTCCGACACCAGCAGCGGGTACTGGCCCTGATAAGCCTCACCGGCCCACACGAAGGGCTTGACGAAACCGTCCCAGATCGCGGGACCACCATCGACGGTGACGTGGCTGGCAACGCCGAGTTCGGCCGCTCGCTGCTCGATGAAGGCGCGCTCTTCGGCATCGACGCCGCCGGTGTCGGCGAATACGGTGTGCACGGTCCAGCCCTGTTCCTTGAGATAGGGCACGCAGAAGCTGGTGTCGAGGCCGCCGGAAAAGGCGAGGACGATGTCGCGGGAAGTGTGGGCGCTGGTCATGGAGTTGTCCGTGGGGATGCGGAAAAGAATTCGGATGAAGTGCGGCGCGCGTCAGCGCATCAGGGTCGCCATGACCGCCTTCTGCACGTGCAGGCGGTTCTCGGCTTCGTCGATGGCGATGCAGTTGGGCGAATCCATCACCGCATCCGTCGCCTTGACGTTGCGGCGCAGCGGCAGGCAGTGCGAGAACACGCCGTAGTTGGTCAGCGCCATCTTCCGCTCGTCGACGATGAAGTGCTGGTACTGGTCGCGGATCGGCTTCTCGGGCGCCCAGTTGCCGAAGAACGGCAGCGCGCCCCAGCTCTTGGCGTAGACCACGTCGGCGCCGGCATAGGCGCTGTCGATGTCGTGGCTGACGGCGAGCGAGCCGCCGCTCTCGGCGACGTTCTGCGCCGCCCAGTCCATGTAGCGCTGGTCGAGCACGTAGTCCGGCGTCGGGCACAGCAGGGTCACGTCCATCCCCAGGCGCGTGGCGATGGTCAGCGCGGAATTCGCGACGGCGGTATTGAGCGGCTTGGGGTGATAGGTCCAGGTCAGCACGTACTTCTTGCCGCGCAGATCGGACGTGCCGAAGTGCTCCTGCAGCGCCAGCGCGTGGGCGAGCTCCTGGCAGGGATGGGTGATGGTCTCCATGTTGATGACCGGCACCGGCGAGTACTGCGCGAACGCCTTGAGCACCTTGTCTTCGCGATCGACCGACCAGTCGACGAACTTCGGAAACGCGCGTACGCCGATCATGTCGACGTAACGGCCGAGCACGCGCGCGACCTCGGCCACGTGCTCCTCGGTGTCGCCGTCCATCACCGTGCCCAGGTCGAATTCGATCGGCCATGCGTCCTTGCCCGGCTGCAGCACGATGGCGTGACCGCCGAGCTGGAATGCGCCGAGTTCGAAGCTGGTGCGCGTGCGCATCGACGGATTGAAGAACACCAGCGCGATCGACCTGCCCTTGAGCGCGTCGCCGAGCTTCTCTTTCTTGAAGCGCGCGGCCTCGGCCAGCAGGGCGTCGAGGTCGGGACGGGACCAGTCCTGCGTGTTGAGGAAGTGTCGGATCGCGGTCATCGGTGGAAATCTCGTGGAGGCGATGGAAGGAGGATCGGATGGATCGATGAAACCGGTGTTTCGGAAACGAAAAAACCCGGCATCGGCCGGGTTTTCTGCAGAACAGCACGCATACGCGAACGACGTTCCGACTAGCCCGGGAGGATGTGGGCTTCCGGTCGGCGGGCACGCGAGGTCATCCCCGACGCCATGCGGGCGGAGGTGAGGATGTCGGCGTCGGCGCGCAGGGCGTTCATGAGGCGCGAATCCTCGCACGCGAAGCGCTGCACTGCAACAGCGGCGGATACACCGTTCAACGCTCGCCGGCCGGCGGCACGATCGGCGTCACCGACACGCGTACCCGCAGGCGGTTGCCCGGGTCGTACGGCAGACGCGAGCGGTACTTGACGCCCTTGTGCACATAGTCGACGTCGTAGGCGATCGGCCGGCGGAACTCGCGCTCGATCGGCACCATGCGGCAGTCGCCGCCGGCGGAGCGGTCGGTCTCTTCGACCCGGTCGTCCTCGGAACGCAGCACATCCTTGACCGCGCCGACCCAGCGCGCGACACCGCGCCGCTGTTCCTCCGCGACCGGCGTAGTGGCTTCGCAACGCTCGACCATGCTGGTCGCGCGCAGCGTCTGGTAGACCGGCTCAGCCCGCAGCACCTGCGCGTACTCGAGACGCGCGTTCTCGGGCGCCGGCGGCGGGCTCTGCGCGAAGGCCGGACACACGCAGACGAACAGCACCGCCAGGACAGGCAGCGCGGAGTTCGCACGAGGGTGGCTTCGGAGCGCGATCGACACCGATGCAGTGTAGGCCGCGCCCACCTGCGGGGGCTGAATCGATGCTGTCGTGAACACGTATCGGGCCCGCTGCGACGCGGCGCGCAGGCTGCGCTGTCCCGGAGACAGCGCAGCGCGGCGGGCGCGTTAGAATCGTCCGGTTATCCCGGCGAGTCCGCCATGTCCCTGCATCTCTACAACAGCCTGACCCGCCAGCTCGAACCGTTCGCGCCTCTCGATCCCGCGTGCCCGACGATGTACGTCTGCGGCCCGACGGTCTACAACTACGTCCACATCGGCAACGCCCGCGGGCCGGTGGTGTTCGGCGTGCTGGCCGACCTGCTGCGCCGCCGCTACGGCGCGCTGAAGTACGCGCGCAACATCACCGACGTCGACGACAAGATCAACGCCGCCGCGCGCGACCAGGGCGTGCCGATTTCGGCGATCACCGACCGCTTCGCCGCCGCCTACCGGGAGGACATGGCCGCGCTGGGCATCGCGCCGCCGGACATCGAACCCGCGGCCACCGCGCACATCGGCGAGATCGTCGCGATGATCGAGCGCCTGATCGACAGCAGCCATGCCTATGCGGCGGAAGGCCACGTGCTGTTCGCGGTCGGCAGTTTCGACGGCTACGGCAAGCTCTCGCGCCGCGACACCGACGACATGATCGCCGGCGCACGCATCGAGGTCGCGCCGTACAAGCGCGATGCCGGTGATTTCGTGCTGTGGAAGCCGTCGACCGACGATCTGCCGGGCTGGGCGTCGCCCTGGGGCGTCGGCCGGCCGGGCTGGCACATCGAATGCTCGGCGATGGCCGCCGCGCATCTGGGCGAGACGATCGACATCCACGCCGGCGGCGTCGACCTGCAGTTTCCGCACCACGAGAACGAGATCGCACAGAGCGAATGCGCCCACGGCGGCGCGCCGTTCGCGAACATCTGGCTGCACAACGGCATGCTGACCTTCGCCGGCAGCAAGATGTCCAAGTCGATCGGCAACATCGAGCGCGTGCACGACCTGGTGCGCACGCACGCCCCCGAAGCGCTGCGCTATGCCCTGCTTTCCGCGCACTACCGCCAGCCGCTGGACTGGTCGGATGCGCTGATCGAACAGTCGGTGCGCACGCTCGACCGGCTGTACGGCACGCTGCGCGATCTGGGCGACGTCGAGGCCGAGGCGCGGATTCCCGCCAGCATCGAAGCCGTGTTGGACGAGGATCTCAACACGCCGGCCGCGCTCGCCGAGGTCGCGCGCATCGCCGGTGATGCACGCAAGGCCACCGACGACGCCACGCGCGCGACGCTCAAGGCGGACCTGCTCGGCGCTGGCCTCGCGCTGGGTCTGCTGCAGCAGGCGCCCGCCGACTGGTTCGCCCGCGGTGCCAGTGACGACGACGATGCGCGCATCCAGGCACTGATCGATGAACGCATCGCCGCCAAGCAGGCCCGCGACTTCGCTCGCGCGGATGCGATCCGCGACCAGCTGGCTGCCGAGCAGATCGTGCTCGAAGACACGCCGCAGGGCGTGCGGTGGAAGCGGGGCTGAGCGAGCGGAACCTGGCTCACCCTGTCGCCCCAGCGCACGCTGGGGCCCATTTTGATCTTCGCGAAGAACTGATCGCTGATCGGACCGATCGCTTCAGTGCGATGCGCGCGCAGCAGAAGCCAACATCAAAATGGGTTCCAGCTTGACTGGACATCCGTCTGTTGAAAGCCGCTGGGATGACGGCAAGGACCCAAACGCTCCACCCGATCGCCTCCTCGGCAGACAAGAAAAAGGCCCGCTTGCGCGGGCCTTCTTTTCTCGCCGATCCAACTTCGCCGTCAGACTTTGCGGAACACCAGCGTGCCGTTGGTGCCGCCGAAGCCGAACGAGTTCGACATGACGTATTCGACCTGGTGCTCGCGCGCGGTGAGCGGCACGTAGTCGAGATCGCAGCCCTCGCCCGGCGTGTGCAGGTTGATCGTCGGCGGGATGATGCCGGTGTGCAGCGCCATCGCCGAGAACACCGCCTCGATACCGCCGGCCGCGCCCAGCAGGTGGCCGGTCATCGACTTGGTCGAGCTGACCATGACCTTCGATGCGTGCGCGCCGAGCACGCCCTTGATGCCCATCGTCTCGGCGACGTCGCCGGCCGGCGTCGAGGTGCCGTGCGCGTTGATGTAGCCGATCTGCGACGGATCGATACCGGCGTCGTCGATCGCGGCGCGCATGCAGCGGCCGCCGCCTTCGCCGTTCTCGCTCGGCGAGGTCATGTGGAACGCGTCGCCGCTCATGCCGAAGCCCGCGAGCTCGGCGTAGATGCGCGCGCCACGCGCCTTCGCGCGCTCGTATTCCTCGAGCACCAGCACGCCCGCGCCATCGCCCATGACGAAGCCGTCGCGCTCGATGTCCCACGGACGCGACGCGCCGGTCGGGTCGTCGTTGCGGGTCGACATCGCCTTCATCGAACAGAAGCCACCGACCGAGGTCGGCGTGGTCGCGAACTCGGCGCCGCCGGCGATCATCACGTCCGCGTCGCCGTACTGGATCATGCGCATCGCCAGACCGATGTTGTGCGTGCCGGTGGTGCATGCGGTGACGGCCGCGATGTTCGGACCCTTGGCGCCGGTCATGATCGAGACCTGGCCGGAGATCATGTTGATGATCGTCGAAGGCACGTAGAACGGCGAGATCTTGCGCGGGCCGCCCTCGGCGTACTTGATCGCGGTCTCCTCGATGCCCTTGAGGCCACCGATGCCCGCGCCGATCGCCACGCCGATGCGCTCGGCGTCGGATTCACGCACGTCGATGCCCGCGTCGGCGATCGCCATCAGGCCGCCGGCGACACCGTAGTGCACGAAGGGATCCATCTTCTTGACGTCTTTCGGCGCGATCCACTGGGTCGCGTCGAAGCCCTTCACCTCGCCCGCGATGCGCGTGGCGAAATTGGTGGCGTCGAAGTGGGTGATCGGGCCGATGCCCGACCGGCCGTTGACGATGCCGTCCCAGCTCGAAGCCAGGTCGTTGCCCAGCGGCGAGAGGATGCCGATGCCCGTGATGACGACGCGGCGCTTGGCCATTGTTCAACTCCTGAGAAGTCGGTGGCGGCGCGGTTGGTCGCCGCCAATACGCACGAGGCCGCAACGCGGCCTCGTGCTGGAACCTGTCTGTCCGGCCGCATCGCGGCCGGACCCGTCGCACGCCCATCGGATCGAACCGTGGGCGCGGACGCGGGCATCAGCCCTTGGCGTGCGCCTTGACGTAGTCGATCGCCTGCTGCACCGAGGTGATCTTCTCGGCTTCTTCGTCCGGAATCTCGCACTCGAACTCTTCTTCCAGCGCCATCACCAGCTCGACGGTGTCGAGGGAATCGGCACCGAGGTCGTCGACGAAAGAAGCGCTGTTGCTGACTTCTTCTTCCTTGACGCCCAGCTGCTCGATGACAATCTTCTTGACGCGCTCTTCGATGTTGCTCATGGGTAGTCTGCTCCGGGGAGGCGATTTTCGGTGGATAGTGTAAGGGAAAGCCGGGCGATGGGCGCACCACCATCAAAGCCCTTGCCATTCAACGGCTTGCCCTCGGAATTGAAGTGTCGACGCAGCCCGTCTCAGGGCATGTACATGCCGCCGTTGACGTGCAGGGTTTCGCCGGTGATGTACGCCGCCGACGGACCGGCGAGGAAGGCCACGGCCTGCGCGATGTCGTCCGGCTCGCCGAGACGGCCGAGCGCGATGCGTTCGGTCAATGCGGCCTTGGAGTCTTCGGGCAGATCGCGGGTCATGTCGGTGGCGATGAAGCCGGGCGCAACCACGTTCACGGTGACGCCGCGTGAGCCGATTTCCTTCGCCAGCGATTTGCTGAAGGCTATGATGCCGGCCTTGGCCGCGGCGTAGTTCGCCTGGCCCGCATTGCCGGTCACGCCGATCACCGATGCGATGTTGATGATGCGCCCCTTGCGCGCCTTCATCATGCCGCGCATCACCGCCTTCGAGCTGCGGTAGACGCTGGTCAGGTTGGTGTCGAGGATGGCCTGCCAGTCCTCGTCCTTCATGCGCATCAGCAGGTTGTCGCGGGTGATGCCGGCATTGTTGACGAGGATCGAGATCGCGCCGAACTCGGACGTGATCGCCTCGACCAGCGCTTCGATCGCGCCCGGCTGCGAGACGTCCAGCACGCGGCCGTGGCCGCCGTGCGCGGACAGGCGCTCGCCGATCTTCGCTGCACCTGCGTCGCTGGTCGCGGTGCCGATCACGGTCGCGCCCTGCGCGGCCAGCGTGTCGGCGATCGCGGCACCGATGCCGCGGCTTGCGCCGGTGACGAGAACGATCTCGCCGGAAAGAGGTGCGCTCATGAGAACTCCAATAAGGCGTGTATGGCGGCGGATATGGGACCACGCGGACATCGGCCGCAGCCACTGCCCGCAGTGTGCGCCGATCCGCGTCCTTCCGCCGGGTTCAGACCTTCCAGTCTGCCAGCGCGGCGTCGAAATCGTCCGGCGCGGCGAGCGCGCGGGTCTCGATCGACTTGTCGATGCGCTTGACCAGGCCGGTCAGCACCTTGCCCGGGCCGCACTCGGTGATGCGTGTCACGCCGCGCGCCGACAGCGCTTCGACGCAGCGCGTCCACTGCACCGGCAGATACAGCTGGCGCACCAGCGCATCGCGGATCGCATCGACGCGCTCGTGCACGGCCGCATCGACGTTCTGCACCACCGGCAGCGACGGCGCCTGCCATGCGACCGCATCCATCGATTCGGCCAGACGATCCGCAGCCTCGCGCATCAGCGGCGTGTGCGACGGCACGCTGACCGCCAGTTTCACGACCTTGCGCACGCCGCGCTCGCCGAGCAGTGCGATCGCGCGATCGACCGCCGCCGCATGTCCACCGATGACGATCTGGCCAGGCGAATTGAAGTTGGCCGGCACGGCGACGCTGCCCTCCTGCGACGCATCGCGGCAGACCTCGTTGACCAGCGCGTCTTCGGCGCCGATGACCGCGGCCATCGCACCGGTGCCCGCAGGCGCCGCGCTCTGCATTAGCTGGCCCCGCAGACGGACCAGCTTCGCGGCATCGGACAGCGACAGCACGCCGGCCGCGACCAGCGCGGTGTATTCGCCGAGGCTGTGGCCGGCCAGCGCGGCCGGCACCGCGCCTTCGCGCTGCTGCCATGCACGCCACACGGCGACACCGGCGGCCAGCAACGCGGGCTGGGTGAACTCGGTCTGGTTGAGCTGGGCTTCGGGGCCCTGCTGCGACAGCGCCCACAGATCGACGCCCGCGCCTTCCGACGCTTCGGCGAATGCCTCGACGATCACCGGATGGCGCGCGGCGAGATCACCGAGCATGCCCAGCGACTGCGAGCCCTGCCCGGGGAAGACGAATGCGAGTTGCGATGCGGTCACGCGTATTTCCAGCCTCAAAACCGGGGGCGATGATAAGTGCGAAGCCGCGACATTGTCTGTACCGGGGCGTATGCGGGCGATGCGCGGCGGCGGCTCAGAACATCATCCGCAGCAATTCGATCTCGCCGTCCTCGAGCCAGTCCCACAGCACGGCGACGACGAGCAGCATCGGCAGCAGAGTCGCCGCGCGCACGACGAGGATCGAATGCGCGACGTGGCGTGCGGAACGTCCGAGCCAGGCGATGCGCTGCGCGAAGCCCTTCAGACGTCCCACGCGACCCGCATGCGCCGCCACTTCCGGCTCGCGCTGCATCACCTGCGACAGCATGTCGGCGAGCACGTCGGTACGGCCGTCGTAATACTTCGCCATGCCGAACGCGAACATCAGCCAGTCGCGCGCCTGCGCCTGCGGCAGCGACATCACTTCCAGCGGGTCTTCCTCGAAGTCGATGAAGCCCACACGGCCACTGTCGTCGAGCGTGATGTTGCGCGGCAGCGGTTGCCCGAAATAGGCACCGCGCGCATGCGCGTCGGCGATCGCGTCGATCACCGCCGTGGTCAATGCATCGATACGCGTCGCATCGCCATCGGCGGCGCGCAGTTGTGCGGCGAAGGTATCGCCCAGATTGCTCAGCAGCAGCGTGGATGCGCCTTCGCCGAGCACGCGCGGCACACGCACGCCTTGCGCGTCGAGTTCGGCGATGCGGCGCGCTTCGATCTGCTTGGCCTCGCCGCCACCGGGATGCGGCGGCGGACGCAAGGCGTCGATGTCGAGCCCGCGCGCGATCGCGTCGAGGATGCCGAGGCCGAACTTGCGGCTGTCGCCGTCGGCATATGCCTTGAGCCAGGCATCGCGCCCGGCCACGACGATGGATTCGACGCCCATGCGGCAGCCTCCGTGTCGTGCGGACGCGAAGTCCGCGAAGTGGAATCACCTGCGGGGCCGGCCGGCCCCGCACGCGGGATTCAATAGCGCAGCAGCGCCGAACCCCAGGTGAAGCCGCCGCCGAAGGCTTCGAGCAGCAGCAGTTGGCCGCGTTGTACGCGACCAGAACGCACGGCCTCGTCGAGTGCCAGCGGCACCGAACCGGACGAGGTGTTGCCGTGCTTGTCGACCGTGACCACGACGCGATCCATCGGCATGTCCAGGCGCTTGGCCGTGGCTTCGATGATGCGCAGGTTGGCCTGGTGCGGAATCAGCCAGTCGATGTCGTGGCGATCGAGACCGTTCGCCTCGAGCGTTTCCTCGACCACCGAATCCAACGCCTTGACCGCGTACTTGAAGACGTCGCTGCCGGCCATCTGGATGCGCACGCCCGCATTGGGCTGGTCGTCGCGGAAGCCGGCCGACACGCCGACCGGATTCCACAGCAGTTCCTTCTTCGCGCCGTCGGCGTGCAGATGGGTGCTGAGGATGCCGGTCTCGACATCGGCCTTGAGCACGACCGCGCCGGCACCGTCGCCGAACAGCACGGCAGTGGTGCGCTCGTTCCAGTCGACCATGCGCGTGAGCGTCTCGGCGCCGACCACCAGCACCGTCTTCGCATCGCCCGACTTGATGAACTTGTCGGCGATCGAGAACGCGTAGAGGAAGCCCGAACACGCCGCATTGACGTCGAACGCGCCGCAGCCGTTGGCGCCCAGCCGCGCCTGCAACAGGCAGGCGGTGGACGGAAAAATGATGTCCGGCGTCGTGGTGCCGACGATGATCAGATCGATCTCGGACGCCGACACACCGGCCGCTTCCATCGCACGCGTGGCGGCATGGAAGGCCAGATCGCTGGTCGTCTCGCCTTCGGCGGCGATGTGTCGCTCGCGGATGCCGGTGCGCGTGGCGATCCATTCGTCGCTGGTGTCGACGAACTTCGCGAGGTCGTCGTTGGTCAGCACTTTCTCGGGCAGGTAACTGCCGGTGCCGGCAATGCGGGAATAGATGCGTTCGCTGGTCATCTGCGGAGCGGCCCTCGCGTCAGGCGCGTGATCTTAAGAGCGGCATCCCTGCCGACGGCAGGCGCAGCCGCCCGTCAGGGACGGTGGCTGCGCCCGGTGCATCGTGCGCCCGCCGTGAACCTGGCGGGCAGCGAGGATCAATCTTCCTCGACGACGCGCGTCTTCGGCTGGATCACCTGCTTGCCGCGGTAGTAACCGTCGGCGGTGATGTGATGACGGATATGGGTCTCACCCGTCGTCTGGTCGGTCGACAGCAGCTTGGCGCTCAGCTTGTCGTGCGCGCGACGCATGCCACGACGGGACGGGGTGACGCGGGATTTCTGCACAGCCATGGGAATTGCTCCAACAGGTTCTAGTTGTTTCGATCTTTCTTCAAACCCGCCAACGCCGAAAACGGGTTGACGCGTGTCTCTTCCTCGGGCGACACCGGCCAGTCGCGATCGATCGCTTCGGAGCCGGGTGCGACCGGAATCGCGGGTATTGCCAGAATCAGTTCGTCCTCGACCAGCGCGACCGGCGACAACGCACCGTCACCTTCCAGCAACAGCGCCTCGTAATCGGGCAGCAGACCCGCCTCGTCCGCCTCGTCGCGGATCAGGCCCAGCCGTTGCTCGATCTCGAGCGGCCACACGAAACGCTTGAGCGTCCGCTGGCACACCAGCGGCAACCCGGCTTCGATGCGCAACAGCGCGAACGGCTGCTGCAGCGCATCGCGACCGAACTCGATCGAGCAGATCACGTCGTCGCCTTCGACATCGGCCAGGAGGTCACGCAGGCGCGTCAACGACGCCAATGGCAGGCGCCCGTCGAGGCGCATGCTGCCTGCGACCATGCGCCAAGCGTCTACCAACTCGGGCATTTGCGCGGACATAGCCGCCGAATGTTAAAGATGCGATCCCGGGCTGTCAAACCTAGCACCACGCTGGCCAACCCCGTCGACAGGCGGATTTGCCGGCCCTGCGAGCAACCGGGCAGACTGGCCCGCCGCGCCACCGGACATCCTGCGTGCAGCCGATCCCCAGCCTGCTGCTGGCCACCCTGCTTGCGGCCGCCATTGTACTGGCCTGGCGCCACCGCGTCCGGCGCCGGCACCGCGCGTATGCGCGCGTGCTGGACGCCGCTGACACCTTCGAAGCGCGGCTGCGGATCGCGCGTGCCCAGATCGGCCAGGACGGCGGCGATCCCGTGCGCGATGCGCTGCAGGAGATGTTGCGCCAGCGGCTGTGGCTGCAGCAGCACGGCGCGCGCGCGGATGTCGCGGCGCTGGAGGCGATGCGTGAATCGATCGAACAGGCGCAGGCCCGCATCGACCGCCAGCTCGCCCAGCTGGCGCTGGTCCGCGCCGGGGCCGGCGCATGAACCCGCCGCTGATCCTCGGCTCGACATCGGTCTATCGCCGCGGGATTCTGGACCGCCTGCGGCTGCCGTTCACCTGCGAACGGCCGGAGGTCGACGAGACGCCCGGACGCAGTGAAGCCCCCGATACGCTCGCAGCCCGGCTCGCCGTGGCAAAGGCCGAGGCGGTTGCTGCGCGGGCGCCGGGCGCATGGGTCATCGGATCCGACCAGGTGGCCGCGCTCGATGGTCGTCCGCTCGGCAAACCCGGCGGCCGCGACGCGGCGATCGCGCAGCTGACGGCGATGTCCGGCCGCAGCGTGATCTTCCACACCGCGCTGGCGCTGGCGCGCGCGGGACAGCCGACGCTGCAGGCGCAGGACCGCACCGAAGTCGTGTTCCGCATGTTGCAGGCGGACGAAATCGCGCGTTACGTCGATGCCGAGCAACCGTTCGACTGCGCCGGCAGCTTCAAATGCGAAGGGCTCGGCATCGTGCTGTTCGAGGCGATCCGAAGCGATGACCCGACCGCGCTGGTCGGCCTGCCGCTGATCGCGACCGCGCGCCTGCTGCGTACGGCGGGCTACACCCTGCCCTGACGCTGCGCGCCTCAGCGCGCGGGCGCGACCTGGATCGGCTGTTCGGCCCAGCGTTCGACCGAGCCGTCACGGCCGGTGATCTCGAGTCCGAGCCAGTGGCGACCGGGCGCAAGCGTCGCCGGATCGATCGTCGCGCTGAAACCGATGTCGACGCCCGCGGGATCGCGGGATCTGCCGGCCAGAAACTGCTCGACGATCCAGGGATTCGGCGCGCCGTACTGCGCCTGCGCAACCGGCGCACCGTCGAGGGTGATCGCGATCGCGGCGACGCCGCTGCCGTCCTTGACCGCCCAGCCGCGCACTTCGAACGGCGCATCGACGCGCGCGCCCGCCAGCGGTGTGTCGACATGGGCGAGCGCCGGCGTGACGCAGTCGCCCTCGCCCGACGTCGCATCCGCATCGAAGCGCGAGAGGATGAAACGCTGCGCGCCGCGGTCCGCGTTGACGACGCGCGACACCGGCAATGCGCCCATGCGCGCACAGATCGTCTGGTAGCGCTGCAGCAGTGCACTGAACTTCACGTCGTTGGCGCCGGTGACGAGCAGCACCGGGCGTCCGGCCAGTTCGGCGCGATCGTCGAGCTGCAGATGCCACAGCTGCAGCTGCGGCGCGCGACCGTGGTGGCGGTTGAGCGGATGGTCGAGCACCCGGATGCGCGGATCGCCAAGCGCGAAGCCGAGTTCGGCGCCGATCTTGAAGTTGTCGGCCACGAGCACCGTGTCGGCCGGCATGGCCGCGAGCTCTTCGCGCACCGCATCGGCCAGCGTGTCCCAACCTGCGAAGTTCGATGGGTACCACTTCAGACCCGCGCTGCGCTCGCGCACTTCGGGCGCGGACACCGCGGCGTAGTACCCCACCACACCGACGAAGCCGAGCGCCAGCGTCACCCACGTGGCGATGCGCAGCCAGCGCGGCCACGTCATCAGCACGAAGCCCACCAGCGGCAGCAGCGCGAGATAGCCCGGCAGCGGCCAATGGAAACTCGCGCGTTCGGTGTCGGCGACGAAGCCGAGCGCGAAGAAGCCGAGCACCATCAACCCGCCGGAGATCGCGAGAAAGCGCGCCGCATCGTCCGGCGCGCGGCGCAGACGCCAGGCCGCGACCAGCAGTGCGGCGAACAGCAGCGGCGTCACCATCACCGCCTGGATCACGATGAACTGCCAGCCGTCGGCATGCAGCGCCCACGGATGCCGATCGACCATCTGGAAGCGCAGTCCGGCTTCGGCGTTGTCGACGTTCCACACCAGCAGCGGAATCCATGCCGCGGCGCCGGTCGCGATGGCGATCCACACGCGCGGGTCGCGCAGCGCTTCGCGACCCTTGGCGATCGCGAGCAGCGCGACGATGCCGACGCCGATCACCGCGATGAAGCGGTAGTGGCTCAGTGCGCCGAGCGACAGGCCGAGCGCGAGCAGCAGGGCGCCGCCGTGGGTCACGCCGCGCAGCAGGCGCACGCCCGCGTCCAGACACAGCACGGTCGCCAGCGCGAGCATCGCGTCGGGCAGCGCCATCACGCCGAGCGAACCGAGCAGCGGCAGCAACAGCGCCGCGCATCCGGACAGCCACGCGGACTGCGGATCGAACTCGCGCGCGGTCAGGCGCACCACCAGCCAAGGCACCAGCGCCGAGATCGCGATGAAGGGCAGACGGACCGCGAGCAGACCGTCGCCGAAGACTTCGGTGCCGATGCGGATCAGCCACGCGGTCAGGCCCGGCAGATCGGAATAGGCGAACGCGGGGTGCTGGCCTTCGAGCCAGTAGAACGCCTCGTCGACGAACAGCGGCAGCCGCGCGGCGATGGCCAGTTTCAGCAGCACGATCGTCGTCCACAGCACGACGAACACCGTGCGCATTTCCATCCGCCGCATTGAACTCGACCTCGCTACACTCGGGGGGACCGCCGCAGGAGCACATGCATGCCCGACCCGACGACGCCCGCCATGCTAACCGACACCCAGCGTGAAGCCCTGTCGTCATCGCTGGTCCAGGTGAACCGGCTGGTGCTCGGCAAGGAGACGGCGGTGACGATGAGCTTCGTCGCATTGCTCGCCGACGGCCACATCCTGATCGAGGATCTGCCCGGACTCGGCAAGACCACGCTGGCCCATGCGATCGCGGCGACGGTCGGCCTAGACTTCCAGCGCGTGCAGTTCACCTCCGACCTGTTGCCGTCGGACGTCGTCGGCGTCTCGGTCTACGAAGGCAGCGCGCGCCGCTTCGAATTCCACGGCGGCCCAGTGTTTACCAACGTGCTGCTGGCCGACGAGATCAACCGCGCACCGCCGCGTACCCAGAGCGCGCTGCTCGAGGCCATGGCCGAGCAGCAGGTCACCGTCGACGGCACCACGCATGCCCTGCCCGATCCGTTCTTCGTCATCGCCACGCAGAACCCGGTGGATCTTTCGGGCACGTATCCGCTGCCCGATTCGCAGCTCGACCGTTTCCTGCTGCGGCTCACGCTCGGCTACCCCGATCGCGATGCCGAACGTGCGCTGCTCTCGGGCAGCGACCGGCGCACGCTGATCGCCGAAACGCTGCCACGGCTCGGCGCCGATGACCTGCTCGCGCTGCGCCGCGCAGTCACGGCGATCCACGCGAGCCCGGCACTGATCGATTACGTGCAGGCGCTGATGGGACGCAGCCGTCAGCATCCCGGCGTCCGCGTGGGCCTGTCGCCGCGCGCCGGTCTCGCGCTGTTGCGCGCGGCCCGTGCACTCGCATTGCTGCAGGGCCGCGATCACGCGCTGCCCGACGATGTGCAGACACTGTTCCCGCTGATCGCCAGCCACCGCCTGGTCGCCGAGGCCGATGCGGCCGGCGACGGACTGGCGGCGTCGATCCTGCAGGCCGTGCCGGTCGACTGATGCCCGCGTTCGCCGGCCTGCGCCGTCGTGTCGAAAGCTGGGCGCGTCCGCGCCGGCCGGAAGTGTTGCCGGCGCGTCTGGATCGCAGGCGCATCTATATCCTGCCGACGGGCTTCGGCGCGTTCGTCACCGCGCTGCTGGCGACGATGGCGATCGGCGCGCTCAACTACAACAACAATCCGGCCCTGTTGCTGTGCCTGTTGCTGGTCGGCGCCGCGATGGCCAGCCTGTTGTGGACGCAGTTGCAGCTCAGCGGTCTCGAGATCCGTGCGGTGCACGGCGAACCGGTCGCGGCCGGCACGCCGATGCCGCTGCACGTGCACGTCGAAGCGGCGCCCGGCCGCGAGCGTCGCGGTCTGCGCGTGGCGATCGGCGACAGCGCGGCGCCGCTGTCGCTCGGCGCATCCGGCGGCGAAGCGACCGTCTCCTTGCCGACGGTCCGTCGCGGCTGGCTGACGTCGCCGCGGCTGCGCATCAGCACCACACGCCCGCTGGGGTTGGCACGTGCGTGGTCGTGGGTCTGGCCGACGGCACGCTTTCTCGTCTACCCCGCGCCGGAGGCAGCCGGCCCGCCGTTGCCTGAGGGTGGCGGCGACGAAGCGCAGGCCCGGCTCAATCCGGCCGGCGAGGAGCTGCATCATCTGCGCGACTGGCGCTCGGGCGATGCGCCACGGACCATCGCGTGGAAAGCATCGGCGCGGCGCGATGCGCTGATCGTGCGCGAGTTCGAGCGCCCGCAGGGCGATGACCTGACGCTGGACTGGCAGCGTCTGGGCACGCTCGACCCCGAATCGAAGATCCGCCGGTTGGCGCGCTGGGTCGACGAGGCCGAACGCGAGGCCGTGCGCTATCGGCTGCAGTTGCCCGGCCAACCGGTGATCGGTCCCGATCGCGGCGCTGCGCATCGCCATGCCTGCCTGCGCGCGCTCGCGTTGCTGCCGGACGCCGGCTGATGGCGCGCACCGCGCTCGCACTCGATACCGCCGGCCGACGCTGGTCGCTGACTGCCGCGGCCGTCTGCCTGCTGCCGCTGCTGCTGCAGTTGCCGATGCCGTTGCCGCTGGTCATCGCCGGCGCCGGCGCGATCGCCGCGGCCATGGCGTCGCGGCGCGCGGCGCCGGGGTGGCTGCGCACGGTGCTGGCGCTGGCCGTGTTCGGCCTCGTGCTCGCGCAGGGCGGGATGAACGTCGGCCGCGACACCGGCTGCGCCCTGCTCGCCGGCATGCTCGCGATCAAGCCGTCCGAACTGCGCACCGTGCGCGATGCCCGCAGCCTGCTCGGCTTCGCGTTGTTCGCACCGTTCGCGACGTTCCTGCTCGACCAGGGGCCACTGTCCCTCGCGCTCGGTCTTGTCGGCGCAGTGCTCGTGCTGGCGGCACTCGCGCGTTTGTCGGAACAGGAATCGGGACTGCCGGCGGCCGGCGTGCGCCACGCCACGCGCATCGGCATCGTCGCGCGATTGATCGCGATCGGTCTGCCGCTTGCACTCGCCGCGTTCTGGCTGTTCCCGCGTCTCGCGACGCCGCTTTGGGGTATTCCCGATCTGTCGACCGCGCGGCCCGGCCTGTCGGACGAGATGTCGCCCGGCGACTGGATCGACCTCATCGCCGACGACACCCCTGCGATGCGCGTGACCTTCCGCGGCGCGGAACCCTCGACGCGCGAGATGTACTGGCGCGGCCCGACGCTGACGCAGTACGACGGCCGCAGCTGGACGGCGTCGCACTGGCTGCGCAGCCTGCCGCCGGCAACGGTCGAACACGGCGCGCCGACCTGGAACTACGAGATCGCGCTGGAACCGACCGAGCGCAACCTGCTGGTCGCACTGGAGATGCCGCTCGCATTTCCCGACGGCATGCGCGCCGCGCACGAATACACGCTGACCAGCGAACGCCGGCTCGACCGGGTGACCCGCTGGCAGCTGCGGTCCGCGCCGCCGACCCGCTTCGAAGCGGACCTGCCCGATTCGCTGCGCCGGCTCGCATTGCAACTGCCCGCTGACTTCAATCCACGCACGCGGGCGCTGGCGCAGCAGTGGCGTGCCGAAACGAACGACGACGGCGCTCTCGTCGACCGCGCGCTCGCCTGGATCCGCAGCGATTTCGCCTACACGCTCGACACACCGCTGCCCGGCCGCCACGCCGTTGACGAATTTCTCTTCGACTACCGCGCCGGTTTCTGCGAACACTTCAGTTCCGCCTTCGCGGTGCTGATGCGCGAGGCCGGCATTCCCACGCGCGTCGTCACCGGCTACACGGGCGGCACCCGCAACCGCTTCGGCAACTACTGGATCGTCCGGCGCATGGATGCCCACGCCTGGAACGAAGTCTGGCTCGAAGGCCGCGGCTGGGTGCGCGTCGATCCGACCGCAGCCGTCGCGCCCGAGCGTATCTACGACACGCTGGAAGACCGGCTCGGCGCCGGTGGCGGTGGCGGTGCTGCGCTGTTGCCGATGGCCGACCTCGGCGACTGGGCACGGCGCGCGTGGAACGATTTCGTGCTCGGTTTCGACGCCGCGCGCCAGCAGCGCATGCTCCAGCGCATCGGGTTCGAAAACATCGACACCGGCGGCCTCGCCGCGCTGTTCTCGCTGTGCGCAGCGCTGGCGCTGGGCTGGATGCTGTGGCTGGTCGCGCGGACAGAACGCGAGCGCGATCCGCTGCTGCGCGCCTGGCATCGACTGGGCCGCCGGTATGCGCGCCTCGGTCTGGCACGCGAACGGCACGAGCCTGCGATCGCCTGGGCCGAACGCGTCCGGGCCGCGCGCCCGCACGAGGCCGCGCTCGTCGCCCTCACCCACCGTTTCGTCGCGGCCCGCTACGCTCCGGCGGCGTCCGACGCGACGCTGGTGCGGGCACTGCGCACGCACCGTCCAGCCCGGGAGACCGCTCGATGACCGCCCTTCGCCTGCTGCCCGTTGTCGCCGGCGCCCTGCTGCTCGGCGCATGCGCGTCCCAACCGAAACCGCTGCAGGGCGGCTACGTCGAAGCGCTGACCCCGCACGCCGCCGTACAGGGCGAGCACACCGGCGCGATGGTGCGCTGGGGCGGGCGTATCGTGCAGGTGGAACCGCGCACCGACGCGACCTGCTTCGAGATGATCGCCACGCGCCTGACCGCGACCGGCCGGCCGTACTGGGCCAGCGACGACACCAATGGCCGCTTCATTGCCTGCCGCGCCGGCTTCTACGATCCGGCGGTGTTCGAGGTCAACCGCGAAGTCACCTTCACCGGCCGCATCGCCGGCTACGACTCTCGCCGTGTCGGCGCGTACGACTACCGCTTTCCGCGCGTCGAGGCCGACGTGGTCTATCTGTGGCCGAAGCGCGAGCGCGTCGACGTGATCACGCGCCCGGCGCCATGGCCGTGGTGGGGTTACTGGTGATCGTCGTTCTGTAGAAGCGCGCGGTTGCGGATCACGCTGCAGTGCCAAAGCGCCCCAGCGGCGCGCCGGCCAGCAGATGCAGATGGATCTGGAACACCGTCTGCCCGCCGTGTGCGTTGCAGTTCATGACGATGCGGTAGCCGTCTTCAGCGAACCCCTGCGCTTTCGCATACCGGACGGCCGCAACCGCCAGCCGCCCGATGATCTCGGGCGCGTCGACCGGCACGTCATTGAGCGTGGCGAAATCCTGTTTCGGCACGAACAGCACATGCACCGGCGCCTGCGGCGCGATGTCTCGGAACGCGATGACGTGGTCGTCCTCGAAGACGATGTCGGCCGGAATCTCGCGCTGGATGATCTTGTGGAAGATGGTGGTCATGGGCTTCTGGAATCGAGCGAGGGTTCCGAAAAGCATACGTCACCGCTCACGGCACCACGCCCCCGCGAACGCCCGCCGTCGACGGGTAACCGGTCATCCGACGCCCGAACTTCGATGCTCAGGCAACTTCGCTGCGACTGCCGAAGGCATGCGACAGCGTGCCGCGATCCACGTATTCCAGTTCGCCGCCGAGCGGCAGACCATGCGCGGGGCGGCTGGGGCGCACGCCGTGCTGGCGCGCGATCTGCGCCAGGTAATGCGACGTCGCCTCGCCCTCGACGGTCGGGTTGGTCGCGATGATCAGTTCCTGCACCTCGCCTTCGGCCAGCCGCGCGCCGAGCAGGTCGAGCCCGAGCTCGTGCGGACCGATGCCATCGAGCGGACTCAGCCGGCCCTGCAACACGAAGTAGAACCCGCGAAAGCCCGTGGCCTGCTCGATCGCGAGCCGGTCGGCCGGCGTCTCGACCACGCACAGCGTTTGCGAATCGCGCGCGGCGCTGCTGCAGGTCGGGCAGACCGGCGTTTCGCTGAAGTCACGACACCGCTGGCAATGGCCGATCTTCTCGACCGCTTCGGCCAGCGCCGTCGCGAGCCGCGCGCCACCTTCGCGCCCGCGTTCGAGCACGTGGTAGGCCATGCGCTGTGCGGACTTCTGCCCGACGCCGGGCAGCACACGCAACGCATCGATCAATTGTTCGAGCAGGGCGGACATGCGGTTGCTGATTCGTCAGAGGTGATGCGTGAGGGCCAAGAAGCTGGCAGCGCGCGGCCTGTCACCTCGGATCACGAATCACTGCAGCTCAGAACGGCAGCTTCATGCCGGGCGGCAGCGGCATGCCGGCGGTCGCGCCCGACATGCGGCTCTTCGACTCTTCGTCGACCTTGTTCGACGCGTCGTTGAACGCGGCGGCGATGAGATCTTCGGCCATTTCCGGGTCCGACAGCACGCTGGGATCGATGCGCACTTTGCGACATTCCTTGTTGCCGGTCAGCGTGACCGCGACCATGCCGCCGCCGGCGCTGCCCTCGACTTCGAGACTGGCGAGCTCCTGCTGCACGCGCTGCATGTTCTCCTGCATCTTCTGCGCCTGCTGCATCAACTGGGCAATGTTTCCACGCATCACTGGAATCCTCGTTCTTCAAAAGGGCGTATCGAATCGGGCACCAGTCTGGCGCCCTGCTGCGACATCAGTCGCTGCACGTCCGGATCGGACATGAAACTGGTTTCCGCGTTCGACTGCCGCGCATCGCGCTCGCGCGCATTGCGTTCGTGCAGCGTCACGGTTTCGCTGGCGGCCGCGGTCTCGAAGCGGATCTGCGGCGCGCCGCCGAGCGGGCCGGCGAGTGCCTCGCAGAGCTGGTGGACCATGATCGGCGCTTTCAGATGCTCGTCCGCTTCGGGCAACGCGAGCCGCAGCACGGCGCCGTCGAGCGAGACGAAGGCAGCGCTCGCGGCGAGTTCGCGCACCGGTCCGCGCAGTGGCAGGTCGGCGACGAGATCGAGCCACTGGTGGGCGTCGAGCGTGCGCAGTTTCGCAGTGACGGCCGGCGGCGATGCTTCGGCCCGCGGCGTGGCGACCGGCGGCGGCTCGACGGGCGGCGCAGCGCGCGCAGGTTCAGGCGCCGGACGCACAGCACGCGTTTCGACGACCGCAGGTGGCGGTGCCAGCGTAGGTGCGGCCTGCAGCGACGGCGCGACTGCGCGCGGTGAAACTGCAGACTCGGCCGCCACCTGTGCCCCCAATGCAGCACGCGCCGCGGCAGGACCGCTCGTACGGTGGCCGCTGCCCGCGGCCCGCGCAGCAGCGCCGCCTTCGGCAGGCCGGAACGCGAGCATGCGCAGCACGGTCATCTCGAAGCCGGCGCGCGGACTCGGCGCCAGGCCGACGTCGCGGCGTCCGTTGAGCGCCATCTGGTACCAGAGCTGCACGACTTCCGGACGTACCGCCGCTGCGATCGCATCGACATCGACGCCGTCGTTATCGACTGAAACTTCCGGCACCAGCTGCCGCACCTGGATGCGATGCAGCGCTTCGGAGACCGCGTCGAGTACGCCGCCCCAGTCGGGCGAAAATTCGGCCAATGTCGCGACCTCGGCGAGCAGCGCCGCACCATCGCCATCGGCCAAGGCAGACAGCAGCGCACCGACGCGCGTGCGATCGACGCTGCCGAGCATCGTCGCTACTGCCGCATCACCGAGCGCGCCGCCCTCGCCGCCCGCGCCGGTATAGGCGATGGCCTGGTCGAGCAGGGACAGCCCGTCGCGCAGGCTGCCATCGGCGGCCTTCGACAGCTGGCGGATCGCACCGGCCTCGACCGCGATGCCTTCGGCCTCGAGGATCCGCGTCATCTGACCCTGGATCTGCTGCTCGTCGAGCCGCTTGAGGTTGAACTGCAGGCAGCGCGACAGCACGGTGACCGGCAGCTTCTGCGGATCGGTCGTCGCCAGCAGGAACTTCACATGCCCCGGCGGCTCTTCCAGCGTCTTGAGCAGCGCGTTGAACGCCGACTTCGACAGCATGTGCACTTCGTCGATCAGGTAGACCTTCACCCGGCCGCGCGAGGGCATGTACTGCGCGTTGTCGATCAGCTCGCGCACGTCGTCCACGCCGGTGTTGCTGGCGGCGTCGATCTCGAGCAGATCGATGTAGCGGCCCGCGTCGATCGCGCGGCAGGTCTCGCACTCGCCGCAGGGATCGGACGACGTGCCCGTCTCGCAGTTCAGGCTCTTGGCGAAGATGCGCGCGATCGTGGTCTTGCCGACGCCACGGGTGCCGGTGAACAGGAAGGCGTGATGCACGCGGCCGGTTTCCAGCGCATTGGTCAGCGCACGGACCACGTGCTCCTGGCCGACGAGCTCGGCGAACCGCTTCGGACGCCACTTCCGGGCGAGGACGAGATAGGACATCCCCGTATTCTGCCACGCCCCCAACGGTTCCTTGTGACCGCAGGCGCCGACGGATAGAATGGCCGGCCCGCGGCGTCCCGACGCCGTTGCGCAGCGCCCAGGCGCTCCGCGAAGGGCCAGTTCTGGAGAGGTGTCCGAGCGGTTGAAGGAGCACGCCTGGAAAGTGTGTAAGCGTCTAAACCGCGCTTCGGGGGTTCGAATCCCCCTCTCTCCGCCAGAAACGCAAACGCCCCCCTCGTGGGGCGTTTTGCGTTTCTGGCGGAGAGAGGGGGTGAGAGAACCCTCGCGGGTTCGACGGATTCGCCCGGAGCGAATCCGGACAGCCGAATGGCTGGCCCCGCAGGCGCACTGCGCCGGCGGGGTGAGGCCCATGGATGGGCCGAGCAATCCGCCCATTGCGCGACCCGCTTGCCCGATCTTCGATCGAGCCAAGTCAAAATAGCTCCCAGCGTGACCAGACATTCGTCTGTTGGAAGCCACTGGGATGACGACCCTGCGTTCGTAGGTGCTGCAACTCAACGGACTCGCTGCCCAGGCACGAAACCCCGATCGCCCCCTCCAACAACACGTTCACGCATCACAGCGTATCGCTGCACGACCGAAGGGCCCGCGCTCCCAGTCCGCATCCGGCGCCCGCCCGCATCGCATCCCATCCGGAGATCCGCCATGCTGACCCGTCGTCTCGCCGCCCCGCTGCTGATGTCCATCGCACTGCCACTGTCCACGTTCGCCATGGCCCAGACCACTCCGTCGACTCCACAGGACACGCCCGAGCCCGCCGCAACCGCGACACCCGCGCCCGTCGAAGGCAGTTGGCGACTGGTCTCCTACGAAGTCGAGGTCAAGGCAGGCGGCGAGACCTTTCCGCCGATGGGCGACCAGCCGACCGGCTACGTGATGTTCGCGCCCGAAGGCCGCGTGTGGTTCGTGCTGACCGGCGAGGGTCGCGAGCCGGGCGAGAGTGCGCAGGAAAAGGCGCGCCTGCTGGAAACCGTGATCGCCTATACCGGCCGCTACCGGATCGAAGGCGACACCTGGATCACCGCGGTGGATGTGGCATGGAATCCGGCGTGGGTCGGCACCGAGCAGCGCCGGCAGTTCAAGCTCGACGGCGATCGCCTGCAGGTACTGACGCCGTGGCGGGTCATGCCGAACTGGGCCGACAAAGGCGAGACGCGCAGCATCATCACCTTCGAGCGTGCACGCGAGACGCGTTGAGACTCGATGCGGCGGATCGGCACGCGCGTCCATCCGCCGGATGCACTGCGATCCGTGACCGGAATTCGCTGGCGACTGCCGGACAAGGTGATGACCCCGCCGACTGACCTCGGCGCCCGCATCGACCGATACCGTTGCTGCCTTCCGGCCCTGGCGGGATTTTCGATCTAGCGTCGCGAGGGGCCGACGGGGCCACCATGGAGGCACGCATCGGGCCGTGCGCCCGACCCCGCCATGACGACGGGACGCGGAGTCTAGCAGGCCCGCGACGACTCGCCTATCCGCTGCGAGCGATCACGGCGCGCCTACGCGCTCGACCTCGGGCGTGCCGGCCTGCTGGCTGAACCGGAATGCATAGGACAGGCGCACCGCGGTCGGGGTTTCGACGACGCCCTCGGCCTGACAGGGATCAGTGCCATCGAATGGTTCCGGCGCCACGCACAGCAACGCGGGCGCATACGTCCACTGGCGCACGGCGGCGAGCGCTGCATCGGTGAACGGTGCGATCTCGATCGCCTCCGGCAGCGCGCAGTCCGCATCGGTGCGCGGCGCAGCTGCGGCCACCGCGCCCGTCGCGTCGATTGCGGCATCGATGCACACCACGACCGGCGCAAGACGCAGAATCAGTTGATCCGCTGGATAGACCGGCATTGCCGCAGGCATGTCGAGATTGGGATGGATGAAACGGCGATTGCGCTGCATGTCCATGCGCCGCGTATCCGCGGCCGGCTCCATCAAGGACGCGCCGACTGCACCCTGCGGTGGCGGCTCGGGCGGTTGGGCCGGTTCGACCGGCGGCGACGAAGCGCAACCGGCGAGGCCTGCGATGCAGACGAGCACACCGATGCCGCGGATCAAGGCGCGACCTCGCCCGGTGCCAGCGCCAGCGCCAGCGCATCGGGTTCGCGCCCCGTCGTCCAGTAATCGAGAACGTTCCAGTCGCGCGTATCGATCACGGCAATCCGGTCGGCACCGCTGATCGCGACATAGGCACGCGGCGTGTCCGGATCGACGATCGCGCCGATCGGCAGCGGCCCGTTGCCGAGCAGCGTCGTCTGCAGCGCGGCATCCTTCGGTGCCAGTGCGACCGACGCCACAGCGCGGCGGGAGGCAACGTCGAACACCGACAGCGTCGCGGCGGTCGCGTTGGTGACCAGCGCATGCCGACCATCGGGCGTGAACGCGACGCGGATCGGGAATCCCGCACTCGGCAGGGTCGCGACGATCTCGAGCGATTCGGGGTCGTGCACGGTCACGATGTCGTCGGCGCGATTGGTCACCCAGACGCGTCCGTCGGGCGCAACGGCGATGCCCTCCGCGCCGGCGCCCGCCGACCGCTCCGCGGTCGCACGCATGGTCGCCAGACCCACGCGCACGACGGTGCCCGCGCGGATCTTGCTGACGTATGCGAACGCGCCGTCCTTCGACACTGCGACCATGTGACCGATGCCGTCGCCGACCTCCGCGACGCCCGTCACCGCTCCGCGCGTGATGTCGACGCGCAACAGCGCGCCGCTGCTTTCTGTCGTGACCAGCGCATCGCCATCGGCCAGCAGTTGCAGGCCATGCGGGCGCCCGTGGGTGCCCAGGTCGATGGTGCGCGTATCGCCTTCGACGAGATCGATCACCGTCAGCGCGTGATGCGCGTCCTGGTGACCGTAGGTGGTAACGACAGCGGTGCGGCCATCGCGCGAGACTGCGATCTCGTGCGGCGCCGGGCCGGTCGCGTACTCGGCGAGGCGTGCGCCCGTCGCGCGATCGAGTGCCCAGACGGTATCGGCCGACTTGTTGCCGACCAGCAGTCGCGGCGCGGCATGCGCGCTGCACAAGGCCGCGACCAGCACCGCAGCGAGGGCGAGCCGCCTCATGCGTCACCGCCGCGCGGCGACTCGGGATGCAGCCAGCCGGCATCGCCGTCGGCATAGCGTTCGTGCTTCCAGATCGGCACGCGATCCTTGATCTCGTCGATGATGTAGCGGCAGGCGTCGAACGCCGCGCCTCGATGCGCGGCGGTCACGCCGACCCACACCGCCATGTCGCCGATCGCCAGGTCGCCGATGCGGTGCACGCACAGCGCCGCGCACAGGTCGAAGCGCTCGCGCGCCTCGGCGACGACCTTGGCGCCTTCGGCCTCGGCCAGCGCGACATAGGATTCGTAACGCAGGCCGAGCACGGGGCGCCCGTCGTTGTGGTCGCGCACCCAGCCTTCGAAGCTCGCGAACGCGCCTGCACGATCGTGCTGCACGCGGCGGCGCAGCGGTGCCAGATCGACCGGCGCATCCGCCAGCCAGAATTCTCGAGTGTCCATGCTCAGCCTCCGCTGACCGGTGGAATGAACGCGATCTCGCTGCCGGCCTGCAGCGCATCGTCCCAGCGCGCAAACGTGCCATCGACGGCAACGCGCAGACGCTCGACCGGCAACACGAAGCCGTGGCGCGCACGCAGTTCCGCGTACAGCGTGCGCAGGTCGGCCGCGTCTGTGGTCCAGGTTTCCTCGCCCTGCCCCGCGGCATCGCGCAGGCTGGCGAAATACAGCACGCGCACGTCGCTCATCGCGCACCGCCCGCGATCGATCCGACATCGCGCTTGCCGCCGCGCTTTCCGACCAGTTTTGCCGGGCCCAGCACGATCGCGTGCGACAGCGCCTTGCACATGTCATAGACGGTCAGCGCCGCAATGGTCGCGCCGGTCAGCGCCTCCATCTCCACGCCGGTGCGGTGCGTGGTCTTCACCGTGCATTCGATGCGCAGCTCGCGTTCGCCCAGCCAATCGATCGCGATGGCGATGCCGTCGATCGGCAACGGATGGCAGAACGGAATCAGTTCGTGCGTGCGCTTGACCGCCATCGTGCCGGCGATGATCGCGGTGTCGACGATGCCGCCCTTCGCGCTCTTCAAACCGTTGGCGTGCAACTGCGTGGCGACATCGGCGGGAAAGCGCACGCGGCATTCGGCGCTGGCGACACGCGCAGTGGACGCTTTCGCGGACACGTCGACCATGGTCGGTCGGCCGGCGGCGTCGATGTGGGTCAGCGCTGCGGGCGCTTTCGGTTTCGTGCGGGCCATGCGCCTGCGTCGTGACTGCGGAAAGCGGATGTTACCGGGGCCGGTCTGAAGTGGCTCGCGACACCTGGAGTTCGATGACGAAAATCCGATTCGAAACATGCACGGATCGAGTACCGGAAATCCGGAAGGCTAGACGGCGGCCCTGAAGGTCTTCCCGTCATTCCGGCGACAGCCGGAATCCAGCGACTTGCCTACCCTCGCTCAGTCTGGCCGCACTCGGCGAGACCCGCGTAGAGGCCCTGGATTCCGGCTTCCGCCGGAATGACGATCAAGGCTGCAGTGGAGATGTTTGCGCCCCTGACAGAACAAGCTCAGCCGCCGACCAGAAACATCTCGACGTGCTTGCGCGGCGCGCGCACGCTGCCGCGCAATTCGCTGTAACGATCGGCGCGGCGCGACCACAGATCGGCCAGCCGCGAGGAGAATGCCGCTTCGCCATCGCCGAGCCAGCTGCGCATCGGCTGGCCGCTGCCGGAGAACAGGCAGGTGTAGAGGCTGCCGTCGGCCGAGACGCGGGCACGCTGGCAGTCGCCGCAGAACGGCGCGGTAACCGAACTGATGAAGCCGATCTCGCCGGCGCCGTCGATGAAGGCATGCCGCTCGGCCACTTCGCCGCGGTAGTTCGCATCCAGCGCGCGCAGCGGCCAGCGCGCGTCGATGCGTGCGTGCAGTTCACGCGACGGTACGACGCGCGCGCGATCCCAGCCATTGCAGGTGCCGACGTCCATATACTCGATGAAACGCAGCACATGGCCGCTGCCGCGGAAATGCGCGGCCATGCGTTCGACTTCGTGGTCGTTGACGCCGCGCTGGACGACGCAATTGAACTTGATCCCTGTGAATCCCGCGCGCTCGGCGGCCGCGATGCCGGCGAGCACGTCGTCGATCTCGCCGCGTCCGCCCGACAGCGTGCGGAACAGATCCGGATCGAGCGCGTCGAGACTGATGGTCAGCCGCTGCAGGCCGGCATCGCGCAGGGCCTGCGCATGGCGCGCCAGCAGCGACGCGTTCGTGGTCATCGCCAGGTCGGTGATGCCCGGCACCTTGGCCAGGCGTTCGACAAGCGCCGGCAGGTTCTTGCGCAGCAGCGGCTCGCCGCCGGTCAGGCGCAGCTTGTGCATGCCCAGTCGCGCGAAGCCGCGCACCAGGGTCTCGATCTCGTCGAAGGACAGCCGCCCGGCCTGGTCGAAGCCGTAATCGTCGGGCACGCGATCGGCCGGCATGCAGTAGCCGCAGCGGAAATTGCAGGCTTCGATCACCGACAGGCGCAGGTCGTGCAGCGGACGTCCAAGCCGGTCGAGGGGCGCCTGGGGCAGATGTGGCAGGGCGCTCATGCGACCGGAGCCTGGACCACGCCCGGTGGACGCAGCGCGAAACGGGCGCCCGGCCGGGCGATCCGATGCCCGCGCGCTTCCAGTGCAGCGCCGTCGGCTTCGGAGGCGTAGTGATACAGCACGCAGCGCGCGAGCAGCTCGCGCGGATACTCGCGCTGCAGATCCTCGATGCCACTGTGCGACGGGTTGCCGTGCAGGCCGCAGTCGTGGGCGACCAGTTCGTCGCGATCGGCAAAGCGCGCCAGCATCTCGGGAATCGGCCGCGTGTCGCCGCTCCACACCAGACTGCCCGGCACGCGCATGCCGTACGCGGTCTCGGGCCAGTGATGGCGTACCGGGAACACCTCCAGTCGCACGCCGTCGTGCCAGAACGCATCGCCGACCGGGATGAGCTGGAACGCATCCCAGAAGTTCGCGCCCCCTTCGGCCAGCACGTTCGGGTAATCGCCTACCCGCTTGTGCAGCAGCGGCACCACCGGCGCCGGCACGTAGATCGGCAGGCGACCGCGGCGTGCAGGGTCGAAGTAGCGGTCGACGAACAGGCGCTCGAAGCCGGCCACGTGATCCAGATGTACATGGGTGACGAACAGCGCGCGCGGCGCTTCGCCGTAGTGATCGAGATACGCGGTCAGACCTTCGGCGCCGCAGTCGATCGTCAGCCAGGGCGCGCCCTCGCATTCGATCGTGGCCATCGGCGAACCGAGCGCCACCGCCGACGCGTTGCCGACGCCCTGGAACCGCAGCGCCCAGTCGTCACCGCCCGCCATCAGGTGCCCCGGCTCCACAGCGCGTCGTAGGAGCGGCGCAGCCGTGCGAAATCCTGCTCGACGTCCGCCTCCGGTCGCGTGCCACGCAGCTTCAGCAACGAGCGCTTGAGGCGCGCAAGATTCTGTTCGCGCCAGCGGGTCTCGGGAATGCGCAGCGCGCCCCGGTCGAGATCGATCAACCAGCCCTTGCCGACCCCATCGAACAGGATGTTGTGGGCGTTGAGATCGGCATGGTCGAGCCCGGCGCGGTGGAAGCGCGCGATCAGGCGGCCGGTCTGTTCGAGCGGCGCATCCGCGGGCGCTTCGGCCATGTGATCGGCCAGCGAGCGTACGTCGGGGATCCGCTCCATCAGGATCCAGGCCCGATAGGAGAGTCCACGCCGCAGATAGCTCGCGGCGATCGGCTGCGGCACCGGCAGATCGCGTCGCAGCAGTTCACGCAGCAGGCGGAACTCGACGAAGCTGCGCACATGCTGCGTGCCGCGCCACAGATGCTGGTCGCGGTTGAAACGCCCGACCATGCCGCCGCGCAGGTACTGCCGCAGCACGCAGGGACCATGCGAGGCGTCGATGAACCAGGCGCCACCGCGGCCACTGCCGTCGACGCGCTGCGCGCGATCGCCCCAGGCATCGGGATCGAACCAGCGCGGATCGGCTTGCCGCAGCTGTGTGCCGTCGAACAGAATGGCTCCGTACGTGCCCGCCTGCCCGCTCGCGCGATCGCCCGCCGGTATCGGCGTCAGGCTCTCGGCGGGATCGAATCTGCTCATCGACGCGAGTCTATCAAGCCTTGACGCCCGCCCTGCCCGGTTCCGACACCCCGACGGTGGCTTCCAGCCCGCACGCGCGGCCGCGTTCGATCTGCCTGCTGCGCCTGTCCGCGCTGGGCGATGTCACCCACGTGCTGCCGCTGATCCGCACGCTGCGCGCGGCCTGGCCGGATGTCGCCTTGACGTGGGTGATCGGCAAGGGCGAACACCGTCTGCTCGACGGGCTGCCGGGCGTGGATTTCGTGGTCTACGACAAGAAGACCGGCATCGCCGGCATGCGCGCGATGCGCCGCGAACTGAAGGCGCGCCTGGGGCCGGCGGAACGCTTCGATGCCCTGCTGCAGATGCAGGTCGCCGCGCGCGCGAACCTGCTGTCTGCGTTCATTCCCGCGCGGGTGCGCGTGGGCTATGACGCTGCGCGCTCCAAGGATCTGCACGGTCTCTTCATCAACACGCGCATCGCCGATCGCCCCGGTATCCACGTGCTCGACGCACTGGGCAGCTTCTCCGAACCGCTCGGACTGCGGCAGGATCGCGTCGAATGGGACGACATGCCGGTGCCCGCCGAGGCCTTCGAATGGGCGCGCGCGCAATGGCCCGACGACGGCCGCCCGGTGCTGATGATTTCGCCGTGCTCCAGCCATGTGCGTCGCAACTGGTATCCGGATCGCTACGCCGCACTCGCCGATCACGCCGCCGACGCCGGCTGGCGCATCGTGCTGTGCGGGGGGCGCAGCGATCTGGAGCGGCAGACCACCGACGCGATCCTCGCGGCGATGCGCCACGACGCGCTCGATCTGGTCGGCAAGGACACGCTCAAGCAGTTGCCCGCGCTGCTGTCGCGTGCACAGCTGCTGGTCACGCCGGACTCCGGCCCGATGCACATCGCCAATGCGATGGGCACCAAGGTGCTGGGCCTGCACGCGGCCAGCAATCCCGAGCGCAGCGGCCCGTATTCCGACCGCCGCTTCTGCGTGGACCGCTACGACGAGGCCGCCCGCAAATTCCTCGGCAAACCCGCCGCGGACCTCAAATGGGGCACGAAGATCGAGTTCGACGACGTGATGGCGCTGGTCACCGTGGACGACGCGATTACCGCCTTCGAACGCCGCCGCGCCGATCTGGAGCAACACTGATGGACCCCATCGTCGCTGGCCTGCTCGCCACCCTCGTCGGCGCGATCGTCGGCGGCGCGGTCAGCTTCCTGCTCAACCGGCAACTGCACGCGCAGCAGCTCGAACGTCTGCGCACCGAGCACAAGACCGAGTTCGCCGCCGAGGACACCGCGCGGCATTTTCTCGGCCATCGCGGCTACACCGACCGCTCCTTCGACGTGCTGCGCAAGCATCTGGGCGGATTCGAGGACGACGAACTGCGGCGCATCCTCGTGCGCGCCGGCGCCGTACGCACCTATCGCGACGACGGCAGCGAATGGTGGCGGCTGCTCAGCCGCATGGACGAATACATCGAACACAAGGCGCGGCGCGCGGACGCTGCCGCTACCGACTGAGTCTCACGGCGCGGCCTGACCGCTCCGGTAATCGGCGTACGACTTCTCTTCGACGTAGGCCGAGCCCAGCGCCAGATTGATCGCCTTCTTGATCCGCGCGCGCTCGTCGTTCTCGAGATACACGCTGCGCGCCAGCTGCACGAAGTCCTCGCCGAATTCGCCAGCGCGCTCCTTGACCCGCACCGCGTCCTCGATGTCCCACAGGCGCTCGTTGACCGCCTTGAGGTCCGCGCGCAGCCGCACGATGTCGTGGCCCGCGGCCGGGTGCGCCATCCACGTCTGCTCCAGCGCGCTCAGCTCGGTCCGCACGTTGGCGAGCTTGGCGGGATCGTCCATCCGCTCGGACTTGATCTGCAGGATCGAGAGCTTGTCGAGGAGTTCGCCGAACGAAACGGGGACGGTGATTTCGGACATGGACAGCGCCGTGTAGGTGAACGGGCCCGCCAGTGTAACGCCGCGCTTGTCGCCCACGCGGAGCGCCCGTATGATTGCGCCCCCGGACGCCGCGAGGCGATCGGGGACCATCTGGAGAGGTGGCAGAGCGGTTGAATGTACCTGACTCGAAATCAGGCAGGCGTTTATAGCGCCTCGGGGGTTCGAATCCCCCCCTCTCCGCCAGATTCGCAAACGCCCCGAAAGGGGCGTTTTGCGTTTCTGGCGGAGAGGGGCGGATGGAGAACCCCCGCGGGTTCGACGGATCGGCAGGATTGCCGATCCGGACAGCCGCAGGCTGCCCCGAAGGGGCGAGGCCCATGGATGGGCCGAGTCAATCCCCCGGTAGACGAGCGCGCAACAACTGACAGACGCGAAGCTGCGCTTCACCACTAAACCCAAGACACCACGCGCAGAACTTTCGCTGACACCCGTTCGATCGCCTCAAATCAGAATGGATGACCAGCCTTCCCGCTATCGAAAGACGCCTCCAACGTCCGCTGGGATGACGTCGCTCCACCAACGTGCCTCGATCACCCCACGCAATGCACCACGTGCACGACGCTTGCCCTATGCTCCCGAACGGGTCCACCGTCACAATACCGAATGCGCCTCTCCTCCCCGTTCCGGACGCTCCGTATCGTGTCTCGCGCCATCCGCCGACCCGCGCTGGCCGCGCAGAGGGAGCCGTCGCGTTGTCAGCGACAGACACCCCAATCCGGCTTCGCCAGGGGACACGCATGATCGAGTTCGGCCACCTGACGCATGTGGGCCTGCGGCGAGACCTCAACGAGGACACCTATTACGGCGACAGCGAGCTCGGGCTGTGGCTGATCGCCGATGGCATGGGCGGTCACGAATACGGCGAGGTCGCCAGCGCGCTCGCCCGGGAAACCATCGTCCGCGAGATTCGCCAGGGCACCGCGTTGCCGCAGGCGATCCGCATCGCCGACGAGGAGATCATCCGCGCCTCGCGCCGCCGCAACGACAGCCTGCCGATGGGCACGACGGTCGTGGCCGCGCGCGTGACCGGCAATCGATTCGAAGTCGCGTGGGTCGGCGACAGCCGCGTCTACCTGTGGCGCGACAACAAGCTCGCGCAGCTGTCGCAGGACCACAGTTACGTCCAGGAACTCATCGCCCAGGGCGCGATCAGCATCGACCAGGCGCGCAGCCATCCGCATCGCAATGTGGTGACCCAGGCGCTGGGCGTCACCGATCCGCAGACGCTCAACGTCGAGACCCTGTCGGGCGAGCTGAGCGCCGGCACCCAGCTGCTGCTGTGCAGTGACGGGCTGACCGAGGAAGTCGACGACCGCGCGATCTCGCGGGTGCTGGCGCATCTGGAATGCAGCGCGCAGGAGTGCGTCGATGGCCTCGTGGCCGCGGCGCTCGATGGCGGCGGCTCGGACAACGTCACCGTGATCCTGATCCGCCGGCACTGATCGCCGGCGCGGATTTCAGGCCGTCTCCAGTTCCACCGGCGCGTCCACGGGCGCCCACAGACACACGCCCGCTTTCTTCCGGATCGATTCGATCCGCGCTGCATGTGCGGCGAGCTCGTCGGCTTGCACCCTCAGCACTGGCCGCGCGCCGACAGGCTGCGAGAGCACGATGTGGCTCGTGTCGCGCTCCGGCTCGACCGCTGCGCCGAAGCCGATCTCGTGCTGGCCGGCGGTGAGTGCGAGGTACACCTCGGCCAGCAGCTGGGCATCGAGCAGCGCGCCGTGCAGCTGGCGATGCGCGTTGTCCACGCCGAGCCGGCGGCACAGCGCATCGAGCGAGTTGCGCTGGCCGGGATAGCGCTGGCGCGCGAGCAGCAGTGAATCCTCCACCGTCACCCGCTGGCGCAGCGTTCCGTAGTCCGGGCCCAGCAGCGAGAGTTCGTTGTCGAGGAAGCCGACGTCGAAGGCCGCGTTGTGGATGATCAGTTCGGCGCCTTCGATGAACTCCAGAAACGCGTCAGCAATGTCGGCGAACGGCGGCTTGTCGGCGAGGAACTCCAGACTCAGGCCGGTCACCTCGGCCGCGCCCTGTTCGAAATCACGGTCGGGCTTGATGTACTGGTGATAGGTGCGGCCGGTCGGGCGGCGCTCGACCAGTTCCACGCAGCCGATTTCGACGACGCGGTTGCCCTTCTTCCATTCCAGGCCGGTGGTTTCGGTATCGAGCACGATCTGGCGCATGCGTATCCTTCCGTCAGGCTGCGGCGTTGCGCTGTTCGCGCGCGGCGGCACTGGCGAGCGCATCGACGCGCTCGTTCTCGGGATGGCCGGAATGGCCCTTCACCCAGCGCCAGTCGATCTGGTGGCGCTCGCAGGCGACCTGCAGCCGCTGCCACAGATCCTGGTTCTTGACCGCGCCGCCACCGGCGGTCTTCCAGCCGCGCTTGATCCAGTTGCGCATCCACTCAGTGATGCCCTGGCGCACGTACTGGGAATCGGTGTGCAGCACGATCTCGCAGGGCTCGCTGAGCGCTTCGAGCGCGGCGATCGCGCCCATGAGTTCCATGCGGTTGTTGGTGGTCTGCGGCTCGCCACCCGACAGCTCGCGCTCGGTGGTCTTGTAGCGCAGCAAGGCGCCCCAGCCGCCGGGGCCGGGATTGCCGAGGCAGGCGCCATCGGTATAGATCTCGATCGACTTCATCGGTGTTCCGTAAAAAAAGATCAGGCAGCCGGGGCGGCCAACGGCATCGGCATCGGGCGGCGGCTGCGCATCGGCGTCAGCGGCAGATGCCGCTTCTGACCGCGCAGCGCGTAGGCCGCGCGCAGGCCCGGGCCGTTCTGGGATTCGGTCACGGCCTCGGTGCGCCAGCTCGGCCCCACGCCGTTCGACACCGCATCCGGTGCCAGGCCGGCATCCCGCATGCGGCGACGCCAGGTCAGTGGTTCGGCGCTCGCGATGCCGGTCCCGCGCCAACGCCAGCGGTACGGGGTGAGCGGATTGAGGACCAGCAGCCACAGATGGCCGCCGGGCGCGAGCACGCGCGCGGCCTCGGCGAGCAGCGCGAGCGTGTCGCCCCGGCCACCGACCACATGCTGCAGGACCACCGCGCCGAAGGCTTCGCTCGGCAGCGGCAGGGGCACGCCGCAGCGCACCGGCCCCTGCAGACCGTCGCCCTCGCGCACCAGGCACAGGCCGCGGCCGTCGACGTGGCGTTCGGGTACGGCCGGGGTGCACCACAGCCACGGGAGACCCGGATGCGAGCCCAGCGCATCGGCGACGAGCGCGTGCTCGCTGTCGAGAATCGCGCGGCCGGCCGGTGTCTCGAACCAGTTGCAGGCGCTGCCGGGTTGACCGGCCGGGGAGATCGCGGGCATGGTCGGCATTGTAATGGCTTCCAGCCGCCGCCGAGCCGACCCGATGCGACTGCAGCCCTTGCCCGCCTTCGAGGACAACTACATCTGGACGCTGTCGGACGCGTCCGACAGCGCCATCGTGGTCGATCCGGGCGACGCCGGCCCGGTACTGGCTGCTGCCGAAAACGGCCTGACGCCCATCGCGCTGTTGCTGACCCATCACCACGCCGACCACATCGGCGGCGTCGACGCGCTGCTGGCGCGCTGGCCGGACCTCCCGGTGTACGCGCCCGACGATCCGCGGATTCCGCAGGCGACGGTCCGCGTGGGCGGCGGCGATACCGTCGACATCGCGCAGTGGCGCTTCGATGTGCTCGCGGTGCCCGGCCATACCCGCAGCCACATCGCCTTTCATGGACACGGCCATCTGTTCAGCGGGGATACCCTGTTCAGCCTCGGCTGTGGACGCATGTTCGAAGGTACTGCGGCCCAGATGCTGACCTCGCTCGATCGGCTGGCCGCGCTGCCTGCCGATACACTGGTCTGCTGTGGTCACGAATACAGCCGGTCCAACGCCGCGTTCGCGCGCGTGGTCGACCCGGACAACGCAGCGCTGCGGCGCCGTGAACAGGAGATTCTCGACATGCGCAGCGTTCCGCGCCCCACCCTGCCCGTCGCGCTCGCCAGCGAGCTCGCCTGCAATCCCTTCCTCCGCGTCGACGCCGACGCCGTCCGCGCCGCCGCCTCGCGTGCGGCCGGCACCGCGCTGACCGACCGGGTCGATGTCTTCGCCGCACTGCGGCGCTGGAAAGACGGCTTCCGCGCATGATGCCGGGGCGCATGACCCGGCTGGCCGCAGCGCTGCTCGTATTCGCGGCGCCTGCAGCCACCAGCTTCGCGACCGACGCACCGTCCCACACCGCCACTGCGGCTCTGGTCCCGGCCTCGCTCACCGCGTCCGCCACCACGACCCCGGCGGTCACCCGCAATGGCCAGGAGGTCTACCGTCGCTTTCTCGACGGTCTGTCCGAGCCCGAGTGCGCCGCGGATGCGACCGAGCGCTGGCGCTCGCACTTCGGCCACGTGCCACGCCAGTTGGCCTCGCGCGGTAACGACGTGCTGCCGCTGTTCGCCTACGTGGTCGAAGAGGTGCGCGCCCAGCATCTGCCGACCGAATTCGCGCTGATCCCGTTCGTCGAGAGCGGCTACCGGCCCGGCGCCCGCAGTGCATCCGGTCCCGCGGGCCTGTGGCAGTTCATCGCGGTGACCGCGCGCAACCACGAGATTCCGATCCGGCCCGGCTACGACGGCCGCCTGTCGCCTGCCGACTCCACCCGCGCCGCAGTGCGCTATCTGAAGACCCTGCATGGCATGTTCGCCGGCGACTGGCGTCTGGCGGTGATGGCCTACAACGCCGGCGAGTACCGCGTGTTCGGTGCGCTCAAACGCGCCGGCCAGGAGGCGCGCGACGCGACACCCGACACGCTGCCGATGCCGCAGACCACCCAGGCCTATGTGCGCAAGCTGCACGCGCTGTCGTGCCTGATCAAGGAAGCCGGCGAGCGCGAGACCTGGATGGCCTCGATGGACCGGGAAGTGCCGGCGCTGACCGCGATCGCGGTGCCGGACGGCATTCGCGATCTCGACACGCTGGCAAGCCGCCACGAGACCGACGCCGCGCGCCTCAAGCGCCTGAATCCCGCGCACGTCGATGGCCGCCTCGCGCGGATCGGCCAGCCGGTCACGCTGCTGGTGCCGCAGGCCGCCGCCGCGCCGCCGGTGTTCATGGCCGAAGCGCCGCCCGAAGTCGACATCCCGCCTGCGACCCACGACGCCACCACGGCCGCGCGACGCATGCACACCGTCGTGCGCGGCGATTCGCCGTGGTCGATCGCCAAGCGCTACGGCCTGCGCACGCAGGAACTGCTGACCCGCAACGCGCTCGATGCACGCAGCGTGTTGCGGCCGGGCATGGAACTGCTGATCGACGAGCGCTGATCGGGCGCAGCGCACGCGCGTACCGCGCATCGCACCTGCATAAAAAAAGCCCGGCGCGAGCCGGGCTTTTTTCGTGGCCAGTGCGAAGCGTCCTTACAGGCGCGCTTCGTTGACCGTGATCTTCATTTCGCGGCGCAGGCTGCGCTGCATGATTTCCGCGTCCTCGCTGCCCAGCAGGCTGCCGAGCTGCTGACGCAGCATCGTCTGCTCCTGCTCGCTCGCATCCTCGGGCTTGCCAGGTTCGACCCTGGTCACGACGAACACCACCGCGCTGCCGTCGGCCAGCATCACCTTGCCCGGCGTCGGCGTATCGCCGCTTGGCGGCGCCGCGCGGAAATAGGCCTGGCTCGCATTCGCGTCCGGCACCGGCGCGCCACGCGGAATGCCCGGCACGTCCTGCGCCTGCAGCTGACGTTCGCCGGCCAGCGCCTGCAGGGTCTTGCCGCCCTTGATCTCGGCGACCATCGCATCGGCAGCCTGCTCGGCCTGCGTGCGCGCACGGTCGGCGCGCACCTCGGCGATCACGCGCTCGCGCACCTGCTCCAGCGGCTGCGCGCGCTCGGGCGTGTGGCTGGTGACGCGGATGAAGACCGTCTGGTTCGGGCCGATCTCGATCGGATCGCTGACCGTACCGTCCTGGGTCAGCGCTTCGGAGAACGCAGCCTGCACCACCGCGTTGTTGGCCGCGATGCCGCTGCCGGCACCGCGCGCGAACGGCGCGATGGTCTGTATCTGCACGCCACCGGCGGCCGCGGCGGGTTCCAGCGACATCGGGTTCTTGTTGATCTCGTCGACGACGCGACCGACCTGCTCGTTGTAGACGCGCGAGCTGTCGCCTTCGCTGACTTCCTTTTCCATCTGCTCGCGCACGTCCTCGAACGCGACCGGCTTGCCGGCATCCACTTCGCGCAGCTGCAGCACGTGCCAGCCGAAGTCGGTGCGCACGGGCGCGCTGACCGCATTGGGCTGCATCGCGAACAACGCGTCCTCGAACGCGCCGGCCATCATGCCCTTCTCGACCCAGCCCAGATCGCCGCCGCCGTCCTTGGAACCAGGATCGTCCGAGTTCTCGCGTGCGAGCGCAGCGAAATCGGCGCCCGGTGCCTGCGCCTTGGCGGCGATGTCGGCAGCCTTCTTCTGCGCGGCCTGCTGCGTCGCCTCGTCGGCGCCGGCGGGCACTTCGACCAGAATGTGCGAGGCCAGACGACGCTCGGCCGTCGCGAAGCGCGACTTCACCTGCTCGAAATGGGCGCGCGCCTCGGCCTCGTCGACCGTCGCGTTCTCTGCACCGGCGTCGGCTGCGGCCTTCAACTCGATGTATTCCAGCGCGACCTTCTCCGGCTCGCGGTAGCGCGCGGCATGCGATTCGTACCAGGCCTGCTGGTCGGCCTGCGACACTTCGGCCGCATCGACGGCCGGCGGCGGCACGACGACGAAGCTGACGTCGCGACGCTCGCCCAGCAGACGCATCAGACGCGTGGACTCGCCCGCCGTGACGAACGCGGTCTCGGCGATCGACTGCGGCACCAGGGCGCGCTGCAGGTCGACGCGGATGGCTTCCTGGAACTCGCGCGGCGTGCGCGGCGGCTGCGTGGACTGCAGCGCCATCTGGTAACGCTGCGGATCGAAGCGACCTTCGACCTGGAACGCCGGGATCGACTGGATGATCTGCTGCACCTGCGCGTCACCGACGACGATGTTGGCGCGATCGGCGGCGAGGCCGAGCACCGCACGGTCGATCAACTGCTCGAGCACCTCGCGCTTGCTCTCCATCGTCTCGAACGCACGCGCATCGAATGCCTCGCCTTCCTGCTGACGACGCTGCTCGCGCATGCTGTCGAAGGTCTGGCGGAACTCTTCGGCGCTAACCTCGGCCGAGGTCCACGCGAACTTGCGCACCAGCCACCAGTCCGGCGCGGACTGCCACCATTTCGGCGGCGCCTCGACCTTGGCGGCATAGTCGGCATTGTTCTGGAACAGATACTGCTCCATGCCGAAGAACGCGAAGGGGACCGCGAGCACCGCCACGATGGCGATGGCGATCCAACCACTGGTCTTATCTCGAAGCGCTTGCAGCATGGGTCCGGACACGGGATGGCGAGCCGCCCAGTGTACCCGCAAGCCCGCGACCGCGCAGGCGCAACGGCCTTTCATACCGCGCCGCGAGCGCGCTCGCACCTGTTCAGTCGCGATCCGGAATCCGGTCGTAATCGCCAAGGGGATCGCGTACCATGCGCGCCTGACCGGAATCCCCGTCCGGACCAGCAGCGCACAGCGCGGCCGGCCGGATGCTCCAGACGTACGACACGTCGCTATCTCAAGAAGAAGAGGAATTCACTGATGGCAAACCTTACCAAGTCCGACATCATCGCTTCGGTCGCCGAGAAGTCCGGCCTGTCGCGCGCCGACGCTGGCCGTGCCGTCGACGGCCTGCTCGACACGATCACCGAGGCGCTGAAGAACGGCGACGCGGCCAACTTCGTCGGCTTCGGTTCGTTCGTCGCCCGTCCGCGCGCTGCGCGCACCGGCCTGAACCCGCAGACCAAGGAGCCGATCCAGATCGCCGCTTCGACCGTGCCTGCGTTCAAGGCTGGCAAGGCGCTCAAGGATGCAGTAAAGTAAGCGGCTCGATTGTTCCGCATGGGTGCTTAGCTCAGCGGTAGAGCGTCTCCTTTACACGGAGAGGGTCGGGGGTTCGAAACCCTCAGCACCCACCAAGAGTTTCAAAGCGCGGAGCGGTAGTTCAGTTGGTTAGAATGCTGGCCTGTCACGCCGGAGGTCGCGGGTTCGAGTCCCGTCCGCTCCGCCAATCTACAAGCAAAGAGCCCTGCAGAGATGCGGGGTTTTTTGTGGGCTGCGTTTTTCTTTCGAGACCTGCGGTGCGGAGCGGGCACTGCGCGATCGATGCCGGTGTTCCGGGCGCACGCATCGACACGACAGGCCCGCTCGCCGGATCGATGTTCCGTGTGCGCCCTTCTGGAAACATCGTTGGCGCCGGTTCTTGCATCGATGATGTCATTCGAACACCTGGTCACCGGCGGGCGCGTCGACATCGAGCGGCGCACGATCAGCCGCCACGACGATCGGGGCATTCCGCCTGGAGCGTGCATTCGCGCGTCTGCGAATCGGGTGTGATCGGCATACGCCCGCCTGTCGTTTCGATACGTCAGAGCGCATCACCTGCGACGACACCCAATGTGCGAGAACGCAATCACCGATCGGCGTTGCGACCCGGATCGATGCCACCTCGAACATCGCGAAAAAAAGTGCGTACAGCCTCTTCCCAAGTCCCGAGTTTCATGTAGAATCTCGCGCCTTGGAGCGGTAGTTCAGTTGGTTAGAATGCTGGCCTGTCACGCCGGAGGTCGCGGGTTCGAGTCCCGTCCGCTCCGCCATTTGCAAACGAAAACCCCTGCAGAAATGCAGGGGTTTTTCGTTTGTGCCGAGCTCGATCCCGGCCTTTTCAGCCGCTACCGGCAATCGCCTTCGCGCACGAACGCGAGATCCTCGAAGTCGTAGCTGAAATCGGCATCCGGATCGACCTTGGCCATGTGCAGCGCGCTCGCGCTGCCCTGCGCTGGCGATGCGATCAGCCACGCGTCGACGTCGTCATCCCGCCAGCGCACCTGCAGCCGGCCATCGACGGCGACGACGTCGCCGTGCAGCTTTGGCGAACGTTCGGAGACGAAGCGCAGTCCATCTCCTTGCGGACACACGTCGACGCTGCCGAACCACGGATCGCGCCAGCGCCCGACGACGTTCGCAGTCTCGGCCGCGGTCGGCGCGCGCGCCGGGCCTCGCGTACCGGACCCGGACGCGCCACTGTCGGCACGTTCGGCGGCGAGCAGACCGGCGTAGTCCGCGACATCGTGCGGCCCGCGTGCAGCGCTGAACTGCTTGACCAGTGCCTGCATCAACACCGTGCGCGCCTCGTCCGCATCGCCGTTGATCAGCACGACGATGCCGACGCCGCGCTCGGGCAGCAGCGTCAGCGCGGAGTACATGCCTTTGAGCGTGCCGGTGTGCGAGACCTTCGACGTGCCGTCGACATCGGTCAGCCGCCAGCCGTAGCCGTAGGCCGAGTAATGGCTGCGATCCCAGGACTGCATGCGCGCGCTGAGCGGCATCGGCATGTGCGCCGTCCACACGGCATCGCGCTGCGCCTGCGACAGCCACGGGCGGTCGTCCTGCACAGTGCCGGTGTCGAGCCACGCCTGCGCCCAGCGCAGCATGTCGTCGAGACTGCAGCGCAGTCCGCCTGCCGCCATCATCGGCTCGTCGGGAATCGTCGCGCCGTCGGCGCGCACCACGACATTGCGGTCGCCCGTCCGTGCGTGCGGCTGGGCGATATTGCCGACCGCATCGCGCGACCAGCTGCCGGCCTGGCAGCGCGTCATGCCGAGCGGTTCGAACACTTCACGCCGCACCAGCACATCGAACGGCACGCCGGCGACGGCGGCGGCGACTTCGCCGGCCACGATGTAGAGCGTGTTGTCGTAGGCGTAGCGCGACCGGAAGCTCCAGCGCGGCTGCAGATGGCGCAGGCCGTGGATGACCTCCGCGCGCGTGAAGCGGTTCGGTGACGGCCACAGCATCAGATCGCCGGCGCCCGGGCCGAGTCCGCTGTTGTGGATCAGCAGATCGCGGACCTGGATCTCGCGCGTGACCCAGTCGTCGGCCATGCGGAAATCCGGCAGGTGCCGCACCACCGGATCGTCCCAGCGCAGCAGGCCGGCATCGACCTGGCGGGCCAGCACCGCCGCGGTCATCGCCTTGCTGTTGGATGCGATCTTGAACAGCGTGGCCGCATCGACCGGCTCGCCCTGCCCGGCGCGCAGTTCGCCGCGCGTGTGCCGCAACACCACCTCGCCCTCGACGACGACACCCACCGCGATCCCGGGCAGCGCGTAGCGCGCGAACGCCTCGTCGACCAGTGATGCGAGCCGTCCAGCATCGACCTGCGTCTCGCGCGCGCCGGCCTGCCCCACGACAGCGAAGCAGGCGATCAGCAACCAGCGCGCGCTGCGCGTAGGCACCGCCGTCAGAAATCGAAGGTGATGTTGGCGAACACCTGGCGCCCGATCGCGCTGTAGCTGCTGGCGAAATACGGCCACGCGGTGTGGGAATCATCGCGCGGCGGCATCTCGTCGAGCAGGTTGAGCACGCTGATGCCGAGCGTCAAGTCGTCGGTGATGCGTCGCGAGACGTCGGCGTTCCAGATCACGTAGCCCGACGTGCGGCCCGGCAGCACGTTGCCGTTGTAGTTCGGCCGGCTGCCGTAGCGGTAGCCGTAGAGGCTGGTGTTCCAGTCATCGGTCGACCAGCTGGCGCGCCAGTTGGCGCGGCTGCGCTGGCTGTTGTATTCGACGGTGCTGCGCACGTCGCGCGGCGCTTCGTCGCCGAACTGCGCAACCTCGAATTCGAGCACGTGGGTGTAGCCGGCCTGCAGGTTCAGATCGCCCCAGCGGCCGAGGTCGAGCCCGTAGCGCAACGACGCGTCGAGGCCTTCGGTGCGCATCAGCGAGGCGTTGATCGGATAGGTCGCGAAACGGGTGATGCGGCCCTCGGGATTGAGGTCCGACACCACGCGCTGCACGGCGCCGGCATAGAACTGGCAGGCCTGCGAACTCGTATCGACCGCGCCGCCGTTGCGATCCCGACCGAGGCGGCAGTTCGCTTCCTGTTCGAGGTAGTAACTGTTCGACAGCGCCTGCACCCGGCCTTCGAGTTCGATGCGATACCAGTCGACGCTCGCCGACAGGGTCGGCAGCACGTCCCACACCACGCCCAGCGTCGTCGACTTGCCCTTCTCTTCTTCGAGCAGCGGGTTCGACGACTGCGTCATGTAGGTCTGGTAATTGAATGCCGCCGTGCAGGCGGGCGTCTCGGCGGCGATGCCGTTGAGCCGGCACAGGTATTCGTCGTCGACGATCGGATTGGACCCCGTGGTGCCGGCGTAGATCCACAGCAGATCGGGCGCGCGGAAACTGGTCGCGTGCGCCCCGCGCAGCAGCAGGTTGCGGAACGGCCGCCATTCCAGGCCCGCCTGCCAGGTGATCGCATCGTCGACCGATGTGACGTCGTCGTACTTGTCGTAACGGCCGGCGAGCGTGGCATCCAGGCTGGAGAAGACCGGGACGCGGAACTCCAGACCGGCGGCGTAGCGGTTGCGGGGGCCACCGCCGGGCGTACTGGTCAGGTTGTAGACGCGGTCCGGCCCGGTGTAGTCGACGGTCGTGCGCGGGTCGGGCGTCAGCGAATACTCCTGCTTGGCCGCTTCGACGACGGCCGCCATCTGCAAGGGACCGGCCGGGAGATCGAACAGCGGACCGCTGAAGACGAACTGCGCCTGGTCGGATTTCGACACGCCATCGCTGACCACCGTGGTGGTGAGCCGGTCGTACAACGCGGCCGAGCCGGGTGCGAACAGGCGATCGGTGTAGAACTCGCGGATTTCGTTGCCGTCCGGCGCGATACCCAGCACCGGACCCATGTAGTAGTCGCGCACGGCGCGCGTGAGGAAGCGCGGGCGCGTGGTGGTGATCTCGAAGCGCGACGAGGTCAGGCTCGCGTCCCAGTCGAAACGGCCATCGGCCAGCGTGCCGCGCAGGCCGGCGTTGATCGACCACGCACGTTCGTCGTACTCGATGTACTTGGTGCCGCCCACTTCGTCGGGCAGGAAGATGCGCTGCGCGGTCACCAGGCCGCGCACGGGGTCGCGCTCGGTGAACGGGCCTTCGCCGATGTAGTAATGCGTCTGGCTGGAACTCTTGTCGTTGGAATCGCTGCCCAGCAGCTGTGCATAACCGGTCAGCGTGTCGCTGAAGTCGAAGCTGCCCGACACGTAGGCCGACGTCTTGCCGTAGGCGTTCTGGATCGAGCGCGCGTCGTAGTACCCGAGCGCGCCGCAGCGGTTGGGCACGGCGACGGTCGTGGCCGAATGGAAGGGCACGAAATCCGGATTGGTCGCATCGCACGCTTCGAGCAGCGCCTGGTAGGACGGCGACAGCGCACCGGCATCGTTGCGCCACAGGTAGTTCTGGCCGGCGCGGAAATAGACGCCGCTGATCGATGCGGTCGGCCGTTCGGGGTTGGTGCGGTACTGCGGATGCGCCAGATAGGTGAGATCGCGCTGCGAGGCGACGATCTCCTCGCGGTCGAGCCGCTCGATCGCGTAGGTCAGGCTCCAGCGGTCGCCGGTGCGCCCGCCGGTCCACTGGAACAGGCCGGTATCGCCACCGCCCTGCGTCGTCGTACCGCCGCGCAGGCGGATGGTGTCGCCGCTGAAATTTTCCTTGGTGATGATGTTGACGACGCCGGCGACCGCGTCCGATCCGTAGATCGCCGAGGCGCCGCCGCTCATCACCTCGATGCGCTCGATCGCCGCCGCCGGAATGCTGCCCAGACTCACCGCGGTGCCGTTCGAACCGTAGGGCTGCGGGTAGTCGGCCAGACGCTGGCCGTTGAGCAGGATCAGCTGGTAGCCCGGCCCCAGCCCGCGCAGATTCATGAACTGCCCGTTCGGCGAATTGCCGGTCTGGTCGGATTCGTTGAGCGTGTTGCCGGTGAACTGGGTCAGCGTGCCCAGCGATTCCCAGACCGTGCTGAAGCCCTGCTTCTGGATGTCTTCGGCGGTGATCACCGTGACCGGCGCCGGACCCTCGATCTCGGTGCGCGCGATGCGCGAGCCGGTCACCTGCACCTGGTCGAGCGTGCTGACGCGTTCGTCCGCGGTGGACGTCTGCGCATGGACGATTGCGGGCATGGCCAGCGCCAGCAGCAGCGCAGCGCTCAGGCGACGGAGGACGGGCGGTGGCGACGTGGGCTGGCAGGACATGCGGAACGGACTCCCCGGTTGGCGTGGCGACACGGCGCGCGCAACCGGCAGGTCACACCGGTGCGGCCGAGATCGGTAGCAACCCGGCCGCCCCGGAGGGCCCCCTTACCGGACGGGTATGACCACGTGATTAACACCCACCATGAATCGATGTCAATTAATTATTCCGCCTTGTTCTGACGCTGAAAACAAATATTCTCAAAGCCTCGATCGCAGACCGGCGCGCGTGCATGCGCGCCGACCGCAGGAGCCGCAATGCGCTTCAACCGACTGTCCCCGTTCGCCACGCGCGCCCTCCTCGCCACGCTGCTGACGCTCGCCGCACTGCTGCCGGCACCCGGCGCGACGCATGCGGCGTCGCCGGCGATTCCGGGCCTGAGCGCATCGATGCTGTCGCCGGAACACTGGATCGCGCGACTCGACGCACCGGATGCCGTGGTCCTCGACGCCGCCGCGATCGACGCGCAGAACATGGCAATGCGGCGCGATGATGCGTCGATCCAGGATCCACTCGCCCTACCCGATCGACTCGATCGGCGCACGGTCGCCGATTGGATCGAAGCGCTGTCGACGCGTCCCACGGCGCCACGCTTCACCGTCGACGGCCAGGTCGATGCCGCGACGCTCGATGGCTGGATGGATGCGTTGGCGCTGGACGCCCTGCCCGCGCAGGTGACGCCGCGTTTCGGCCTCGTCGTGCGCCGCGCCAACCTGCGCGCATTTCCGACCGCGACCCGCGTCTTCAGCCGCCCGGGCGACACCGACATCGACCGCTTCCAGGAAGATGCCCTGTTCCCCGGTGCGCCGGTCGCGGTGTTGCATGCCAGCCGCGACGGCGACTGGCTGTTCGTGGTCAGCGAGCGCTATCGCGCCTGGGTCGAGACCACGCACATCGCGATCGGCACGCGTGATGCGGTCGCCGGATACGCGGCGCGTGCAGCCGACGGTATCGTCGTCACCGGCGCCACCGCGCGCACGGTCTTCACACCCGAGGCACCGGCGGTCTCGGACGTGCAGCTGGAGATGGGCGTGCGCGTGCCGCGTGCCGACTGGGGCGCGACGCGCGTGCTGCACGGGCAGGTGCCGGCATTCGGTGACATCGTCGAACTGCCCGTGCGCGCTGACGATGGTGCGCTGTCGTTTTCGCCAGCGCTGCTTCCGGCGTCCGCCGAGGTGGCCGACGACGTGCTGCCCTACACGCGCGCCGCGCTGATCCGCCAGGCCTTCAAGTTCCTCGGCGAACGCTACGGCTGGGGACACGCATACAACGCGCGCGATTGCAGCGGCTTCGTGTCGGAGATCTACCGCAGCGTCGGCATCCTGCTGCCCCGCAATACCAGCGCACAAGCGACGAGCCCGGCGTTGAACCGCATCGAAGTGCCGGCCGACACGCCGCATGCACAGCGGCTGCAACTGCTGCGCGACGCCGACGTGGGCGACATGGTGTTCATTCCGGGCCACGTGATGATGGTCATCGGCCACGTCGATGGCGAGCCCTGGGTGATCCACGACACCGCCGGCATGAGCGTGCGCGACGCCGGCGGTGCGATCGCGCGTCTGCCACTCAACGGCGTGGTGGTCACGCCGGTCACGCCGTTGCTGTCCGGCGCCGACGGCACCACCATCGACCGCATCACCAGCATCCAGCGCGTGCGCTGACGCGTGCACCTCACCGGACTTCCATGAAGATCACCGACATCCAGCTGGGCATGGTGCGCGTGCCGCTGAAGACGCCGTTCAAGACCGCGCTGCGCACCGTGGAGAGCGTCGACGACATCATCGTGTCGATCCACACCGACACCGGCCACATCGGCTACGGCGAGGCCGCGGCGACCGCGGTGATCACCGGCGATACTCACGGCGCGATCGTCGCGGCGATCTCGACCGTCATCGCGCCACGACTGGTCGGCCGCGAGATCGCAGATTTCAACGCGCTGACGCGTCTCGTGCAGACCGCGCTCGAGCGCAACACCAGCGCCAAGGCCGCGGTCGAGATCGCGCTCTACGATCTGTTCGCACAACTGCATGGTGCGCCGCTGTACCGCATCCTCGGCGGCGGCGATCCGGTGATCAGCACCGACATCACGATCAGCGTCGACTACATCGACAAGATGGTCGCCGATGCGCTGTCGGCGGTGGATCGCGGCTTCGGCGCGCTGAAGATCAAGGTCGGCAAGGATCTCGGCGTGGATCTCGAACGCATCCGCGCGATCCATGCCGCGGTCGACGGCCGCGCGCTGCTGCGCCTCGATGCGAACCAGGGCTGGACGCCGAAGCAGGCCGTCCATGCGATGCGCCAGCTCGAAGATGCGGGCATCGAACCGGAACTGCTGGAGCAACCGGTCAAGGCCCACGATCTCGCCGGCCTGAAGTACGTCACCGATCGCGTGCACGTGCCGGTGATGGCGGACGAAAGCGTGTTCGGCCCGGTGGAACTGATCGAACTGATCCGCATGCGCGCGGCCGACATCGTCAACATCAAACTCATGAAGACCGGCGGCCTTTCGAATGCGATCAAGCTCGCCGACATCGCCGGCCTGCATGGCGTCGACTGCATGATCGGCTGCATGATCGAGACCAGCATCAGCGTCGCCGCGGCGGCGCATCTGGCCGTCGCCAAGTCCGACGTCATCACCAAGGTCGATCTCGACGGCCCTTCGCTGTGCGCCTGGAATCCGGTCGAGGGTGGCGTCGCGTTCGACGATGCCGAGATCTCGATCGGCGATGCGCCGGGGCTCGGCATCGTGTCGATCCGCGACGTGCAGCCCATCGCCTGCTGACGTGCAGATGGCCTCGCCGCTGCTGAAGATCCGCGCCGAACGCGACCGGCTGTCGGCGATTGAGCGCCGCATCGGTGACTTCGTGCTGGAGAACGCGCATCTGCTGCGCGACTACTCTTCGCAGCAGCTCGCCGGTGCGCTCGGCATCAGCCAGTCGAGCGTGGTGAAGTTCAGCCAGAAACTCGGCTTCCGCGGCTATCCGGATCTGAAATTCTCGGTCGGCGAATCGGTCGCGCGCGAACGCGAGCCGATCGCCGTCGCGCCCGCAGCTACGGTCGACGTGCCCGCAGTCGCGGACGCGTTGTGGCAGGGCAAGAGCCAGGCCGAAGCCGCGACGCGTTCGATCAATCCCGAATCCGGCCTGCAATCGATCGCGGCTGCACTGCATGCGTCCGGACGCGTGGTCGTGGTCGGCTCGGGCGAGGACAACCTCGCCGCGCGCGCGTTCGCGCTGCGGCTGTCGCTGCTCGGCGTCGCCGCGGCCTACCACCCCGACCCTGCACTCGCCGCCGCACAGGTCGCCGGCCTCGGCGAAGGCGACCTGCTGGCGCTGTTCTCCGAACAGGGCCAGCAGCCGGCGTTGCTGCAACTCGCGAAGCTCGCACACGAACGCGGCGCACGTGTGCTGTCGGCGACGCGGCACTCCAGCAATCCGCTGCGCGCTCGCGCCGACCATGCGCTGCTGGTCTCGGCGCACGACGCCCGGCCACATGTCGCGATGCTGCTCTATCACAGCGCGCTGCAGCAGCTGCTCGATGTCGTCATCGTGCAGCTGTGCGCGATGCCCGGCCGGCAGGCCCGACTCGCCGACCATCAGGCGCGCATGCGCCGCCTGCTCGATCCATGACTCCAGAGGACGTTCCCATGCCCCGATTCCCTCGACGCGCCGCGGGCGCCGCGCTGCTGCTGGCCACTCTGCTGCTCGCCGCCTGCGGCACCACACGGACGCCGGCTGCAGCGCCGCTGACCGGTGCGCAGCAGCTCGTCGTCGTGACCGCCGCCGACTGGGACGCCGCGCAGGCGCGGATGCAGCGCTTCGAACGCGACGGCGACGGCGCCTGGCGTGCGGTGGGCGATGCGGTGCCGGTGATGTTGGGCCGCAGCGGCGGTGGCTGGGGCATCGGCCTGCATCCGGCGCAAACGGGCGAACCACAGAAACGCGAAGGCGACGGCCGCGCACCGGCCGGTGTGTTCGCGATCGGCGAGGCCTTCGGCTACGCCCCCACCGGTATCGGCGCCCTGCCCTACCTGCCGATGCAGGCCTCGCATTACTGCATCGACGTGCCGGCCTCGCCGCTCTACAACCGCATCGTCGACGAGCGCGACGTCGGCGCGGCCGCAGTGGCGGGTTCCAGCGAGCGCATGCGTCTCGACCTGCACAACGACGGCGACGTGCGCTACCGCCAGGGCTTCGTCATCGAACACAACGCGCAAGGCGAAGCCGGCCGTGGCAGCTGCATCTTCGCCCACCTGCTGCGCCGCCCCGACGAGACCACGGCCGGCTGCACCGCGATGAGCGATGCGGCGATGGACGTTCTGCTCGGCTGGCTGGACCCGGCGCGCACGCCGCGCTTCGTGCTGCTGCCCGACGCCGAATACACGCGTCTGCAGGCCGCCTGGCAGCTGCCGGCGCTGCCGCGATGAGCCCCGCGACGCCGCTGGTCTCGCGCATCGCCACGCTCGACGATCTGCCCGCGGTGCTGGCGATGATGCGGGCGTTCTACAGCGAGGACCGCCTGCACTTCGACGACGTCGCCACGCCGCGCGCGGTGTCGGCGCTGCTGTCGGATCCCGGCTGCGGTGCGCTGCTGCTGCTCGGCGCAGATGGCGCCGACGGTTACATGGCGCTGACCCGCGGTTTCAGTCTCGAACAGGGCGGCCACCACGCCCTGCTGGACGAGCTCTACATCGCGCCCGCCGCACGCGGCCGTGGGCTCGGCGCGCAGGCGCTCGCACTGGCCAGCACGCAGGCGCGCACCTGGGGCGTCGCCGTGCTGCGGCTGGAAGTGCATCACCACAATCCGCGCGCGAAGGCCCTGTACCTGCGGGCGGGTTTCGTCGACGGTATCCGTGACACGCTCGCGCTCGATCTGGCGACGCGGCCTTGATGCATCGATGGCCGCGCCGGCGTCACGCCGCATGGCATGCTGCTGCGGTCCGTCGAACCGGCCGCGCGCCATGACCGAAGCTGTTCCCGCACGTCGCACCCTTCCCGCCTCGGTCCGCGTGCTGCTGGCGTTGCTGGCCGGCGCGGTCGTGGGTCTCTCGCTCGCGGCCTGGAACGCCGATACCGCGCTGCGGGTCGCCGAGTTCGCGCAGCCGATCGGCAAGCTCTGGCTCAACGCGCTGCAGATGACCGTGGTGCCGCTGGTGGCGGCGCTCGTCGTGGTCGGCATCAACGGCGCGGCCGATGCCGCGGCGTCGGGCCGCAACGCGCGCATGGCGATGGCGACGTTCGCGGTGCTGCTCGCGGTCTGCGGCACCTTCGCCGCGATCGCCGCGCCGGCGTTGCTGTCGCTGGTGCCGCGCGACGACGCCCTCGTCAGCGCGTTCCGCGCCGCGATCCAGGCACCCGAAGTCCTGCCGCAGGCGCCGAGCTTCGGCCTGTGGATCACCAGCGTGATCCCCAGCAACGCGATCGCCGCGGCGGCCGCCAGCGCGATGCTGCCACTGGTCGTGTTCTCGATGTTCTTCGGTTTCGCGCTGACCCGGCTCGAACCCGAGCGCCGCGAACGCATGCTCGATCTGGTGCGCACGATCGGCGACGCGATGATCGTCGTCGTGCGCTGGGTGCTATGGGCGGCGCCGGTGGGCGTGTTCGCGCTGGTGCTCGCGGTCTGCGCGCACGTCGGCCTCGGCGTGCTGACCGCGCTGGGTTACTACATAGCGCTGCAGTGCGTGCTGTACGTCGCGATCACGCTGCTGATGTACGTCGTCGCGGTGACCGTGGCCGGCGAGCGCCTGCCGCGCTTCGCGGCCGCACTGCTGCCGGTGCAGGCGATCGCCGCGAGCACGCAGTCCTCGCTCGCATCACTGCCGGTGATGATCGACAGCGCACGCAACCGTCTGGGCTATCCGTTGGCGGTGACCTCGCTGGTGCTGCCGATGGCGGTGTCGCTGTTCCGCATCGCCAGCCCCACCCAGTACCTGAGCGTCGTGGTGTTCATCGCCTGGATGTACGGTGCAGCGCTGGGACCCGCGGAGCTCGCGATCGCGGTCGGCCTGAGCATCGTCATCAGCATGGGTTCGGTCGGCCTGCCGGGCCAGGTGAGCTTCATGACCAACAACCTGCCGGTGACGCAGGCGATGGGCCTGCCGATCGAACCATTGGGCGTGCTGCTCGCCGTGGACACGCTGCCCGATGCATTCGCCACCGTCGCCAACACCACCGCCGACGTCACCGCGACCGCCGTCGTCGCCCGGCACAGCGGTACGTCAGCCACTGCGGATCTTCCACCGACATGACCGACACCTGGACCCTGCTGCACAACCCGCGCTGCACGAAATCGCGCGCCGCGCTCGAGCTGCTGCAATCGCGCGGCATCGAGGCGGACGTCGTGCGTTATCTCGACACGCCGCTCGACGCAGACGCACTCCGCACGCTGCTGCGGCGCCTCGACATCGCGCCCCGCGACCTGCTGCGCACCGGCGAGGATGCGTATCGCGAACTCGGACTCGCCGATGCAGCGCTCGATGACGATGCGATCGTCGAGGCGATGGTTCGGCATCCCGAATTGATCGAACGGCCGGTCCTGGTGCACGGAGAGCGCGCGGTCATCGGCAGGCCGACGGAGCGGTTGCTGGCACTGCTGGACTGAGAGCGCCTGTCTCTTAGAGCTTCAGCTGCCGTCGCCCCAGCGGCGCTCGACGGACGCACGTCCGGTCACGCTGGGCCCATCTGGAACTGGAATCGACGGCGACGATGGGTCCCAGCGTGCGCTGGGACGACGCACGCAGGCGATCGATCGCCGGCGTGCGCATCGGACTCAGTGGGTCCGCTTGGCGACATGCATCGCCGATGCGCGCGCTGGCGGCGCAAAGCTGTCGGCGCGCGCGCTCGGCCAGAAGGTCTTGAACACCGCGTGCTCGGGCACGCCGGTCAGCAGCTCGCCCGGCTCCAGGAAGCGATACAGCGCCGCCAGTGAACGCACTTCGGTCGGCGAGACGCGGCGCAGGATGTGCTCGGGGCCGATCTGCATCGGATGTTCCAGTCCGGCCGCACCGATCATGTCGCGCAGCGCCTTGAGCGTGTTCTGATGGAAGTGGAAGACGCGGTTGGCCTTGTCCGGCACGTCGAGCAGGCGCCAGCGCGCGGGATCCTGCGTGGCCACGCCCGTCGGGCACTGGTCGGTATGGCAGGTGCGCGACTGGATGCAGCCGAGCGAGAACATGAAACCGCGGCCCGCGTTGCACCAGTCCGCGCCCATCGCCAGCGTGCGCGCGATGTCGAACCCACTGGTGATCTTGCCGGCCGCGGCGACGCGGATGCGGTCGCGCAGGCCGATGCCGACCAGCGTGTTGTGCACCAGCATCAGCGCTTCCTGCAGCGGCAGGCCGACATGGTTGATGAACTCCGACGGCGCCGCGCCGGTGCCGCCCTCGGCGCCGTCGACGACGATGAAGTCCGGCAGGATGCCGCTGTCGAGCATCGCGCGCGCGATGCCGAACCATTCCCAGGGATGCCCGATCGCGAGCTTGAAGCCCGCCGGCTTGCCGCCCGACAGCGTGCGCATGCGGTCGACGAATTCCAGCAGCCCGAGCGGCGTGGAGAACGTGGTGTGCGCGGCCGGCGACTCGCAATCCTGGCCGACCGGAATGCCCCGCGTTTCCGCGATTTCCGGCGTGACCTTGGCGCCGGGCAGCATGCCGCCATGGCCGGGCTTGGCGCCCTGCGAGAGTTTCAGCTCGACCATGCGCACCTGCGGCTCGGCCGCGTGGCGCGCGAACAGGTCTTCGTCGAAGCGGCCCTTGGCATCGCGGCAGCCGAAGTAGCCCGAGCCGATTTCCCAGACCAGATCGCCGCCGTGCTCGCGGTGATACTCCGAGATCGCGCCTTCGCCGGTGTCGTGGAAGAAGTTGCCGCGCTTCGCGCCGAGATTCAGTGCGCGGATCGCGTTCGCCGACAGGGAACCGAAACTCATCGCCGAGATGTTGAAGATGCTCGCGGTATACGGCTGCGCGCGTTCGTCGCCGACCGGCACACGGAAGTCGTGCGACTCGGCATGCGCGGGCACCAGCGAATGGTTGATCCACTCGTACTGCGTGCCGTACATCGGCAGTTCGCTGCCGAACGGCACCACGTCACTGACGTTCTTCGCCCGCTGGTAGACCAGGGCACGTTGCTGGCGCGAGAACGGCACCTCGTCCTGGTCGTCCTCGATGAAGTACTGGCGGATCTCGGGTCGGAAGGCTTCGAGGCCGTAACGGAAATGCGCGGTCAGCGGATAGCTGCGGCGCAGCGTCGCGCGCGTCTGCAGCAGATCGACGGTGCCCAGCACCGTCAGGGCCAGCAGCGGCACCGCCGCGATCGCCCAGCCCACCGACTGGTGCAGCGACGCCAAGGCGATCGAGACCAGCGCCATGACGACGCAGAGTGCGAATGTGAGATAGCGGCCCATTGGACTCCCTTGCAGAACCGCCGGAACGTGGCGTCCGGCGCGTCATCCTCCCCGGACGACGGTGAAAGCCAGCTGCAGGCCGGTCGGCCCCGTGCGGCGCGTTGTACGCATGGTAGGGAGCGCCTCCGCACACGGCCAGTCGAAACTGAATGTTCCGTTGCGCGCGCCGCCGCTTCACGGCGGTTTGGCGGGCCGCTGCCTACTGTCGATCCGAATCCCACGTGCCTGTCGAACGTCCATGTCGCTGCCTCCCTACAACCCGGTGATCCTTGCGGAGATGACGCGTGCCGTCCATGCGGACCGACCGGACGCGGACTGGCATGAACTCGAACCCGTGCTGCGTGCGCAGTGGGAATTGATCCCGCGCGCGATCGACTGGGATACGGCACGCGCCGCGGCCGCTTCGCACTTCCGCACGATGCGCGGCCTGCCTGATGCGGCGCCCGTCGTCGGACCGTCACCGGCCGAAACGGGGAGCGCCTCATGATCTCGCCCCGCACGATCTGGCGCGTGCTCGTGCTGCCGACCTACATCCTGATCACGGGCGCCGTGTTCTCGCTCGCGTTGCGCAACACGGCCGGATCGATCCTCTCCCCGCTCGCGGGGCTCGCGCCCTGGGTCGTGGTGCTCGCCGCAGCGCTGGCATTGCTGTCGATCTTGGGCGCCTTGCTGCGCTGGCGGCGCAGGCTGTCCGCGGTGCGCCGCGTGCGTGCCGCGCGCGTGCGTCCTGCTGCACCCGACTGGGAAGACCGCGACGCGCCGGCCGGCGTCGCGCACCACGCCAGCCAGAGCTGACGGTCCGTCCTCAGAGCGGTTCCGCGATGTGGATCGTGTTGCCGCCTGCGCGCTTGGCCTGGTACAGCGATGCATCCGCACGTGCGAACCAGTCCTGCCAGTCGCGCTCCGCCGACAGCATCGCGCCGCCCACCGCCACCGTGATCCGTCCTCCGGGACCGACCAGGCGCGTCGCCACCGCATCGCGCACGCGCTCAGCCGCGCGTGTCAGCGCCTGCTCCGACAGCACCGGCAACAACATCACGAACTCCTCGCCGCCAAAGCGATAGACCGAATCGCCCTGTCGCAATTCCTCGCGCAGCAGCACCGCGAGATCGATCAGCACCGTGTCGCCGGCCGCATGGCCGAAGGTGTCGTTGACGGTCTTGAAGCGATCGATGTCGAGGACCAGCAGGCCTGCACGACCGCTCTGGCCGGTCGCGATCGCATGCCGCAGATCGGCTTCGAGCATGCCGCGGTTGGGAATGCGCGTCAGCGGATCGACGCTCGCCAGCAGTTCCAGCGAATCGCTGTGCGTACGCAGCCGCCGCGCGAACACCAGCGAGAAGCCGTACACCAGCGACCACGTCACCAGCGTGCTGATGTGGTACGGACCGACGTCGCGCCACAAAAGCGTCGCCGACGCGACCAGCAACAGCACTGCGCCGCTCCAGGTCGCCACGCGTAACGGCGCCAGATAGAAACTGGTCATCAGCGCGACGTAGACCCAGCCGCTCGCCGCCGGACCGAGGGTCAGGCACGCGAGAATCGCGAAACCGGAATTGAACACCACCATCCACGCGCCCGCGCGTTCGGTGCGCCCCTCGCGCCACGCCAGCCGTACGATCGCGACCATCGTGACGACAACGGCTGCATCCAGCGCCGCGACGCCCCAGTCACCGCGTGCGAGTCGCCACACCAGAAAACTGCCGAGCACGACCGCGGTCACCGACCCGAGCAGGGTGATGATGGCCAATTGGAAATTGTTCCGGAGTCTCGAAATCATCGTGGTGGCGCCCGTCCCGGGGCACGCCGGCGGCGTACCCGTTCCTCCCGCCGACCAGCGCTGCATCCGCTGTGATCGCACCCTGGACCGGCCGCGCGCATGCGCCCGTGAAGACACGCGTCGATCCGTGGGGGCTGCGAGGGAACTGCGAAGTCGGTCCGCAAACGCAGCGTCCGACGATGGTGCCCGGAGCCGGAATCGAACCGGCACGACCTTGCGGCCAACGGATTTTAAGTCCGGTGCGTCTACCAGTTTCGCCATCCGGGCAGGCGGTCGACAGCGTGCCCCAGCGCGCGGTCGATTGGAACCGCCGCGTCGATCGCGCGGCGCCAGATACGAAAAAGCCCCGCATCTGCAGGGCCTTTCGAACTGGAGCGGGAAAAGGGGCTCGAACCCTCGACCTCAACCTTGGCAAGGTTGCGCTCTACCAACTGAGCTATTCCCGCTTGGAACCGAATTGTAACCCGCCTGCGACCCGTGTGGTGCGCCGGCTGGAGGCCTGGGTCGGAATCGAACCGGCGTACACGGATTTGCAATCCGCTGCATAACCACTCTGCCACCAGGCCGGTGACGCCGTGCAGGACTTTGGGTCCTGTCGACAAAACGAAACCCCGCGTACAACCCGGGGCTTCGTCTTCGAAACTGGAGCGGGAAAAGGGGCTCGAACCCTCGACCTCAACCTTGGCAAGGTTGCGCTCTACCAACTGAGCTATTCCCGCTTGGGAGGCGAAATTCTACCCATCGCCACCGGGGTGTCAATACTTGTTCTTTTCCGCAGCGCGCATGATCGGCCATGCGGCACGCAGATACAGCAGGCCCGACCACAGCGTGAGGATCGCCGCGATCGCCAGCAGCCAGTCGCCGATGATGAAGATCTCGCGGCCCAGCCACGGCAGTGGACGCGGCGGCTGGTCGGGCGTGACCGAGTACAGCAGGCACAGCAGCGCGACCATCTGCGCGATGGTCTTGATCTTGCCGATCGCTGCGACGCGCACCGTCGCACGCTGGCCGAGTTCGGCCATCCACTCGCGCAGCGCGGACACCGCGATCTCGCGGCCCACGATCACCGCCGCCCAGAACGCCATCCACGGCGTCGGGTGGCCCTGCACGATCAGGAACAGCGCGACGGCGACCATCAGCTTGTCGGCCACCGGATCGAGGAATGCGCCGAATGCGGAGTACTGGTGGTACTTGCGCGCGATCCAGCCGTCGAGCCAGTCGGTGATCGACGCGAACGCGAACACCAGCGCGGTGGCGAAGTTGGTCCACTGGAACGGCAAATAGAACACCAGCACCAGCACCGGGATCAGCATGATCCGCATCAGCGTGATCCAGGTGGGAATCGTGAATTTCATCGGACGCCTGTGGGGGATTCAGTCGTGTCCGGCGCCGGGGCCGGGGTCGAGCCCGTGTAGGGTCGCATAGATGCGTTGCGCGAGCGCCGCGTTGACACCTTCGACCTGGGCGATCTGCTCGGCGCCAGCGGCCTTGAGCCCGCCCAGACCGCCGAAATGCTTCAGCAGGCTGGCGCGGCGGCGCGGACCGATGCCCGGAATGTCCTCGAGCCGGCTGGTCGTGCGCGCCTTCTGACGCCGTCCACGATGACCGGTGATCGCAAACCGGTGCGCTTCGTCGCGCACCTGCTGCACCAGCTGCAGTCCCGGCGATGCCGCGCCGGGCTTGAGCACCCGTCCGTCCGGCAGCAGCAGGGTCTCGTCGCCGGGCTTGCGCGCCTCGCCCTTGGCCACGCCGACCAGACAGATGCCGGTGATGCCGAGCGTGTCGAGTACCGCACGCGCCTGCGCGACCTGTCCGGTGCCGCCGTCGATCAGCAGCACGTCGGGCAGGATGCCGGCGCCTTCCGCGGCCGCAGGCACGTCGGTGCCCGCCTCTGCCGCAGCGACCTCGGCCGCGCGCGCGTCGGCCGCCTTGCGGAAGCGCCGGGTCAGCGCCTGGTGCATCGCCGCGTAGTCGTCGCCCGGCTCGATGCCGGCGATGTTGTAGCGCCTGTACTGGCCACGGACCGGGCCGGCGGCGTCGAACACGACGCACGAGGCCACCGTCGCCTCGCCCATGGTGTGGCTGATGTCGAAACACTCGATGCGCTGCGCGACCGCTGCGAGACCGAGCATCTCGCGCAGCGATTCGGCGCGCGCGTTCTGCGCCGCCTGGCTGCTCATCTCGGTCGCCAACGAGATCTCGGCATTGCGGCGCGCGAGATCCACGTAGCGCGCACGATCGCCGCGCACGCTGGTCTTGATCTGCACGCGGCGCCCGGTGGATTCGCTGAAGGCTTCTTCGAGTAACGCGACGTCCTCGATCGCGCGGTCGAGCACGATCTCGCGCGGCGGCGTTTGTTCGGCGTAATGCTGCGACACGAACGCGGCCAGCACTTCGGCCGGATCGTCGCTGCCGTTGGTACGCGGATGGAACGCGCGCGTGCCGAGGTTGCGGCCGTCGCGGAACGCCAGCAGCAGCACGCAGGCCTGACTGCCCTGCATCGCACAGGCGAGCACATCGAGTTCGGCCACCTTGCCGTCGACGTACTGGCGCGCCTGCATGCTGCGCATGTTGCCGAGCAGATCGCGCAGGCGCGCGGCGTCTTCGAAGTCGAGCTTCTCGGCCGCCGCTTCCATATCGCGCGTGACTTCCTGCGTGAGCTCGTCGCTGCGGCCATCGAGGAACAGCGACGCGCGGCGCACCGCATCGCCGTAATCCTGCGCCGAGATCATGCCGACGCAGGGCGCCGTGCAGCGGCCGATCTGATGCTGCAGGCACGGCCGCGATCGGTTGCGGAACACGCTGTCCTCGCAGTTGCGCAGCTTGAACAGCTTCTGCATCAGGTTCAGCGTCTCGCGCACCGCGGTCACGCCCGGATACGGACCGAAGTACCGGCCGGGCACGTTGCGCGGCCCGCGATGCACGGCGATGCGCGGCCAGTCGTCGCTGGTCACGAGCACATAGGGATAGCTTTTGTCGTCGCGCAGCGAGACGTTGTAGCGCGGCTTGAGCGACTTGATGAGCTGGTTCTCGAGCAGCAGCGCCTCGGCCTCGCTGCGCGTGACCGTGGTTTCCATGCGCGCGATCTGCGCGATCATCGCCATCGTCCGCGTGACCTTGGGCGAGGCGTTGAAATAGCTCGCCACGCGCTTGCGCAGGTCCGCGGCCTTACCCACGTACAGCACGGTGTCGTCCGCCGCGTACATGCGGTAGACGCCCGGTGCGGTGCTGAGCCCAGCGACGAACGCCTTGCCGTCGAACATCACGCCACCGCTGCTCGCCTTGCGCGCCCCGGTCATTCGCCTATCGGAACGTGCCGCACGGCGCCGCTGACGGGATCGAGCCGCAGCACGGCGTGCGCATCGGTATCGGCGATCCACACCGCATCGCTGCCGATCGCCAGACCGCCGGGCGCGTGCAGGCGCTGCGGCAGATCGAAGGAGGTGAGTTCGCCGCCGCCCAGCCGCAGGCGGCGCAGGCTGTCGTTGCCGGCATCGGCGATCCACAGCACCGGCGCGTCGGGCTCGAGCGCGAGCGCCTGCGGATGCTGCATCCGCGCGTCGGTGCGCGGACCGTCGACGCGACCGAACTGCCAGGGATCCTGGCCGACCAGCGTCGACACCGCGCCCGTGCGCGTATGCACGCTGCGGATCGCCGACCCGCTGGCATCGCAGACATAGAGCGTCTGCTGCACGCAGGCCAGCGAGACCGGTTCGCCGAACGAGGCCATCGACCCGCTGCCGTCCATCACCGCGAGCTTGCCGTTGCCGGCCAGCAGTTCGATCGTCGAGCGGCCGAGATCGAGCCGCCAGATGCGATTGTCGCCGGCGCAGGCGATGTAGAGCTTGTCGCCGGCCAGCACGATGTCGCGCGGCTGGTCGAGCGCGACGGCGCGCGGATCGCTCAGCGCACCTTCGGCGGTGATGCCGGGACGTCCCGCGCCGCAGATCGTCGAGATGTCGCCGCTGCGCAGTTCGATGCGCCGCACCGCGTGATTGCCGGTGTCGGCGACGTAGAGCACGTCGCGTTCGACGTAGATGCCGTGCGGCCGGGTGAACGCGGCCAGTTCCATCGGCCCGTCGATGAAGCCGGGACTGCCGCTGCCGAACTGCCGCAGCACGCGGCCGCTGGTGTCGCATTCGAGCACGCGGTGGTGACCGCTGTCGGCGACGTAGAGGAAATTGCCCGCCAGTGCGAGACCGACCGGAAAGCGCAACGGCAACGGCGGCTCGCCGCTGCGGCGCATGCGGATCGGATCGCCATTGACGGCATGCGGGGTGAGCTCGGCCGCGAGCGCGCTGACGCGCGCATCGAGTTCGCGGATGCCACCCTCGCCGACGATGCGTTCGCGCACCCGGCCCTCGCCGTCGATCAGCACCACGGTCGGCCAGGCGTCGACGCCGTAGTGCTGCCACAGCGTCCAATCCGGATCGTGGGCGACCGGGAACTCGATCTGCTGGCGATGCACGCGTTTGCTGCTGCGGCGCGATTCGCGCTCGGCATCGAACCGCGGCGCGTGCACCGCCACGACGTTGAGACGCTCGCGATGCCGTGCACGCAGATGGCCCAGATCCGCCAGACGCTGCTGCGACCAGGCCGAGGCGAGGTTCACGAACGCGAGCGCACACACCTTCCCCCGCAGCTGCGCCATACGCAGCGGGTCGGTCAGGTTCAGCCACTCCAGGCTGGCCGGGAACTCGGGTGCGGTCACGGCGTCGGTCATGCCCGGATTATGCGCGAACGGCCGGGGCGCCGCGTCGATGCCGCGCGACGACCCCCGCGGCTGCCGCATCGACCAGTTGCCAGACCGATTCGAAGCCTGCCGCGTCCCCGGTATACGGGTCCGGCACGTCGCCGCCGCCCTGCCCGGCCCAGTCGAGCAGCAGGGCGATGTCGCCGGTGGCATCGGCCGGCTGGCGCTCCCGCACGATGCGCAGGGTGCTGGCGTCGGCGCACAGCAGCACGTCGAAATCGCGGTAATCCGCGTCGTCGAGCTGGCGGGCACGCAGGCCGGAGATGTCGACGCCGTGCGCCGCGGCGCTGCGGATCGCGCGCGGGTCCGGCGGGTCGCCGACATGCCAGTCGCCGGTGCCGCAGGAGTCGACCTCGAGGACGTGACCCAGACCGGCCGCCTCGATCCGCGCGCGCAGCGCGCCTTCGGCCACCGGCGAGCGGCAGATATTGCCCAGGCACACCACCAGCAGGCGGGTCATCCGCCGGCCGCCAGGTGCGCGTCCGCGCGGGCGAGATCGTCGGGCGTGTCGACGCCGGGTGGGAACGGTTCGGCGGCGATGCCGACCGCGACCCGGTGCCCGGCCTCGAGGACGCGCAACTGTTCGAGCATTTCGATCTGCTCCAGCCGCCCTGGCGGCATGGCTGCGAACGCCTTCAGGAAGCCGACGCGGTAGCCGTAGATGCCGATGTGCCGCCACCAGTCGCCGTCGGGCATGACGTCGCGGCTGCGCGCGAATGCATCGCGCGGCCACGGGACCGGCGCGCGACTGAAATACAACGCATCGCCGTGCGCGCCGCGCACGACCTTGACCGCGTTGGGATCGAGCAGCGTCTCGACGTCCTCGACCGGCGCGCACAGCGTCGCGAGATCCACGCCTGGCTGCGATGCGAGCGCCGCGACCGCCCGGATGCCCGACACCGGCGCGAACGGTTCGTCGCCCTGCAGGTTCACGACCACGCGCGCGTCGTCCCAACCCGCGAGCGCGGCGCACTCGGCCAGGCGATCGGTACCGGAGGGATGGTCGGGCGACGTCATCGCCACCTGCACCGCGGTGCCGGTCAATGCGTCTCTCACGCGGGCGTCGTCGGTCGCGACCCAGACCTCGTCCGCGCCGGCCGCCAGCGCACGCCGCGCGACATGCAGCAACATTGGCTCGCCGCCGAGCAACTGCAGGGGCTTGCCCGGCAGGCGGGTGGACGCGTAACGCGCGGGAATGGCGACGACGAAACCGGTGGATGTGCTCATGCCGGAATTGTCACAGATCGCGGCGCACGCGGCTGTGGGGCGCTTTGCTGCGCCTGCGCAACGGCCAACACGGTGGAGCGATGGATGGATAGAGCAAAACCAAACCCGTCGAGTCACAAGCTGTGCGCGGGTAGTACATATCGCGAGCGTCGGCCCTCACCCCAACCCTCTCCCTGAAGGAGACGGGCTCACGCCGCGCGCTTTCGGTCAGCGCTCGCTCATCGCAGCTTGGCCAACCGATCCAGCAACGCGATCCAGAACGCCTCGGGCAACTCCCCCGACACCGGCACGCTGTAATGGCGCTCACCGGCGAAGCGCATGCACTTCACCGCGTCCTTCTCGGTCATCAGGACCGGCAGATCGCTGCCGAAACGCAGGTCCTCGGCGGTATAGCGGTGATGGTCGGCGAAGGCATGCGGAACGATCGCGATGCCATGGCTGCGCAAAGTCGCGAAGAAACGCTCCGGATCCCCGATCCCCGCGACCGCGTGCACACGCTGGCCGGAGAAGCGCGACAGCGGCAACGCGCGACCGCCGGCCAGCGGCAGCGCTTGACCGGTCAGCAGGCGCATCGGCCATTCGCCGAATTCGGCTGCGACATCGGTCGCGCTACCGGTGTTGAGCACGCGGAAATCGACACCGGCACTGCGTGCGGCGAGTTCCCGCATCGGCCCGGCCGGAATCAGCAGACCATTGCCATAGCGACGCGCGCCATCGATGACTTCGATTTCGACATCGCGGCGCAGCCGGTAATGCTGCAGACCGTCGTCGCAGACCACGATGTCGCAGCCGGCGGCGATCAAAGCCTTCGCAGCGGCGACGCGGTCCGCGTCCACGCGCACCTTCGCGCCTGTGCGCGCGGCGATCAGCACCGGCTCGTCGCCGGCGAGTTTCGGATCGGTCACCGGCTCGACCCAGCGCGGCGTGCGGGCGTCGTCGCGGCCGTAGCCGCGACTGGCGACGCCCGGTGTCCAGCCCGCGGCCTGCAAGCGCGTGACGATCGCGATCGTCAACGGGGTCTTGCCGCTGCCGCCGGCGATCAGGTTGCCGATCACCAGCACGGGCTTCGACACCTTGCGCGGCCGCACGAATTTCAGCCGCAGTCGCGATGCGGCGCCGTAGACACGGGCGAGCGCGCGCGCGTGCAGCGGCGGACGGCTGCCGTCGAACCAGTACCGCGGTGCCTTCATCCAGCGTCACCTTCGCGGAACTGCATGCGATGCAGGCGTGCGTACAGACCACCCTGTTCGAGCAACTGCTGGTGCGTGCCGTGCTCCACGAGCCGGCCGTGGTCGAGCACCAGCACCTGGTCGGCATGTTCGATCGTCGACAGTCGATGCGCGATGACCAGGGTCGTGCGGTCCGGCATCAGGTGTTCGAGCGCGTCCTGCACGAGACGTTCGGATTCGGTATCGAGCGCGGCGGTGGCTTCGTCGAGGATCAGGATCGGCGCGTCCTTGAGCATCGCGCGCGCGATCGCCAGGCGCTGGCGCTGGCCGCCCGACAGGCGACCGCCGCGACTGCCGATGCCGCTTTCGAGCTGCCTGGGCAGTTTCTCGATGAACTCCATCGCGTTGGCGCCGCGGATCGCCGCGTCCAGCGCGTCGGGCGACACGCCGGCCATCTCGCCGTAGGCGATGTTCGCGGCCACGGTGTCGTCGAACAGCATCACCTGCTGGCCGACCAGCGCGATCTGCCGGCGGACATCGGCCAGCCTGTACTCGTCGATCGGATGGCCGTCGAGCAGGATCTCGCCTTCGGCCTGCGCGTAGAAGCGCGGAATCAGCTTGATCAGCGTCGACTTGCCGCTGCCCGAGCGGCCGACGATCGCGGTCACCGTGCCGGGCCTGGCGATGAAGCTCACGTCCTGCAAGGCAGGCGCGTTCTGGCCCGGGTAGCGCGCGCCGACGTTGCGGAACTCGATCTCGCCACGCGCACGCGCCAGCGGCCGCGAGCCGGTGTCGCGTTCGTCGTCCGAATCCAGAATCTCGAACAGGCGCTCGGCCGAGGCCACGCCCCGCTGCAGCATGTTCTGCACGTTGGTCAGCTGCTTGAGCGCGGGAATGATCGCCATCATCGCGATCATCAGCGCGACGAAGCCTCCGGCGGTCAGGCGACCCTGCGACGCCTCGTAGCCGGCGATGACGATCAGCAGCGCCAGCCCCACCGAACCCATCAGCTGCACGACCGCCGAGGAGATCGCGCGCGTCGCCTCGACCTTGAGGTTCAGTCGCATGTGGGTATCGGCGACCGCGCGATAGCGCGCGTTCTCGGCCGCCTGCGCGCCATAGATCTTCACTTCCTGCTGGTTGCTCAGCGACTGGTCGGCGGCCTGCAGCAGCAGCGCCGAGCTGTCCTGGATGTTGTGGCTGACACGGCGGTAGCGACGCGCGACCTTACCCATGATCCACGACAGCGGCGGCGCGATGACCAGGATCGTCAGCGTCACCTGCCAGCTGGTCCACAGCATCACGACCAGCGAGGCGATGATCTGCAGCGACTGCTGGATCATCACCTTGGCCGCGTCGACCGCCGCCTGCGAGACCTGGTCGGAATCCGAGCCCAGACGCACCAGCATCGACGGCACCGGCTCGGCATCGAAGCGCATGCCCGGCAGCCGCAGGTACTTGCCCAGCACGCGCACGCGCAGATCGCGCGCGATGCCGCGGCCGGCCTTGGCCATGTTGTAGTCGGCCAGATAGCCGGCGACGCCGCGCATCACGAACAGACCGATGATCGCCGCCGGCAACCACAGGTTCACACCCGCGTTTTCGCCGACGAAGGTCTCGTCGATGATCGGCTCCATCATCTTGGTGAAGGCGCCGCCGGCAGCCGCCTCGATCAGCATGCCGACCAGGGCGACGGACAGCAGCCCGCGATAGTCGGTGGCGAACTGCAGCAGCCGGCGATAGACCGGCCAAGCGCGATCTGCGCGCGCGGGTCCCGGCGTCGGCGCGTCGTGCTGCGCCTTGTCCACAACGGTACTCATGTCATTCCTCTTGCGTGGCCGCAGCGGGCGCGGCCGCCGTCTGCGGCGCGGTCGCATTCGCGATGCGCTTGAAGCCGAGCTGGCCCAGCGCGTCGTAGGCGGTCACGACGGCCTGCCACGGGGTGCGCGCATCGGCGCGCAGCAGCACGGTGCGTTCGCGGTCGTCGCCGGCGACCTCGGCGATCGTGCGCTTGAGCGATTCGACATCCGTGCGCAGTGCTTCGCGGTCGTCGACGAAGTACCGGCCGTCGGCGTTGATCAACAGACTCAGCGTGCCGTCCTGCGCGTCGTTGCGCTCGCCATTGGCCTGCGGCAGTTCGAGCTTGAGCACCGAGCGCGCATCGAAGGTCGTCGTGATCACGAAGAAGATGATCAGCACCAGGATCACGTCGATGAGCGGCACGAGGTTGAGTTCCGGATTGTCCTCGGCGCGGCGGTCGCGGATGCGCATGGGTCAGCCCTGCACCGGTGCCTGCACCTGCACGCCACGGCGGTTGCGCGGATCGATGACGTCCATCAGCGCGATCGCCTCGTGTTCCATCTGCACGATGTAGCCGTCGATGCGCGCGCGGAAGTGGCGATGGAACATCAGCGCCGGCACCGCGACGATCATGCCCGCCGCCGCGCACACCAGCGCCTTGCCGATGCCGCCGGCGAGCTGGTTCACATCGCCCACGCCGTGGTCCATGACGCCCATGAACATCTGGATCATGCCGACCACGGTGCCGAACAGGCCCAGCAGCGGACCGGCGGCGGCGATTGTGCCCAGCGCATTGAGATAGCGCTCCATGCGGAACGCGACGTGGCGGCCGACATCCTCGACCCGCTCGCGGATCTCCTCGCGCGGGCGGTTGCGCACGTCCAGCGCCGCGGCCAGCAACGCGCCCAGCGGCGCGGTCCCGCGCAGCGATTCGATGTGCGCGGGATCGAGCGTGCCGCGCGCGGCCCAGGCACGGACTTCCTCGCCCAGGCCCGGCGGCAGCACCGCCTTGCGGCGCAGCGCCCAGAACCGCTCGACGATGATCGCCAGCGCGAATGCCGACAGCAGCAGCAAGGGCAGCATCGGCCAGCCGCCAGCCTTCACCAGTTCGAGCACGCCAACCCCTTCGGCCGAAGGCCGGTTCAATCCGGGGAATAGGATAGCCCAGCCTGCACGGCCGCTTCGGCCCGGGGTTCCCGCCGCTCGATCTGCCGCGCGGCATCCCACAACCGCGGCCGCCGCACGCGTTCCTGCGTGACTCCCAGGCCGCCGGCCTGCAGCCGGAACCGGGTCGCGCCACCGCCTGCGGTGCTGCCCACCGCAGCTCCCGCCTGCGTCCAGCGCTCGACCACCTCGTCATGTGGATGCCCGAAGCGGTTGCCGTGCCCGGCCGACATCATCGCGACCGCAGCGCCTGTAGCGCGCACGAACGCGGGATCGGATGAACTGCGGCTGCCATGATGGGCGGCGATCACGACATCGGCCTCGAGCGAAGCCGCATCGCGCCGGATCAGCAGACGCTCGACCAGATCGTCGATGTCGCCCGGCAGCAACGCGGCGCCATGTGCGGTCTCGACCCGCAGCACGCAGCTCGACGGGTTGCGGAATGCGGGGAAGTACAGATCCGGGTGCAGGAAGCGGAACGTCACGCCGTCCATGCGCCAGGCGCTGCCCATCAGGCATGGCGACGCGCCCGGCACCCGGTCCCATTGCGGCGCGAAGATCACCGGCGCAGCGAAGCGTCGCTGCACGGCGCCGAAGCCGCCGGCGTGGTCGGCATCACCGTGGCTGACGACGATCGCGTCCAGCCGCCGCACGCCCAGCGCCTGCAGCGCGGGCACCACGACGCGCTCGCCGGCGTCGTAGGCCTCCGGCACCGCCGGGCCGGTGTCGTAGAGCACCGCGTGATGCGCGGTGCGGATCAGCACCGACAGGCCCTGCCCCACGTCGAGCACCACCACTTCGGCCTCGCCTTCTCGCGGCAGTTGCCGATCCGGCCACAGCAATGGCAACCACAGCAATGTCGCCAGCCATTTCCCCGGCACGCCGCGCGGTAAGAGCATCCAGAACGCGGCCAGCAGGGCGAGCGGCAGCGCGAGCCAGTGCGGCTCGGGCAGCCACCACAGCGAGATCGGGCTCGCGGCCAGCCAGTCGAACAACGGCCAGCTCAGATCGAAAGCCCACGCCGCGCTGCGCCAGGCCCAGTCGCCGGCGCCGCTGTGGATCGCCTCCAGTCCGGTGCCGACGAGCGCCAGCGGCACCACGACCAAGCTCCACCAGGGGATCGCGACGAGATTGGCGATCGGTCCGGCCAGCGAGGCCTGTCCGAACAGGATCACGGTCAGCGGCAACAAGCCGATGGTCGCGACCCATTGCGAGGCCAGGAGGCCGCGCAGCTTCGACAGCTCGCGCGCGTCGGGCAGGCACCAGACCAGCCAGGCGACACCGGCGAAGCTCAGCCAGAAGCCCGCCGACAGCACCGACATCGGATCGACCAGCACCACGGCGATCGCGGCATAGGCCAACGAGTCGGCGATGCGCAGATGCCGTCGCGCCAACCGCGCGATCACGACCACGCCGATCATCAGCACCGTGCGCACGGTGGGCAGCTCCCATCCTGCAACTGCCGCGTAGACAGTGCTCGCCAGCAACGCGACGATCGCCGCCGCCTGCGGTCGTGGCAGCCAGCGGCCCAGCCATGGCAGGCACCACCACACGCCGGTCGCGACCAGCGCGAAGAAGCCGCCGACCATGCCGACGTGGAAACCGGAGATCGCGATCAGATGCGTCAGCCCGGTCGCACGCAACGCCTCCCAGTCCAGATCGCCGAGCCCGCGCGTGTCGCCGATCGCGAGCGCCCGCACATAGCGCGCACTGTCGCGGTCGACGACCGCATCGATCCGCGTCGCGACCCGCTCGCGCCAACGATCCACGCCGCCGCCGGCTTCGAGACGCGTGACCGGCTCGGCGCTGCGCACATACCCGACCGCAGTGACCCGCTGCGCCATCGCGCGCTTCTCACCGTCGAACCAGCCGGGGTTGCGCAGCCCGCGCGGCGCACGCAGCCGCGCGGTGAATGCCCAGTCGCTGCCGGCGTACAGCTCATACCGCCGGAGATCGGGGCCCTCGCGCCGATCGTCGTACCACGACAAACGCAACAGACGTCCACGCAGAGATTCGGGCACAGCGTCGTCACCGGCAACCCGGAACAGAAACGCCGTGCGCTGCGGCTCGTGCACCGGCAGCCCGATGATCTGCCCTCGCACCCCGAAATCACCGCGCTCCATCGTCGTCGGCAACTGCAGCGACAAGGCATGCGCCGCGTGCAGCCCGCACAGCATTGCGCCAACAACGAAAGCCGCAACCAGGCGCCCTCGCCCGCTCCCGACTGCCCAGGCCGCGAAGGCTGCAGCGAGCGCAAACGTCATCACCCACCAGGGCGGCAGACCGGGCAACTGCAGACAGGCGATCGCGCCGAGCACCAGCCCGGCGGCGACGCCCAGCCCCAGTCCGGGCACCCGCTGCGCGTTCACGTGCCCGGAAGCCGGTCCAGGGGACTGCGTACACCCAGTCCACCGCGCTGGAGCACATGCGTGTAGATCCGCGTCGTCGACAGATCCTTGTGGCCAAGCAGAGCCTGGATCGTCCGGATGTCCTGACCTGCGTCGAGCAGGTGCGTCGCGAACGAATGCCGCGGCGTGTGGCAACTGGCGGGTTTATGCAGGCCGATGCGCACGCGCGCCGTGTGTATCGCGCGTTGCAAGACCGACTCGTCGAGATGATGCCGTCGCCACACGCCCTCACGCGGGTCGCGCGACTGCTGCCGCGCGGGAAACACGTATTGCCAACCCGGCTCCCGCGCGGCACCGGGATATTTGCGCGCCAGCGCGTCGGGGAGCCACACCGCCCCCTGGCCCGCCGCGAGATCGGCAGCATGCAAGTGCAAGGCACGCTTGATCTCGTCATGCAGACCCGCCACCAGGCGGTCCGGCAACGGCACATGACGGTCCTTGCCGCCCTTACCCTCACGCACGACGATCTGTCTTTGCGCGAAATCGACATCCTTGACCCGCAGGCGCATGGCCTCCATTAACCGCATGCCCGTGCCGTAAAGCAGACGCGCGAGCAAGGCCGGTCGCCCCTCCATCGCCAGCAACAGCCGCTGGACCTCCTCGACACTCAAGACGACCGGCGCCCGCCGCGGCCGCTTCGCGCGGACCACGTCATCCATCCACGGCAGTTCGATACCAAGCACGTCCCGGTAAAGAAACAACAGCGCCGCCAACGCCTGGTTCTGCGTGCCCGCTGCCGCCTGATGCCGGGTCGCCAAACCCGTCAGAAACGTCTCGACCTCCGGTCCGCCCATCTCCCTCGGATGCCGCTTCCCGTTCGCCAGGATGAAACGCTTGATCCAACCGACATAGGCCCGCTCGGTCCGCACGCTCAGATGCCGCACCCGACACCGAGCCCGCACCTGATCGAGCAAGCGCGGCGCCGCGGCTGCCGTTACCACCCCGTTTCCGTCGGATAACACGGTGCGCCTCCATGCGCCGGATAACATCGGCAGGCTAATCCGCGCCCACACTGAGACGACTGCGGCAAGCCGTTGATCCGCCGTCGGATTTCCCCGCTTTGCGAGCACCCGAGTTCCACCGCATACTCGACGCAACACCCCGCTTCCGGGGTCGAATACTAGTTAGGCGGTAGGTTGAGCATCAGCATATTCATTGCGGTTACAACGATGCTCGTTCCAGGTCTCCTTTACCTGGGGAAGATTTCTGTGCTGAATGACCGCAAGCGCTGGCTACGATTGATCTTTCTAGCCGCTTTGAGCGTAGTAGTCGCTGCAGGACTGCTCCTCGCCGGCCTTATCGGACTCGCTTTCGCTGTAGCGTCCTCAATTCCCTTCCTTCACCTCATTCTTTTCCGCGTCTGCCTGAGACTGTTCGTCGGACTCAACGGGCGAGAGCCAAAGGATGCCTCCCTCGCGTGGACCGCTGGCTTGGTTGGTGACCGGGCCTTTTCGTTCACATATGTTCTGCTGGCATTCGGCGGCGCTTTTGTGCTTGTTGCTCCACTAATCTGGCGCACCCAAGCTGCCGCCTAACAATTCATTCAAGCCGACGCCGCTTCGCGGCGCGGCTTAACTCAAGCGTTAGGCATCACATGACAGATTCGAGCTACGTTTGTGCCAGTTGCGGCAGGACGCACGAGGGGTTGCCCACAGACTGGGGCTTCAAGCTGCCGGATGAAGCCTTTGAGCTTTCCTACATGGACAAGTATCGGCGCACCCGCTCTAACACCGACCTTTGCGTCCTTGATGAGCAACGCTTTTTCATTCGCGGCATTCTCATGATTCCATTCAACCACCAAGAAGGTGAGTTTGCTTGGGGCGTTTGGGCCGAGGTCTCAAAGCCTGAGCATGACTTCTACGTGGACAACTACAGCAACGAACTCGTCCAAGGCACCAAATTTCAAGGAAAGCTCGCCAACACCATCCCCGGCTTTCCTGAGATCACCGGGCTGCTCCTCGACATTGAGATTCAGAGTGCAAAGAGCCGGCCCATCTTTACGTTTCCGCTGTCCGCGGATCATGAGCTCGCTATTGACCAACGCGATGGCATCGGTCACGCCAGACATCATCGACTCCTTGAGTTGTGCGGCCACTTCGACGAGAGTGATTCCTAACAACTCATTCAAGCCGAAGTTGCTTCGCAACTCGGCTTAATTCAAGCGTTAGGCCAACATGGAGGACTCGATGCGAGCTCTGGCTTTAGCCGTTAGCTTTCTTCTTGCCGGGTGCGCAACTCATCCGACATTGCTTGACATAACAAATTCAGCGGAATTGACCTTTGCACGGGAGAATGGCGCGCAAGGCTACCCGGGTGGCTTCGAGGAATTGAATGGAAAACGCATACAAGGCTACCCCAGCGTCATTCGAGTGCCCGCCGGGGAGCACATGATTGTCTATAACTGCCCTAATGTCATCTCCATGGATTTCCGTCCAGAGGTACGTGCATCATTCGTGGCAGGCCAACGTTATATTCTTGAGTGCGGCGCCAATGAGCCAGGCGCCATTCGCAAGCGTTAGCTGTTGGCCCAACAATTCATTCAAGCCGACGCCGCTCCGCGGCGCGGCTTAGCTCAGGCGTTAGGCCGCTATGGCACCACTGCTCAAGTTCCTCGCAAGATCCGCCGCCGTAGGTGCTGTAGTTCCTGTGGTGTTCTCGCTCTTGGCCCTTGCAGTGCCACTCTTTCCCGTTTGGCTGCAAGTGATTGTCTTGGTGCTTTGCCCGCCTTATATGTTTTTCCTAGCTACAGCGACGTGTGAGCCGTTTGATTCGTGTTCGTTAAATATGCTTGCGCTAGTCATGCTCTCTAACACCGTCCTCTATGCATTGCTTGGTAGTGGGGCGTATGCGGCGGCGTCATACCTTCGGCGGCGGTCAGGAAGGCCGGCCCCAGGTGGCGCGGCCTAACAGTTCATTCAAGCCGAATCCGCTTCGCGGATCGGCTTAATTCAGGCGTTAGGCGGCATGAGACAGATTCTGGTAGCTCTCGCATTAGCAATCGCAATGTCAAGCTGTGCAGCTCAACCCTGCGAGCTGTGTAGTCGCTGGCGCTCCAATGCCAAACTTACGCTGCAGGAAATGGAAAAGAGCACGCTCTTGTCGGATAAGCAACGCCAGTTCTTTCGCAATGACTTCTATGGCCAGCTGATAGTTGAGACGCGAGAGAGGGACTCTCGTTCTTACTTCCCTGACGAGTCGCCTGAAAGCGCTGCATGGGAGCCTTGGCACCTGATTTCTCGCTCCGGCAGCACCTTCCTTGTTAAGCACTCTGTAGGTGGCAATCCAGTTGTACGGGAGATCACACTTGCTGGAGACTGTTACCAGGTGCTCCAGCCCAATCTAGGGTTTGGGGAGTGGTTCTGCAGGGAGCTATAGGTGGCCGCAATGCCGCCTAACAGTTCATTCAAGCCGACACCGCTTCGCGGCGCGGCTTAATTCAGGTGTTAGGGGGCAGAGACAGTTTATGGATTGGCATCATGTTCTCTTTGCCATGGAGCAAGGCACACCGGGCTTGCTCGCACTTGCAGCAACGTTGCCTTTCTTCGCCCTCAATGCATCTCCTGGTCGCAAGCTTTGGGCCTCGTCCCCCAGCCTTGCCGCTCTTCTGGTGTTCTTCGGGTCCTGTCTCTTGGCAGGTGTGTCGGGTATTGAGACTTCGCAGTTCGCTGAACTCTTGCCTATGGCAGGCTTTATTGCGGCACTTATTCTGGTTCTGCCTTCAACCTTCTCGCTTCGTTGGCGCTGGATCGGCCTGCTTCATCTACTCACTGCTGCTGCCGTCGGGTACTTGTTGTTCGTCGCCACCCTGGCAATTAGCCATGACGCCACGTAGGCCGCCCCCTAACAATTCATTCAAGCCGAAGCCGCTGTGCGGATCGGCTTAATTCAAGCGTTAGGCCTCCATGATCTTTGCCGTCGAAACCGAAGAAAGATCGCTGACGGTTTTCCCAACCGAGCGCGACGTTGTGGCGTACTGCGAAGGGCTTGATGTTGAGGTTGCTACCTGGTTGTTCTGGGCCGCTGATGGCTCGCCGCTAGAGGCGGAGTTCATCACCCCCAACAAGCGAGGTTGGTTTTCTGTCCAGAGCGGCAATTACCGCCTGACTCCGGCGTCGCCAGAGCATCACGCGCATCTCGCTGAAGCGTTACATGAGATCGCAAGGCTCGAACCTACACCGCTCTTCAAGTCGCTTCTGCAAGTTCGCGAGCACCTTGTCCAAAATGGCGCTGGCACGTCGGATGAGGCCTAACAGTTCATTCAAGCCGACGCCGCTTCGCGGCGCGGCTTAATTCAGGCGTTAGGGCGCACATGAAGCTTGCTCGGTCTCTGGCGGCACTAGTAGTGTTCATCGTTTCGCTGCTTGGCTGCGAGATGCAGCAGACACATACGGACGTCTCTGGAAAGCCGAAATATCGGGAGTTTGTTGGAGACACTTGCGAGCTTCTTGTAGCCCTCCGTGCCCATGGGGTAATGAGGAAGCTCGCAAGGGAGAAGAAAACTGACTACATTTCTATTTGGAACCCCGGATTCAGCGGGCCAGAAAGAACGTTTTCTCTCTCGCTCGCGCCTGGGACTCAAATGCGTGTTCTTTCTGCTCGGGAATGCTCAAATTGTCTGTTCGAAGCTCTGGCTGAGTACCAAGTAGCAGTTGTTCCTGAGCCAGTTGAGTTTGAGGGTAAGCCGGCCTTCGTACGGGCTTCGTCTTTCACACCACAGCACGTACGGTGCGGCAGTGCGCTCTAACATTTCATTCAAGCCGAACCCGCTTCGCGGGTCGGCTTAATTCAGGCGTTAGCCGTCAATGATCGTTCCTGAGCTGCTCGGTCTCTCAAGCTCCGATCTCGCCGCTGGAGAGCTTGCTCCAGACCCGGCGCATTGCCTCGTCCCGATGCTAGCTACGATTGGACCGAGCTCCGGCACCGCTGGGGACGACTTTTCCTTCATTGCGGCCACGCCAAGTGCGATAGCTGAGTCGGGGAGGCTTGGATGGGGGCGTGGCATGTTAATCGTGGATTCGTTCTCTTGGCCCCAGGTTGAGCGCTTGGTCAATCGCCTCCTTGCACAGGCCTCCCGGCCAAGCTGGCAAGAGGTTGCCCAAGCTCTCAATCACGAGTTGCTGTGGGAGTTTGACGGGTACCGTCCGAGTTGACGGCTAACAATTCATTCAAGCCGAACCCGCTTCGCGGGTCGGCTTAATTTCGGCGATAGGCCGCTATGAGACGTCTCTTGTACTTATGGGCATTCCTCTACCTGGTTGCCATCGCTCCCTGCGTTGCGCAGTCCGTCGCAGAGCAGCAAGATGCTCGCGTCATCGAGAACCTCCGCGCGGCTGGCGCCGATACGTCCAAGCTACATGACATCGACTTCTTCATCATGCTCTCTGGCCGAGCCGGAGCCGAGGTTGTCGCAGCGGAGATGGAGCAGCTCGGCTATAGCGTGGTAGCAGTCACCGTGTCACCGGATCAGTCGCAATGGCAGGTGCACGCTAAACGCCGCATGGCTCCTCAACTTGAGGCAATGACCGCCATCACTCGCCACCTGGAGGCTTTGGCTTCTAGGCATGGCGGCTACTACGATGGCTGGGGTACGGGTGCAGTCGAGTAGCGGCCTAACAATTCATTCAAGCCGATGCCGCTTCGCGGCACGGCTTAATTCAGGAGTTATGTGCCATATGAAATATGCCCTGTGTCTGACACTTGCTGCTCTATTGACAGGTTGCGGTAGCGGCGGATTTACGGAGGTTACTCCGTCGGTGCTGGTCCAGAGCTCCAGCTCTTGGGACGGAAAGTTTGTCAGGACTTGCGGCTTCGTTGTTGCCGATGGCAATAGGTGCAATCTCAACGTGTGCGCCGACGGGGATACGCCAAGCTCTGCAGCCTCATGCCGGGCGGTTGAGACAATTCACCTCTCCAGCGTCGCGTGCGTCCAAGGTCAATTGCCGCGCGAGGGTCTAGCTATGATTGACGGCTATTTTCTGGCTCTGAAAAAAGACCCTGACTTGAAAGATGAGAGCCCCTTTGTTCTGCGTCGGGCACTCATCCAGCCAGTGATAAAACAGTGCGTTATGGATGGCGCCTAACAATGCGCTCAAGCCGAAATTGCATCGTTACGCCAGCCGTATGGCAGAAAGAGCTTGCCATGTGTCCGGCTACGCGCTGCAATTCGGCTTAACATAGGTGTTAGCCCTCACTGGAGAGTGTGTTGGAATCATTAACGCCGTCGCTGAGTCAGCTCACTGCAATCAAGTGGCTCTTGGTGTTTATCGCCATCTGCGCGCTGGGGGTGCTGATTAGTTTCTTTGTTCTTGTAGTCAATATGCTGGATGCAATCAAAGAGGGCAGGAGCAAGAGCAGGAGCCAAGCAAAGAGTTCGGAGCTCGATGAGCTCCTCGCCTCCGGACAAAGCAAAGCGGCGAAGTTAACTGCAATGGAGTGGGTTGCGGCACAGCCATTCAAGCCTGAGGCGCACTGGGCACTGGCTAAGGCGCACTATCAACTTGGTGAGCTATCGGAGGCCAAGCAGGTGCTCAATAGCCTGCTCAAGTTTGCCCCAGAGGAGCATTACCGCGTCGACGCTTGGCTGGAGTTGCTAGAGACTGAATTTTCAGAGAGGCGGCTCAAGCCGGCACCCTAAGGTGAGGGCTAATAATTCATTCAAGCCGATACCGCTTCGCGGCACGGTTTAATTCAGGCGTTAGGCGTCACACAATGCACATCTGGCACCGAGCCATCCTAGCTATGTTGGTCTTGACCGCACTGCTCATAGCGTGGCCTGGCTTCGTCTACGTGATCGGTCTTGCCAAGGTGCATAGTCGGCCGACGCCCGCAGATCCGACCATCTTCAGCCCCGAGGCGATCTCCACGGCATGGCTGCAGTGCGGCGAGGAGCTGCCCATCGCAGTTGGAGTTGCCAATCCTTGGCAAGTGGCGGGCACCCTTTTGTTCGACGACCCGCGTCGCGCAAGTGCCGGCGAGCGTGCTGCCTGGCAAATCGCTAGCACTCATAATGCGTCGCACCCTGTGAGCAGCAACTTGTGGTGGCACACTTCTGGCACCGCGCTGTCGATCTGGATCACTCGCCATTGGTCTGCCGAGCAGGTAGGCGCCACCTTGGTCAGAGACAACTTGTGCAAGTGACGTCATTCAAGCCGGCACCGCCAAGCGGCGCGGCTTGACTCGAGCGTTAGCGCTCATGAGAAAGATTCTCGCAATTCTAATTCTCACACTCGTTATTGCAGCTGGAGGATTAGCTACCTTCGTGGCCGCGCGATTTGGGGATCCAGTCGCTATCGATTCATTTGAGTTTTTGGGCTGCAGCGGCGACTGGACAGATACAGAGGACTCACCGGAGATCTAGGGTATGGGTTCGGACACAGGCGCCACCTATTTGTTTCGCGACCCTAGGACCTGCGGGGCAAGCACCGGACGCAACCCACGGTCCATTTTTTAGCTCCGGGGTCATCAATCTTCCGTACGATTTGTACAACCCAAAGAAGGTGTCTGCCCTGTGCTCGTGCGAGTTCTGGGCAAAGTTCACGTTCCGATCTGAGTCGCTTGCGGTGACTTCGGCAACATTCGACGATCATGTGGCGCGGCTCGAAGGTTATTGGCCTGAGCGCTAACAACTCATTCGATCCGATGCCGCTTCGCGGCACGGCTTAATTCAGGCGTCAGACGTCTATGGAAGCAATTGAAGCGTTCGGACCAAAGCTCGCGGCTCTCATGGTGCTCCTCGCAGTCTCATACGGCCTGTTGTCCGTTGCCCCCTTGTGGTGACCAGCCACCGTCGCTTTGCGCTCCCGCCCTCCATTGCCACGCCGCTATCTGTTCGTCGGGGTGATTGCGGCCTTGGTGTATGGGGTCTTCTCTTTCCTAGCGTTCGCAATTCTGCTTCCGGTCGAGATGTACGAGATCTTTGTCGCGCCCCAACTGGAAGTGTCGGGTGTAGCTGCAGGCGCACCACTCTTGCGGATATCAGGCTTCGTTACGACTACTGGTGGTTGCTCATCCCGCCCACCCAACTGATCCTCACGTGGTACGTCACGCGTAAGTTGAGGGCGAGGTGGGCGCACATATGTGCAGCGCCATCTAACAATTCATCGAAGTCGAAGTCGCCTCGTGGCTCGGCTTAATTCAAGGTGTCAGGCCGCACATGAGCAGATCTTCTGGAATGAAAATTGAGTACGGGTGGGAGCATCTACGTCCGGTCCATCCGCTATTCATTGCAACGCTCATTGCGTAATGTTTTGGAGTTGCACTGAGTCTGTAAGTTCAAGGACTAAGCTGGTTCGACGCCGCATGACTTCGAGGCGCGCCGGCCACGCTCCCCGGCTCCGTGTTGGGTATCGGGGTCCAGTCTTATCTCAGGCCTGGCAGCATCCCAGAGAATCGCTCTATCGTTCTGCTCATGGCGCTCATAGCAGTTGGGTTTCTTGCGGTCGCGCTGTTCATGCCTCCAAGCCATGGCATTGCGGCCTAACAATTCATCAGCTCAGGCTTGATATGGCAGAAGATGCTCCCCTCGTGCTCGTTATGGGCGGGAAGGCTCGCAGTCTGGTTTATTCAATCCAGGAGATGCCGATGCGTTGGATTTCGAAAGTGTTCGCACTACTCGTTTTGATCACGGTGACGACTGCCAGCCAGGCTGGCCCCACTGACTCGTTCGTGGTGTCGGCAAAGCTGACAAACGCGGGTCGAACTTTCGGGGAGCCTAACGCCGTGGTGCTGGCCAATGCGCCCGCGACCGTCGAGGTCGCAGGGTCTGACGGCTACACCCTCATGGTCACGGTGTCCGAAATCACGGAGGACCAGATTCAAGTGGTCGCGAATCTCGACTCACCCCACGGTTCCATGGCGCCCACGATCGTCGTTCGGCCGGATGAGGCTGCCAGTGTCCGGGACGGGGAGCTCGGCCTCGAAGTGACGGTCAGGCGGCGTGGCAGCTAGAGAAATCTGGCGCAGATCGCATGAGCGATATCCGCCTCTTCCGTCGCACGATTCCGCTCATCGAACGCACTCCGTCTGTCTTGCTTGGCGGGTTGCGATTCGTCACGTATCGACGCCCGCGTCGATCCAGAGATGTGCTGCGACTTGGGGAGGCGTGCACGTCGGATTGGTGCAACGCGCATAACGTGATATGACGTTATGAGGCAGCCAGAACTCAGCGAGATCGCACAACGATCGAAAACGTTTCGCCATTCCATGAACGGAGATTCGGTATGCGCAAGGCCACAATTCTGATGTTGACTGCGACCCTGATGGTCGCGGGTTGCGCTTCTACCGAAAGCGGGCGCGGGTTATCGGGTGAAGAGCGGGCAGCGCAATCTGCGCAGCTCCGGTCGGATCGTCTTGACAACAACTGGCACAAATATCGTGACCAGGAGCGCGCCGTTGAAGCGCGACGGGAAGTCAAAACGCTTGACGCGCAAGCACAGGGCAAGCGGCAGCCCGGCACGCCAAGCAACTGAATCAGCACCCGCGCGCCCGGAGGGCGGACCTCCTTCAGCTTCATCGATCTTCGGCGTCAGCAGATGTCGTCGCGAGTCGTCTTGTGACTCTACGTCTGGGATGTCGTGCGCGCATCGAACTCGCGTCGACAGGATGCCGACCCGCATGCGATTGCAGCCGCTCTTCGATGTCGGCAGTTCGATTTGCGTCGTGCAGTCAAGCAGCCTTGCCCGTCCAGCATGAAGACCGCAACTGACATGTGCGTTCTCCACATGGCGCGTGGAAGCGCTGGCCAATGCCCTTGGCCGACGCCGCCGCAGATGGGCATCGTATTCCTGTGACTGGCATTCGCATCCGCAGCTTCGCACCTGTCGTCGGCGATCACGCACGCGTGCTGGTGCTCGGCAGCATGCCGGGTGTGGCATCGCTGGACGCGGATCGCTACTACGCGCATCCGCGGAATCTGTTCTGGCCGATCGTCGGCGCGCTGTTCGGATTCGATCCGGCGCTGCCTTATGACGCGCGGCTTGCGCAGCTGACGGGCCGTGGCGTGGCGCTGTGGGACGTGGCTGGCGAATGCGTGCGGCCGGGCAGTCTCGATGCGCGTATCGAGGCGGGCAGCGTGGTGCCGAACGATATCGGCGGGCTGCTGGCGCGCTATCCGGGGATCACCCGAATCAGGTTCAACGGCGCGGCGGCGGAAACGCTGTTCCGGCGGCATGTGCTGCCGACGCTCGACGTCGTGCCCGATCTGCTGCGTTTGCCCTCGACGAGTCCGGCGCACGCGGCGCTGGGATTCGAGGCGAAGCTGGCGGTGTGGCGTGCGGGGTTGGCCGACGTTTGAGGTGCGTTGGACTTGGCGATACCCAGTTCCCCAACCCGCCATGCGCCTCGGTCATCGATCGACTCCAAGGCAGATGCTCGCCGACGAAAGAGATGTCCCGGTTTCCCGCGAACAGGCCGGAGGCCGGGTGCGATTGATCTCCCGGACCAGGTCGGTGCCTCATGCACCCAACGAAATTTCCAGCCGCAACGGATCGTCCCGCTGACCAGGGGCCACGCGGGCAGCGCCGCTGGCATGCTGATGCCCTGCACTCGCCGCCGCTGGAGCCGCTGCCATGACCCTGCTGATCAATCCACGTACCCACGATCTCGGCGGTTTCGAGGTGCGCCGCGCGGTGCCGACCTTGCAGGCGCGCAGCGTGGGGCCGTTCGTGTTCGTCGATCACATGGGCCCCGCGATCTTCGAAAAGGGCGCCGGCGTGGACGTGCGACCGCATCCGCATATCGGACTGGCGACGGTGACGTTCCTGTGGTCGGGCACGATCCATCACGCCGATACGCTCGGCTACTCGCAAGACATCACCGCGGGCGACGTGAACTGGATGACGGCCGGTCGGGGCATCGCGCATGCCGAGCGCACGCCGCAATCGCTGCGCGAAGGCGAGCACCCGCTGCACGGCATGCAGACCTGGGTCGCACTGCCGAAGACGTACGAGGAAACCGCGCCGGAGTTCCATCACCATGCCGCGGCGACGCTGCCGCAGTTCCGCCGCGAGGGCGCCTGGGTGCGGGTGATCGCCGGCCGCGGCTTCGGTGAGGAATCGCCGGTGCGCGTGTTCGCCGACACACTCAACGTGGCATTGGATCTCGAGCCGGACGCCGAGCTCTCGATTCCGTCTTCGCATGCCGAGCGCGCGCTCTACGTGCTCGAAGGCGAGGCGCAGCTCGACGGCGCCGACATTCCGCCGCGTCACCTTGCGGTGCTGGATGCCGGGGCAGTCGCCCGGCTGCGCGCGAAGACGCCGCTCAAGGCGATGCTGTTCGGCGGCGAACCGCTCGACGGGCCGCGTCACCTGTGGTGGAACTTCGTGTCGTCGTCGAAGGACCGGATCGAGCAGGCCAAGGATGACTGGCGCGCCGGCCGCTTCGGCACCGTCCCGGGCGACCCGGAATTCATTCCGCTTCCGGAACGGTGACGGTTGTCACAATCGCTACCGCGCCGCAGCATGGATGCAGGCGTATGGTCGGAAGTCGAGTCACAGGGGACCACGACGATGCTTTCGATCCGACCGCTTGCGCTGTTGGGCGCACTGTTCTGTGCGGGCACGGCGCACGCGCAGACCGCCACCGAATGTCCGCAACTGCCACCCGATGCGGCCGTGCGCTGGGAAGTGCAGCCTGGGCCCGATTTCGTGTTCTGCCGCGCGATGGACGTCGCCAGCGGTCAACAGGCCTTCGCCGTGACCGTGGGCCGCAGTGCGACTTTCAAACCGCGCCGCAACGACCGCGTGGGCGATCGCGTCACCATCGATGGCACACGCACCTGGTGGCACGCGCCGGACAACGAGCTGACCGGCGCACTGGTGCGCGAAACGCTGCTGGAATTGCCGTCGGGCGATTACGCACACATCATCGTGCGCGCACGGGATGAGGCCGATCTGACGCGTTCGCTGCGCGATGCCGAATCGCTGCATTTTTCGGACGTGCACCTCGGCAGCAAGTAAGCCGAGACTGCTCGCCTGCCTGTGGTGCCGAAGCCCGATGGCGTCGTCACCCCGGGGACGTCCGGGGTGCTTCACGCCGATGTGCAACGCGGGCAATCCTGCGACTTGGATCCGAGCGCAGAGCAGCAATCAGACCGTCGCCAGTCGTGCGAAGCGCTGAATCCCGGCGTTACCAGACCTGCGTCTGTTGAAAGCCGCCGGGATCACGGATAGCTGGAGATGCGCTCGATTCGAACGTCGTCCATTTAGAGGCGTATCAGAAACGGCCCTGCTCGAAATCGACGAACGCCTGCATCAGTTCTTCGCGGGTGTTCATGACGAAAGGGCCATGACGGGCGACCGGCTCGCGCAACGGGCGACCGGCGACGAGGATCAACCGCGCGCCGGTGTCGCCGGCTTCCAGGATCAGCTGCGCGCCGCCCCCGAGCACGGCGAGTTCCTGTGACGCCAGCGAACGGGCGTCGTCGCCCTCGCCCACGCGGACGGCGCCTTCGAAGGCATAGGCGAAGGCGTTGTGGCCGTCGGGCAGCGCGTGGCGCCAGGTCGCGCCGGGTGCCAGGGTGATGTCGACGTAGAGCGGATCGGTCGCGGGCTGCGCGATCGGTCCGGCGACGCCGTCGACGACACCGGCGATCACTTTCACCGATACGCCCTCGCCCGCCTGCACGACCGGGATGCGGTCGGGCGCGAATTCCTGATAGCTCGGCGCGGTCATCTTGTCCTTCGCCGGCAGGTTCACCCACAGCTGGAACCCGCGCATGCGGCCGGCCTCCTGTTCGGGCATCTCCGAATGCACGAGTCCACGACCGGCGGTCATCCACTGCACGCTGCCGGGCACCAGCAGGCCCTCGTTGCCGTGGTTGTCCTTGTGCCGCATCCGGCCGTCGAGCATGTAGGTGACGGTCTCGAAGCCGCGATGCGGATGCTTCGGGAAGCCGGCGAGATAATCCTCGGGCGTGTCGGTGCCGAACTCGTCGAGCATCAGGAACGGATCGAGGTCGGGCAGCTGCGGGCTGCCGATGACACGGGTGAGCTTGACGCCGGCACCGTCGCTGGCGGGCATGCCGCGCACGTGGCGGATGATGCGGGCGGCATCGGGGGTGGTCATCGGGCGGCTCCTGTCGGATGTGCCGACACGATGCGGGCGCGAGGCGTGGTTTATACGCGCGTGGGTGGAACGGAGGTTTCCGTGGAGACGGGACGGCGGTGGGAGCAGCGCTGACGGTCGAATGTCGACAAAGCTTACGCGCGCGGAGATCGACCGTTGCAATCCACTTGCCCTCACCCCTCTCCCAAGGGGAGAGGGGCTCGAATCAGCCCGGAACGTGGCGGCCCGAGCCGACGCTTCAGCGCGCGGTGATGCGCCAGGCGCGATGGATGCGCGGGTTGCGTTCGAAATCGGGCGGGATCGTCGCCGGGCTAATGTCTTCGACGTGCGCGAACGCGCCGACGGCTTCGGCGTCGAGCTTGAAGCGGCGGAAGTTGTTGGAGAAGTACAGCACCCCGCCCGGCGCGAGCCGGGCCACCGCGGCTTCCAGCAGGCGCACGTGTTCGCGCTGGATGTCGAAGTCCTTGGCGCGCGCGGAGTTCGAGAACGTCGGCGGGTCGCAGAAGATCAGATCGTATTGCGCCGTCTCGGCTTCCAGCCACTGCAGCGCGTCGGCCTGCACCAGCCGATGCTTCGCGCCGCCGTAGCCGTTCGCGGCGAGGTTGTCGGCGCACCACTGCAAATAGGTGCCCGACAGATCGACAGTGGTCGTGGTGCGCGCGCCGCCGCCGGCCGCATGCACGGTGGCCGCGCCGGTGTAGCCGAACAGGTTGAGGAAGCGGGTGTCGGCGGCTTCGTCGGCGATGCGCAGGCGCATCGGGCGGTGATCGAGGAACAGGCCGGTATCGAGATAGTCAAACAGGTTCACGCGCAGGTGCACGCGGCCTTCGTCGACGAGCAGGAATTCGTGGCGCGCGTCGAACCGGCCGTACTTGCTGCCGCCCTTGCCCTTCGACCGCGTCTTGACCGCGATGCGCTCGCGCGGAATGCGGAACACGTCGCGCGCGGCGGCGAGCACGTCGCCGAAACGTCGCCGGGTCACGGCTTCGGGAATCTCGGCCGGCGCCGCGTATTCCTGGATGTGCAGCCACAGCGGCGTGCCTTCGGCGCTGACGTCCGCTTCGGACTGGATGTAGACGTCGATCGCAGCGGCGTATTCCGGCAGATCGGCATCGTAGACGCGGTAGCAGGTCACGCCCTCGCGCTCGCGCCAGGTCTTGAACTTGCGCAGGTTCTTGCGCAGGCGGTTGGCGACCATCGTCGCGCCTTCACCGAGGTCTTCCGCGGATTCGCTGACGGCGCGCTGCGGCGGCCGTACCGGATCGCAGACGATCAGGCTGCACTCGATGGCGCCGTTGAACACCTGGTACTTCTTCTTCGCGCGCAGGCCGGTGGCGTGCGCGAGCTCGGGGTCGCCGCACAGCAGGCTCCCGCGCCATTCGGGCACCGCGCGTCCCAGCGCATTGCCGAGCGTGCGGTACAGCGCGGGATCGGCGGCAAGGCGCGCGTCGTAGGGCGGATTGCAGACCGCGAGCCCGCGCTTCACCGATTCCGCCAACGCTGCGTCTTCCTGCGAAGCCGGCGGCACCGGGGCCTGCAGGGTGGCGATGTCGCCGATCTGCCACTCGATCGCCTCGCGCAGGCCGGCGGCCGTCGCGTTCTCGCGCGCGGCATGGATCGCATGCGGGTCGAGATCGCGGCCGAAGAACACCGCGCGCAGGCGCTGACGGCCGATCCGTTCACGCGCGAGCGCGTCTTCGCACAGCGTTTCCCAGTGCGCGATGTCGAATCCACGCCAGCGGCTCGGCGCACGGCCCGCCGTCGCCGCACCGCCATCGCGCGCCAGGCCGGGCGCGACATCGGCGGCCATCAGCGCGCCTTCGATCAGCAGCGTGCCGCTGCCGCACATCGGATCCAGCAGCGCGCCGCCTTCGGCATACAGCGCCGGCCAGCCGCCGCGCATCAGCACGGCGGCGGCGAGGTTCTCCTTCAGCGGCGCCTCGCCCTGCGCACGGCGCCAGCCGCGACGGTGCAGCGGGCCACCGCCGAGATCGACCGACAGGATCGCGCGGCCCTTGCGCACCACGAGACTCAGGCGCAGATCCGGCGATTCGACATCGACGTCCGGACGCGCACCGGTCGCTTCGCGCAAGCCGTCCACGATCGCGTCCTTGACCCGCTGCGCGGCGTAGCGCGCGTGGGTGATCGCGCTGCCCGAGACATGCGGATCGATCGCGAGCGTCATGGTCGCGTCGAGATGCGCGGTCCAGTCGATCGCACGCGCGCCGGCATAGAGCGCGTCCTCGTCCTCGCAGGCGTAGTCGGCGATCGGCCACAGCACGCGGCTGGCCAGGCGCGACCACAGCACCGCGCGTTGCGCGTCGTGCAGCGTGCCTTCGACGTTGGCGCCGGCGGTTGTCGCGGTGGCGTGCGCGCAGCCGAGTGCGAGCAGCTCGTCGACGAGCAGGTATTCGAGGCCCTTGGGGCAGCTGGCGAAAAATTTCATGGGGACCTGGGTCGTACGTTTGAAGGCCGACGTGTCGACGCCGTCATTCCCGCACGGGCGGAAATCCAGTGTCTTGACGTGCTGGCCGAGCGATGTGTGCCGATCAAGGCACTGGATTCCCGCCTACGCGGGAATGACGAAAATGGTGCTGGAAGACGTGGATGCGGACATCAGCTGTTCGCGTCAAAGCGACCGCAGCAAGGCCGCGAATGCATCCGCCGACACTTCCACATGCGCGGTCAGGCGGTGATTGTCGTCGACCAGCAGCAGCCGGCCGCGGCGGGCGCAGGTCCAGCCGACGACATCGGCGGCGGGAATCAGTTCGTCGTCCCAGCCGTGCACGACCGACAGCGGCACCTCGGCCGCCTGCAGCGGATGCGCGGCGTCGAGCCGCACCGGCGGCGCCATCAGGAACAGGCCGGCGACCGGCACCTGCAGCGACACGTGCCCGGCGATCCAAGCGCCGAGACTGGAACCGGCCAGCACCACCGGGCCACGCGCGGCGGCGTCGCGCGTCAGCCGCAGCAGGCGTTCGATGCGCGCGGCGACATCGCCGAGCGGGCTGACGTCGCGCTTGCCGTCGAGATCGGTGAAGTCCGGGCGCTCGTGGCTCCAGCCCAGACGCTCCGCCGCTTCGGCGAGCGCGGTGACCTTGGTGGCCTCCGGGCCGCTTTCGAAGCCGTGCGAGAGGATGCAGTGGCCGCGCGTACTCATGCGTCCACCCATTCGACCGCGTCGCCGATCTTCAGCGCACCGCCTTCGATCACGCGCGCGCACAGGCCGCCCATGCCGCGGAGCGCGTTGTAACCGCCGGCGCCGAGCGCCACTTCCATCTTCGAACAGGGATCGCAGGGCGCCGTACCTTCGAGCAGCACCTCGCCGACGCGGAAGCGTCGGCCCTTGAGCGCGATCAGCGGAATGCCCGAGACCACGAGGTTGCGGCGCAGCGTGACCGGCGTGACCTCGGCATGCCCGCTCAGCACAGCGATCGCCGGCAGATGCTCGGCCTGGATCAGGGTCACGCCGCGCTTGCCGCTGCCGCCGGTATAGCGGTCGCCTTCGAGGCCGATGCCGGTCACCGCGACCGCGCTGTCGACGGCGCGGATCGGCGCCTCACGGGCGGGCCGCAGGCCGATCCAGTCGACCCGGCCGACGCGCGGAAACTGCGTCATCAAGGCGTGCAAGTCGGAGTCTGGCGGCGGATTTCTCATGTGTGAATGCTAGCATCCGGGCCATGTCCGACCCCACGTCCGCGCCCCGGATCGCGCTGCAACCGCTGCCCTACGTGGACCTGCTGGCGCCCCGCGCCGCGTCGGACATCCGCCTCGCCGTCATCCACTGCACCGAGCTGCCCGACCTCGCGACGGCGCGTGTCTACGGCGAGCGCGTGCTCTACGACAGTGGCACCGGCGCCAGCGGCCACTGGTACATCGACCGCGACGGCCGCATCGTCGAATACGTGCCGGCGTCCCGCATCGCCCATCACGTGCGCGGCCACAACGCGACGTCGGTCGGCATCGAACTGGTCAACACCGGGCGCTTCCCGGACTGGTACGACAGCCGCCATCAGGCGATGGACGAGGCCTATACGCCGATGCAGATCGATGCGCTGGTCGCCCTCCTCGCGCATCTGCGCGCCACACTGCCTAACCTGCAAGAGATCGCCGGCCACGAGGATCTGGACACCGATCGCGTCGCCGCCAGTGACGATCCGGCCCTGACCGTGGCCCGCAAGCGCGATCCCGGGCCGTTGTTCCCGTGGGCCGACGTGCTGGCGCGCGTGCCGCTGGCCCGCATCGGCGTCTGAACGCCCGCGTCAGGGCCCCGGCCCGCCCCCACCTATAATCGTCGGCCGGCACGCGTCCGCGATGCCGCCCCACCGTGCACGGCCCCGCGATGACCCCGCCCGTTTCCGAACTGATCGACCTGCTCTCGCTCGAGCGCCTCGAAGACAACCTGTTCCGTGGCCAGAGCCGCGACATCGGCACCAAGTACGTGTTCGGTGGCCAGGTGCTGGGCCAGGCGCTGTCGGCGGCGCAGGCCACGATGGACAACCCGCGCCCGGCGCATTCGCTGCACGCCTACTTCCTGCGCGCGGGCAACATCGAAGCACCGATCGTCTACGACGTCGACCGCACCCGCGACGGTGGCAGCTTCTCGGTGCGGCGCGTGACCGCGATCCAGCACGGCAAGGTGATCTTCTTCTGTGCGGCGTCGTTCCAGGAAGAAGAGGCCGGCGCCGAGCACCAGCTGTCGATGCCCGAGGTGCCCGCGCCCGAGGATCTCGAGCCGCAGGACCCGTTGCCTGCGCAGGTGCTGGCGAAGCTGCCGGTCAAGGTGCAGCGCTGGCTCGACCGCAGCGGCCCGTTCGAATTCCGCCACGTGTATCCGCGCGATGAACTGCGCCCGCCCAAGCGTCCGCCGTTCCAGCAGATGTGGTTCCGCCTGACCGGCCCGGTCGACGACACCCCGGCCCTGCACCGCGCACTGCTGGCCTACGCGTCCGATTTCCAGCTGCTGGGCACGGCGACGTTCCCGCAGGGCATCAGCTACTACCAGCCGAACGTGCAGATGGCCTCGCTCGATCACGCGCTGTGGTTCCACCGTCCCTTCCGCGTCGACGACTGGCTGCTGTATTCGCTCGACAGCCCCAGCGCGCAGGGCGCGCGCGGACTGGCGCGCGGGCAGATCTTCGACCGCGCCGGGCGCCTCGTCGCCAGCACCGCGCAGGAAGGCATGATCCGCGTGCTGCCGGGTGACGACGCCGCGGCGAAGGCGGGCTGAGATGCGTCAGGTCTTCTCCAGTCCCCGCCTCGAGAACGTCGAGCGCGTCGCCGCCCTGCTGCGCGATGCCGGCATCGAGGTGCAGATCCTCAACGGCCGTTCCTACAAGGGCAACCGCCGCAGCAACTTCAGCTATCGCGAGGACGCCGGTGGCCCGAGGCCGGCGGTGTGGGTCACCCGCTCCGACGACCAGCCGCGCGCGCGCGAACTGCTGCGCGAGGCCGGACTGCTGCAGGGCCAGCCGTCGGCGCGCAGCTATCTGCAGCAGGCGGACGTGGTGTTCGCGCCGGCCGCCGAAGCGCGCAAGGGCATGTCGCGCGCCTCGAAGGTGCGCTACACGCTGATCGGCGGCGCGGTGCTGGTGATCGCGCTGTCGTGGTGGAGCCGGCCGTCGAGCGACGCGCCTGCGGAGACGACAGTCGCGGCCGCACCCGAGCCGGCACTCGACATGGTGCCGCCGACCGTCGAAGCCAGCGAGTACCGCGCACCGGTGCCGCGCGCGCTCGCGACGGCCGTGCTGGCCGACGCACTTTCGTCGCTGGCCGGCCCGGTCTGCGTGGCGATCGACGGTGATGCGCCGGCAGCGCCGCTGCTGGCGGAACTCGAAGCCGGCTATCCCGACGTGCGGCCGTCCTCGGCCTGCGGGGGCGGCGACGGCCAGGCCGCGTCGCTCGACGTCACCAACTACCGGACCGACGGCTCCGGCCAGGGCACGGTGGATCTGGTCCGCGGGGGCAGCGATGCCGCGCAGGGCCTGGTCAGGCGCACCCTCGAGGTCCGCCGCGACGGCCGCGACTGGCAGTTCGGCGCCGTCGACTGATCGCGGCGGCGCGCGTCCGCGGGCATCATCGACGGCGCCGGTCACATCCGGCGCGCGGGTCGCGTCCTTGGAAGCGACCTGACCTGCAAGGATCGCCATGAACGCCATCGCCGCCGATCTCGGCCTCGAAGACCGGATCCACCTGGAGCTGCCCGCTGCGCGCGGTGGCGACCAGGCCGCGTATGGCCGCATCGTGCAGATGAGCCAGAACGCGACCACCGCGATCGCGCTGGCGATCACCCGCGACGTGCAGGCCAGCCAGGACATCGCGCAGGAGGCCTATCTCAAGGCCTGGCAGCAACTGGGCAGACTGCAGAACACGACGAGCTTCCTGCCGTGGCTGCGACAGATCACCCGCAACCTCGCGCGCGACCATCTGCGCGCGCGCCGTGACCGCATCGTGGCCGGCGAGGCCGCCGACATCGCCATCGCCCAGGCCGCCGATCCCGACGCCTGCCCGATGCAGCAGATCATCGACGACGAAACCGGCCGCGTCGCCGCGGACCTGATCTCCGACCTGCCCGACGAAAGCCGCGAAGTGCTGTTGCTGTACTACCGCGAGGGCGGCAATTCGAAGCAGGTCGCCGCCCTGCTCGGCCTGTCGGACGCCGCGGTGCGCAAGCGCCTGTCGCGCGCACGCCGCAGCCTGCGCGAGGATCTGATGGCGCGCTTTCAGGAGTTCGCGGCGGGCTCGGCGCCGGGCACGGCGTTCACGCTGCTGGTCACGGCCGGGCTGGCGGCATTCGCGAAACCTGCCGCGGCGGGCACGGTCGCAGGTGTCGCCGCCGGCGGCGCATTCGGCGCGGGCGTCGCCGGCAAGGCGGCGCTGGGCAGTGCGAGCGCACTCGGCGCTGCCGGTGTGTCGCTGGTGTTCGGCGGGCTGACGATGTGGCTGTGCCGGAAGATGGTCGCGCGATATGCCGATACCGAGGCCGAGCGCATCGCCATTCTCAAGCTCTACGACCGCTGGTTCCTGTGGGGTTCCCTGGCAGGAGGTCTGCTGGCGCTGTGTATCGGTTTCGTCGCGGGCTTTGGCCAACTGTCTGTCGGCTGGATGTCGATCCTGCTCGTGACCGCTCTGTTTCCCTACAACTATCCGCTGCTGACCAGCATGCCGCGCCTGATGAATCCGCTGATCGCCCGCGACATCGCCCGCGATCCCAGGGGCGGCGCCCGCCGCGCACTCGGCTACCGCCTGATGTTCGGAACGAGTGGCCTGATCCTGACCAACGTGGGCCTGGTGGGCGTGCTGCTGATCCTGTGGCTCAAGACCGCCTGAGCGTTTCCGACGGCGGCGCCTATAGGTCGCGCGCGGATCCTGTCTTCCACTGCGTGCTGTCGTCGCGAATCATGCCTCCCGGCGACACGTCGCCGCGGGATGCCTGGCATGCACCCGAAAAAAAGGCCGCGCACTGCGCGGCCTTTCCGTTGACGGATTACCCGCGGCTCAGCGCTGCGGACGTGCCGGGCGCAGTTCCTCACGGCTCAGGAAGCCGTCGCGGTTCTCGTCGAGCCAGGTGAAACGCTCGACCAGACGCGGCATCTTCTCCGACACCTCGACGCGGCTCAGCTTGCCATCGTTGTTGAGGTCGGCTTCGCGGAACTTCGCATCGAAACGGCGCTCGCCCTCGGCGCGACGCTCGGCGGACTTCGCCGCGTGCCAGGTGCGCAATTCGCTGCGGGTGAGATAGCCGTCGCGGTTGGTGTCGATCGCGTCGAAGTTGGCGACCAGGTCGAAACCCTTGTGCGAACGCGGGCCGCCCGCGCCACGCTGCGGACGTTCGCCACGCGCATCGGAGCTGCGTACGCCGCCCGCACGCGGCGCGTCGCCACGCGCGGCGCGATGGGCGTCGCGACGCGCCTGCATCGCCTGCTGGCCGGCCTGCGCCTCGGCGCGACTGATGCGGCCGTCGTTGTCGGTGTCGAAACGCGCGAGCGCATCGACGCGGTCGCCGCCGTGGCCGCGCGGACCGTGGCCGCGATGCCGTTCGCCGTCGGGTTTCGCCGCCTGCGTCCCTGCTGCCGGCGCCTGCGCGGCGGCCGCACCGATCGTGGTGATGGACAGCGCCGCGAGCAGCGCGGTGGTGATGAGCCTCGTCTTCATGGATGTGTTCCCGTTGCCGCGGCACCGTGCCGCTGTGCAGGGATCAACGCCCGCACCGCACCCGGCGTTGACCGGACGCCCGCGCGGTTCAGCCGCCGGTCGGCGAAGCGGTCGCGCCGGCTGCGACGCCGGTGCGTATCCTGCGCATATGCAGACGCCGTCGCGCCCCGCACCAGAACCGGATGCCGGCACGGGCGAATTGCGCCTGTTCCACACCGCGTCGCATGCCTGCGGCTACTGGCCGGATCGCGAAGCACGCGACCTGGTACTCGACCCCCGCGATCCGCGCCTGGCGACGGTCTACCCGCAGGCCTTGCGCTGGGGCTTTCGCCGCTCCGGCGACATCGTCTACCGCCCGCATTGCGATGCGTGCCGCGCGTGCACGGCGGTGCGGATTCCGGTCGAGGCCTTCGTGCCCAACCGCAGCCAGCGCCGCACGCTCGCGCGCAACGCCGACATCGACGCGCGCGTGGTGCCGGCCGAGCGCAACGACGAGCGCCTCGCGCTGTACCGGAAATACCTGGTGTCGCGCCATCCGGCCGGCGGCATGGACGACCACGGCGCGCTCGAGTTCGACCAGTTCCTGATCGGCAGCTGGAACGAGGGTCGGTTGCTGGAATTGCGCCTGCACGGGCAGCTGGTGGCCGTCGCGGTGACGGATCTGATCGAGGACGCGCTGTCGGCCGTCTACACTTTCTACGACCCCGACTGCGTGTCACGCGGACTCGGCACACTGGCGATCCTGCGACAGATCGCCTGGGCACAGCGCGACCGCCGGCGCTATCTCTATCTCGGCTACTGGATCGATGGACACCGCAAGATGGCCTACAAACGCAATTTCCAGCCGCTCGAAGGCTTCGATGGACGCCAGTGGCGCCCGCTGACGGACGCCGCGCCATGAGCCGCACGTGGCTGATCGCCGCGCTCGCCTGCGCGGCCGTCGTACTGCTCGCCGCCTGCGTGCGCACCAACATGCAGGGCGATGCACCGCACGCCGCCGACGCGGCCTCGCCGGGCACGCTGCGCATCGCGACCTATAACACGTCGCTCAACAGCGACAAAGCCGGCGGTCTGCTCGAACGCCTGCAGGGCGACGACGCAGGCGCACGCAAGGTCGCCGCGGTGCTGCAGCAGGTGCGGCCCGACATCGTGCTGCTCAACGAGTTCGACTACGTCGCCGACGGCAGCGCCGCCGATCTATTCCAGCGGCGCTGGCTCGAACGCGCGCAGCCGGGCGGCGGCGAACCGCTCCGCTATCCCTACCGTTACCTGGCACCGGTCAACACCGGCGTGCAGAGCGGCCTGGATCTCGACAACAACGGCAGCATCGGCGGCGACGGCCGTGACCGCGGCAACGATGCCTGGGGCTACGGCCTGCACGCGGGCCAGTACGGCATGTTGCTGCTGTCGCGCTATCCGATCGATGCGACGACCGCGCGCACCTTCCAGTTGCTGAAGTGGAATGCGATGCCCGACGCACGGCGACCACGCTATCCCGACGGCCGCCCCTTCCATCCCGACAGCACCTGGTCGCAGCTGCGGCTGTCGTCGAAATCGCACTGGGACGTGCAGGTGCGCGCGCCCGGCGGCGTACTCCACCTGCTGGCCTCGCATCCCACGCCGCCCGCATTCGACGGCCCGGAGAAGCGCAACGTCGCGCGCAATCACGACGAGATCCGGTTCTGGACCGAATACCTGTCGCCGGGCCCGCGCGACTGGCTGTGCGACGACGCCGGCCGCTGCGGCGGGCTCGAACCCGATGCGCGCTTCGTGATCCTCGGTGACCTCAACAACGATCCCGTCGACGGCGCCGGCGACCACACCGCGATCGTCGAACTGCTCGAACATCCGCGCGTGATCCGCATGGCCACGCCGCGCAGCGAGGGGGCGATCGAAGCCGCCGAGGCCGATGGCGGCGCGAATGCGCAGCATCGCGGCGCCGCCGCGCACGACACCGGCAGCTTCGGCCCGCGCGTGGGCAACCTGCGCCTCGATTACGCGCTGCCGTCGGTGGGGCATGCCCTCGTCGGCAACGGCGTGTTCTGGCCGCGCAGCGACGCGGCGCATGCCGACATCGTCGACGGCACCGACCATCGCCTCGTGTGGGTGGATGTGACGCAGTAAACGGGTTGCACGCGACGCGGCAGGACGCCGCGTCGCAGGCGGATGGATCACGCCTGCGCGTCAACTGCCGGTATCCGGTCGACGACGTGTCCGGCGAATGGCTGCCTCAGCCGACCGTCGACCCCAGACCACGTAATGCGGCGGCGACCGTCTGCCGCCGCACCGCATCACGGTCGCCACCGAACTGGAACAGTTCCGCGCGCGCGTAGCCGCCGCGACGCTTCCAGCCGATCCACACCGTGCCGACCGGCTTGTCCTCGCTGCCGCCGCCCGGCCCGGCGATGCCGGTCACCGCGACCGCGACACTCGCGCCGGAATTCACCAGCGCGCCGGACACCATTTCGATCACGGTCTCGCGGCTGACCGCACCGTGGGTTTCCAGCGTGTGCGGATTGACGCCCAGCAGCGCCTGCTTGGCCTCGTAGCTGTAGGCCGCCATGCCGCAGTCGAACCAGTCCGAGCAGCCGGCGACATCGGTCACGGCCTTGGCGATCCAGCCACCGGTGCAGCTCTCGGCCGTGACCAGGCGATGGTGGCGTGCGCGCAGCAGCGCGCCGGTCTCTTCGGCGAGCGCGTGCAGCGCGGCATCGGAATGGGTGTCGTGCATGGGCGGTCCCGCGATCGGAGCCGCCGTTGTACCGCATCGTGCCGCGCGCGTCGCCCCAGCGCCTGGAACGCCGCGTTTCCACGCGCCCGAAACGCGAACGGCCGACCCTCTCGGGCCGGCCGTCGCGTCGACGCGGTGGATCAATAGCGCATGCGCAGCGTCACGCCATAGGTGCGCGGGGCGCCGAGGAACGCATTGAACGAGCCCGTCTGGATCGGCGCATCGATGCCGACCTGCTTGTAGGTCTCGTCGGTCAGGTTCTGGCCCCAGAACTCCAGCATCCAGCGCTGGTCCTGACGCCCGAAGCCGAGGCGTGCGTTGAGCACGGTGTAGGCGTCCTGCATCTTCTGCGGCTTGAGATCCGAGCCGGTGTTGTACTCGGACATGTACTTGGCGCCGATGTTGAAGCGGCCCTGCAGCGCCGAGCCGATGTCCCACTGGTAGGTGGCGGACGCGTTGCCCGACCACTTCGGCGCGAAGCTCATCTGGTTGCCCGGCAGCAGCGGCAGATCCGGCACGATGTCGTCGCCGTACTCGGTTTCCGCATACGTCACGCCACCCTGCAGCATCAGGCCCGGCATGCCGGTCTGCCACAGCACTTCGGCGTCGATGCCCATCGAGGTCACTTCCGGGATCGAACGCACGACGAAGGCGGTGCCGAGGAAACTGTTGAGCTGGAAGTCCTCGTAGGTCTGGTGGAACAGCGCCGCGTTGAACAGCAGGTTGCCGTCGGCCCAGTTGGTCTTCAGACCAAGCTCGTAGCTGTCGACGAACTCGCCGTCGAACGCGGTGTCGTCCACCGGCGTGATGCCCACCTGCACGCGGTCGAGATTGAAGCCGCCGGCCTTGTAGCCGCGCGACGCCGACACGTAGGTCATCACGTCATCCGACCAGTCGTAGGCGACCTTCAAGGTGCCCGACCATTCCTTCTCGGTGCGTTCCTGGAACGTGCTGCGGCCGTTGTGCGCGATGTTGGCCCAAGGTAGGCACATGAAGCCCGCGATCTGCGGTGCGACGGCGGGCACCAGACCCGCCAGCAGCTGCGCGCGCAAGGCGGGCGGCAGACTGGCGAAGCCGTTGATGCGCTGCGCCAGCGCGCCACCGACACGCGCGGCCGGATTGGCCAGCGTCGCCGCGCAGCCCTGCGCGCCGTTGGGATTCGTGTAATCGGACTGCAGCGTCTTCTTCTCGCGGGTGTAGCGCAGGCCCAGGGTGACGTCGAGCGCGTCGGTCACGTGGAAGGTGTTGTTGGTGAAGATCGCCGCGCTCTTGGCATTCTGCTCGTAGCGGTCGAGCGCGCCCTGCCCGGTGAAGTTGGTGCCGAACGGACGACCGCTGACCTGCGACAGGAACGTCGCCGGATTCGCGGTGTTGACGGTCAGGCCCAGCGGCGCGAGCTGCGCCGCGATCGCCGGCAGCACCTGCGAGGCGACGGCGGTCGACAGATACGGCTCGTAGGCGGCGCCGAAGTAGTAGGAATCGTTGCGACCCAGATCCTCGTCCGAATAGAACAGGCCGACCATCCAGTCGATGCGATCGCTGGAACCGGTCAGGCGCAGTTCCTGGCTGAAGTTCTCGAACTTCACCAGCGAGCCGTCCGGATTCGGCGGGCGATACAGGATGTCCGCGCCGCTGTAGTCGAAGTCGATGCTGGTGATCGCCTCCCAGTCGCGGAACGCGGTGATCGAGGTCAGCACCGCATCATTGGCCCACGGCGTGGTCCAGTTGACCTCGGCCGAGATGCCCTTGTCCTTGAGGTCCTGCTCGGTGGTGCGGTTGGCGTAGGCCAGACGTCGGTCGAGATCGACGACCGGAATGATGCCCTCGCCGCCCGGCGTCAGCGCATCGATGATCGCCGCGGTCGGGCCGCGGAACGTGGTCATCGAGACGCAGCAGTTCTCTTCGCGACTGGTGTAGTCGGCGATGAAGTTGATGTTGAGGTTCGACGTCGGCTCGAGCAGCAGCTGGCCGCGCAGCGAGTGGTAGTTCTGGTCGCCGTCGTCGGTCTCCTGGCGGGGACCGCCGGAGGTGTCGACGTTGTCGACGCCGTCGCGCTTGCGCTTGGTGGCGAAGATTCGGAACGCGGCGTTGTCGCTGAGCGCGTCGTTGTAGGACCCCGACACGCCGAGCAGACCGTAGTTGCCCACGGTGACTTCGCCTTCGACCGCCTGCGTGTAGCTCGGGCGCCGGGTGATCACGTTGATGACGCCGGCCGAGGTGTTCTTGCCGAACACCGTGCCCTGCGGGCCCTTAAGCACTTCGATGCGCTCCATCTCGCCGAGATCGCCGAAGCCCACGCTGTTGCGGGCGCGGTAGACGCCGTCGATGACGATGCCGACCGAGGATTCCAGACCCGGGTTGTCGCCCACCGTGCCGATGCCGCGGATGCGCGCGGTGGTCTGCGCCGCGGACTGCGTGCTGGTGACGGTGAGGCCGGGGACCAGGACCTGCATGTCCTTGATGTCACGCACGCCGGTGTCATGCAGCAACTGTTCGGGCAACACGTTGATGACGATCGGCACATCCTGCAGCGCTTCTTCGCGCTTCTGCGCGGTGACGGTGATCGCCGACAGTGTGGTCGGTGCTTCGTTCTCGGTGCTGGTCGACTGCGCCAGCGCCGGACCTGCGACCGTGGCGGCCAGCGCGACGACGACAGCGTGACTGAGCAGGCTGCGCTGCAACTTACGTGAATCCATGTTGTCCCCCGAATGACGTGGTGTGGTTTTTTCCGAAAACCGACGCCCGACGGCATTGCGCCATCGGGATTCCCCGCCGCTCCGGTCATCGTGGGGGACAGACCGGAACGTCCGACAGTCGCCTGCCGTGAACGGAAACCTAACACAGCTTCCACACGCGTGCGCATGGAACCTGCGCGCGATCTGCGGGCCGCGCGCGAGGCCACTGCGGACCGCGGAAAACGTCGGTTTCGGGCAGACTATGCGGCCGGCCAAACGAGCGATTGGATGTCTTCGCCCCAGCACACGCCATTGATGCAGCAGTTCTTCGCCGCCAAGGCCGATCACCCCGATGTGCTGCTGTTCTTCCGCATGGGCGATTTCTACGAACTGTTCTACGACGACGCCCGCAAGGCGGCGCGACTGCTCGACATCACCCTGACCCAGCGCGGCAATTCGGCCGGCGCACCGATTCCGATGGCGGGCGTGCCGCATCACGCGGCCGAGGGTTATCTGGCACGGCTGGTCGCACTCGGCGAATCGGTGGCGATCTGCGAGCAGATCGGCGATCCCGCGGCGAGCAAGGGTCTGGTCGAGCGCAAGGTGGTGCGCATCGTCACGCCGGGCACGGTGACGGACGAGGCGCTGCTGCAGGAACGTCGCGACACGCTGCTGATGGCGGTGGCGCGCAATCGCGCCGGGCATTACGGCATCGCCTGGGCGGATCTCGCGGGTGGTCGCTTTCTGGTCTGCGAGTGCGCGACCGAAGACATGCTCGAAGCGGAAATCGCCCGACTCGATCCTGCTGAACTCCTGGTGCCGGATGAAGACGGCTGGCCGGGCTTCCTGTCCGAACGCACCGGTGCACGTCGCCGCCCGCCGTGGCTGTTCGATGCAGATTCCGGCCGTCGCCAGCTGCTGCAGTTCTTCGGCCTGCACGACCTCACCGGTTTCGGCATCGACGACAAGCCGCTGGCCGTGGCGTCTGCCGGCGCGCTGCTCGGCTACGTCGAGGAAACCCAGAAGCAACGCCTGCCGCATCTGACCTCGATTTCCGTCGAAAGCGGCGACGGCGCGATCGCGATGAACGCCGCGACGCGCCGCCATCTCGAACTCGACACGCGTGTCGACGGCGACACCCGCAACACACTGCTCGGCGTCCTCGATTCCACCGTCACGCCGATGGGCGGACGTCTGCTGCGGCGCTGGCTGCACCGGCCGCTGCGCGACCGCACCGTGCTGGGCGAACGCCTGCATGCGGTGCAGACGCTGATCGATTCCGGCGGCGACGACACGCTGCGCGAGCGCTTCCGCGCGCTCGGTGACATGGAGCGTGTGCTCACGCGTATCGCGTTGCGTTCGGCGCGCCCGCGCGACCTGTCCACGCTGCGCGACGGTCTGACGATGCTGCCGGATCTGCGCGGCATTCTCGGCACGCTCGATTCGCCGCGGCTGCGCGCCCTGCACGACAGTCTCGGCGAGCACGCGGGCGAAGCGCATCTGCTGTCCACCGCGCTGGTCGAACAACCGCCGGTGCTCGCGCGCGACGGCGGCGTGTTCGCCGATGGTCATGATGCCGAACTGGCCGAACTGCGGCGGCTGAGCAATTACGCCGACCAGTTCCTCGTCGATCTGGAAACGCGCGAGCGCGAGGCCAGCGGCATCTCCACGCTGAAGGTCGGCTACAACCGCGTCCACGGCTATTACATCGAAGTCTCCAAGGCGCATTCGGCGAAGGCACCCGCGCACTACACGCGGCGGCAGACGCTGACCAATGCCGAGCGCTACATCACCGAAGAGCTCAAGACCTTCGAGGACAAGGTGCTGTCTGCGCGCGAACGGTCGCTGGCCCGCGAGCGGCTGCTGTACGAGCAGCTGCTCGACGCGCTGAACGATCGTATCGAGGCGCTCAAGCACTGCGCCGGCGCGCTCAGCGAACTCGACGTACTGGCCTGCTTCGCCGAACGCGGCCAAGCGCTGGACTGGTCGCGTCCGCAGCTCGACGACGCGCCCGGCATCCGCATCGAACGCGGCCGCCATCCGGTGGTCGAGGCGGTGCGCCGCGAACCCTTCGAACCGAACGATCTGGTGCTCGGCGACGGCGCGGAGTTCGACGCGCGTCGCATGCTGGTCATCACCGGCCCGAACATGGGCGGCAAGAGCACCTACATGCGCCAGAACGCGCTGATCGTGCTGCTCGCCCACATCGGCAGTTTCGTGCCGGCGTCGCGTGCGGTGATCGGACCGATCGACCGCATCCTGACCCGCATCGGCGCCGGCGACGATCTCGCGAAGGGCCAGTCGACCTTCATGGTCGAAATGGCGGAGACGAGTTACATCCTGCATCACGCGACCGACCAGTCGCTGGTGCTGATGGACGAGATCGGCCGCGGCACCTCGACCTACGACGGCCTCGCACTGGCCGATGCCTGCGCGCGCCATCTGGCGGCCACGAACCGCAGCTACACCCTGTTCGCGACGCACTACTTCGAACTCACCGCGCTCGCGCAGCAGGGCAGCGGCATCGCCAACGTGCATCTGGACGCGGTCGAGCATCGCGACAAGCAGGGCGGCGAGACGCTGGTGTTCATGCACGCGGTCAAGGCCGGCCCGGCGGATCGAAGCTTCGGCCTGCAGGTCGCCGCGCTGGCCGGTCTGCCGAAGGCGGTGGTCCGCGACGCGCGTGCGCGCCTGGCCGAACTCGAACAGCGCCGCCACGACAGTCCAACGCCCGCGCCGATGTCGGCCGGCACGCTCGACACGCCGCAGCAGATCGGCCTGTTCGCGCCAGCCTCGGCCGCGCTCGAAGCGCTGGCCGGGCTCGATCCCGACGAGCTGACGCCGAAGCAGGCGCTGGAAGCCTTGTATCGGGTGCGGGCACTGCTCTGACGCATGCGGCGCGGCTCGATTGGTGCAGCGCCGCGGCCAACGCTCGCTATCGCGTCTCAACGCCGTCGTCCCAGCGCACGCTAGGACCCATTTTGATCTCGGCATTCCGAGCGGGAATCACGAAAACACGACGGCAATCCAGCCAGCTGCGGAACGAGCACCAGCCCGTCTACGCGATCGCGCGACGCTGTTTCGATAGCCCATCCCTATCAAATAGACGCGAACAATCGATTTCCCTCCCGGCAATGACTGCGCCTACGCTGAACGTCCAGTCCGGGAGGCCGCCCGCCATGCACCAGCTCATCGATTCCCCAATACCGCGATGCCGCTGTCGCGAGTGGTCTTCCAGCACCGACTGATCGAAGGCCCGCGCCCGCGCGTGCACGCCTTCTGTCATCCGTTTTTCGCACACTCGACCCCGATGCCCCGCCGGCCGTGACCGGCACGCCATCGTCCAGACACCACACGGGAGAACGCCAGCCATGTCGACCGACGCCAAGTGCCCCTTCCACCAGACCGCCGGCGGCGGCACCAGCAACCGCGACTGGTGGCCGAACCAGCTGCGTCTGGATCTGCTCAACCAGCATTCCGCGAAGTCCGACCCAATGGGTGGGGATTTCGATTACGCCGCCGAATTCGCCAAGCTCGACTACGACGGCCTCAAGCGCGATCTCGCCGCGCTGATGACCGATTCGCAGGACTGGTGGCCGGCCGACTTCGGCCACTACGGCGGCCTGTTCGTGCGCATGGCCTGGCACAGCGCCGGCACGTATCGCATCGGCGACGGCCGCGGTGGCGGCGGTCGTGGCCAGCAGCGCTTCGCACCGCTCAACAGCTGGCCGGACAACGTCAGCCTCGACAAGGCGCGCCGCCTGCTGTGGCCGATCAAGCAGAAGTACGGTCGCGCGATCTCGTGGGCGGACCTGATGATCCTCACCGGCAACGTCGCGCTGGAGACGATGGGCTTCAAGACCTTCGGCTTCGCCGGCGGCCGCGACGATACCTGGGAGCCGGACCTCGACGTGTACTGGGGCCGCGAGACCACCTGGCTCGGCGGCGATGTGCGTTATGCGCACGGCTCGCACGGCGTGCCGAAGGACGGCGACGACGGCGTGCTGGTGTCGGATGACGACGCCGACGGCGACGTGCATTCGCGCAAGCTCGAGAACCCGCTCGCCGCGGTGCAGATGGGCCTGATCTACGTGAATCCGGAAGGCCCGGACGGCAATCCCGATCCACTGCTTGCCGCCGCGGATATCCGCGACACCTTCGGCCGCATGGCGATGGACGACGAGGAAACCGTCGCGCTGATCGCCGGTGGCCACAGCTTCGGCAAGACCCACGGCGCGGCACCGTCCGAGCACGTCGGCGAAGAGCCCGAGGCGCATACGCTCGAGGCGCAGGGCTTCGGCTGGCACAACAGCTTCGGCAGCGGCAAGGGCGCCGACACGATCACCAGCGGTCTCGAAGTCACCTGGACGAAGACGCCGGCGCAGTGGAGCAACGACTTCTTCGAACACCTGTTCGGTTTCGAATGGGAACTGTCGAAGAGTCCGGCCGGCGCGCAGCAGTGGGTGGCGAAGAATGCGGACGCGACGATTCCGCACGCCTATGACGCGTCGAAGAAGCTCGTGCCGACGATGCTCACCACCGATCTCGCGCTGCGCTTCGATCCCGCGTACGAGAAGATCTCGCGCCGCTTCCTCGACAATCCCGACCAGTTCGCCGACGCGTTCGCGCGTGCGTGGTTCAAGCTCACCCATCGCGACATGGGCCCGCGTGCGCGCTATCTCGGCCCGGAAGTGCCGGACGAAGTGCTGATCTGGCAGGACCCGGTGCCGGCGGTCGAACACGCGCTGATCGACGATGCCGATGTCGCCTCGCTGAAGCAGGCGATCCTCGCCAGCGGCCTGTCGGTCTCGGAACTGGTGTCGACCGCATGGGCGTCGGCGTCGACGTTCCGCGGCGGCGACAAGCGCGGCGGCGCGAACGGCGCGCGCATCCGGCTCGCGCCGCAGAAGGACTGGGCGGTCAACAATCCGCCGCAGCTGGCAAAGGTGCTCGCCGCGCTCGAAAAAATGCAGGCCGACTTCAACGGCAAGGCCGCGGGCGGCAAGCAGGTGTCGCTGGCCGATCTGATCGTGCTCGGCGGCGCGGCGGCGGTCGAGAAGGCCGCGCAGGACGCAGGCGTATCGGTGACCGTGCCGTTCTCACCGGGTCGCAGCGATGCCTCGCAGGACCAGACCGATGTCGAATCCTTCGACGCGCTGGAACCCTGGGCCGACGGCTTCCGCAATTACGCCAAGGGCCACTCGGTGGTGCCGCTGGAGCATCTGCTGGTCGATCGCGCACAGCTGCTGACCCTGACCGCGCCGGAGACGACCGTGCTCATCGGCGGCCTGCGCGTGCTCGGCGCCAACCACGACGGCAGCTCGCACGGTGTGCTGACCGATCGCCCGGGCGTGCTGTCGAACGACTTCTTCCGCAACCTGCTCGACATGGGCACCGAGTGGGCGCCCTCGGGCCGCACCACGTTCGAAGGGCGCGCGCGTGGCACGGGCGAAAAGCGGTGGAGCGGCACCCGCGTCGATCTCGTGTTCGGTTCGAACGCGATCCTGCGTGCACTGGCCGAGATCTACGCCAGCGACGATGCGCAGGAAAAGTTCGTGTGTGACTTCGTCGCCGCGTGGGCGAAGGTCATGGACCTGGACCGCTACGACCTGCGCTGATCATTGCGCGAGATCGCCTTCGGGCGATAGGGTGACCGGACGCCGATGCTCCACGCATCGGCGTCTGTGTTTTCGACGACAAGCCCGCATCCGTGGGAGCGCGCTCGCGCGCGAATACACGCTGCCGGAAACGCGCCGTCGCGCGCGAGTGCGCTTCCACGGAAACGTCAGATGGGAAAGCCCAGCACAATCCATCGCACGCCTGCGTCGAGACGCGCGTCGACGCGACTAGGCGCGTGACGCACGCGTTCTGCGTGCCGCTGCGGACGGATCGTGTGATGGATTTCGCAGCGCGCTACCCGGCCTACGCAGGGGCCCCGTGCTGGCTCGCGGCCTCGCCTGCGGCATCCGCCATCAACGGTGCGTTCTACCGCGATTTCGCGCCGGCACCGCAAAGCGACGCGCAGCGCGACACAGCGATGGCTGGGCGGCTGTGGGACGTTTCGGAGACCCTGGTCGAAGCCTGGTTGCCCGGCTGAGACGGACTCAGAGCGCGTCGATGTCGCCGAGCGCGCGGATCAGTTTCCGCGCGCGCTTGTCGGGCTTGTGCTCCGGCGCCTGGTAGCCGGCACGCGCGGCACGCGCTTCGGCCAGCCGCGCCAGCCGCGCTTCACGCGAGGCCTCCGTTTCGCTGTACAGCGTCTGCGCGACGCTCGCGGGTCCACGCGTGTCCGACAGTCCGGCGACCGCGATGTCGAAGACTTCCTCGCCACGCGCTACGCGCAGCGCGTCGCCGATGCGGACCGCGCGCGCGGGTTTCGCACGCTGACCGCCGACATCGACCTTGCCGGTCTCGATCGCCTGCTTGGCCAGCGCGCGGGTCTTGAAGAAACGCGCCGCCCACAGCCAAAGATCCAGGCGCACGGTGTCGGCGGCGTTGGGAACCTGTGCTTCGCTCATGCGTGCGATATCGGTGCGCCGGCCGGCAAATCAAGCTGCGCGCGGAAACCGCCCGGCAGGTTCTCGAGCACTAGTCGGCCGTCGTAACCGGCTGCGATGCCGTCGACGATCGACAGACCCAGCCCGTGCCCCGGCATCCGGCTGTCGAGGCGCACGCCGCGCTGCAATGCCTGCTGCAGCGCGTCGGACTGCATGCCGGGGCCGTCGTCGTCGACCGCGATCCGCACGCGCCCGTCAGCGGATGTCGCATGGATCCGCACCTGCGTGCGCGTCCACTTCACCGCGTTGTCGACGAGGTTGCCGAGCATCTCTTCCAAGTCCTCGCGCGCGCCGGCGAACACCAGATCGGCCGCGACCTCGCAGCGCAGCGTCACGCGATCGCCGGCGGCCTGCGCGAACAGTGCGCACAGTGCCTCGGCCACGGGCGCGACCGGCGTGCGCTGGCGCGCATCGACCGCGAAGCCGCCCGCGAGCCTGCGCTCCACCTCGCCGCGCATGCGCTGCACCTGGACCGAGACCACTTCGGCGATGTCGTCGCCCGGGCGCTGCGCTTCCGCCGATAGCACGGCGAGCGGCGTCTTCAACGCATGCGCGAGATCCTCGGCGGCATGGCGCGCGCGAGCGACGCGGCGTGCATGTTCGTCGAGCAGATCGTCGATCTGTTCCGCCAGCGGCGCCGCCTCGGCGGGCCAGCGCTCGGCGCCGAAGCGTACGTCGTCGCCATTGCGCACGCGCTGCAGAATGCCGCGCATGCGCCCCAGCGGACGCAGACCCCATTCGATCTGCCAGGCGAGCAGCGCCAGCAACGCCGCCGCCGCGCCGGCGAAGGCCAGCATCGCCGCCTGCCGGAAGCCGCGCGTCTCGGCGACGACGTCGCCACGGTCGCCCGCGACGTGCACGGGAATGGGATCGGCGACACCCGGCAGCCGCAGCAACTGCGCGCGCATGCGCAGCTGCTGGCCGCGCGGGCCTTCGACGACCGACCACACCGCCGCCGTGCCGGGCACGTCGTGCGCGACGAGTTCGTCGTCCCACAGTGAGCGCGAGCGCAGTGCGTCCGCGCCGTCGCCGATGCGCCAGTACCAGCCGGAGAACACGCGCGCCCAGCGCTCATCGGCCGGTGGACGACGCAGCTGCCAGCCGCCATCCGCGCGTGCTTCGAGCAGGCCGGCGAGGGTCGCGAAATCGTCGTCGAGGCGGCGATCGAGCGCACGCTGTCCGGAGCGCTCGAACATCGCGCCGAGCAGACCACCGGCTATCAGCGCCGAAATCGCGACACCCGCCGCGCCCGCCAGCCACAGCCGCCAGCGCAAGGACAAGGCGCGCCGCGCCCTCATGGCGTCTCCGACAGCCGGAACCCCTGCCCGCGCACCGTGTGCACGAGGGCGACGCCGAGCTTGCGACGGATGCGGCCGATCAGCACGTCGAGCGCGTTGGAATCGGGATCGAAGCCATTGTCGTAGACGTGTTCGCCGAGTTCACCGCGGCTGACCACGCGACCGGCGTGATGGATCAGATACGCGAGGATGCGGTGTTCCTGCGCGGTCAAAGCGAGCGGATCGCCGTCGAGCGCGAAGCGGCCCGCATTCGCGTCGAACTCCAGCGGTCCGCAGCGCAGTCGCGGCGACGCGTGGCCCACGCTGCGGCGGATCAACGCCTGCAGCCGCAGCACCAGTTCCTCGATCTGGAAGGGCTTGGTGAGGTAGTCGTCGGCGCCGGCGTTGAAACCGGCCAGCTTGTCGTGCCAGCGGCTGCGCGCGGTGAGCACCAGCACCGGCAGCGTCAGCCCGGCTTCGCGCCAGCGGTGCAGCACGGAGACGCCATCGAGATTCGGCAGGCCGAGATCGAGCACGACCGCGTCGTAGGCTTCCGTCTGGCCGCGGAACTCGGCGTCGGCGCCGTCTTGTGCACGATCGACCGCGAAGCCCGCGGCACCGAGCGCAGCAGCGACGCGCGCCGCGAGTTCGACGTCGTCTTCAGCCAGCAGAATGCGCATCAGTCGTCGATCTCGACCTTGAGCAGGCGCCCAGTGCGCGCATCGTACTTCAGCTCCGCGACGCGACCGTCGCGCATCAGGATCTCGATCTCGTACTCGTCGTCGTCCTGGTCGAGTTCCACCTCGATCACGCGCCCCGGATAGCGGCGCTCGGCATCAGCAAGCAGGCGTTCGAGCCGGACGAATTCGCCGCTGCGCACGCCGTCGCGGGCGTAGTCAGCGGTGCCCTGGGGATCCTGCGCATCGGCGTGCAGCGGCAGCGCGAGCGGCGCGGCGAGCAGCAGGGTGGCGAGTGCCAGCGGAGCAATGAGAGTACGCATGGCGCAAGTGTGGCGAGGCGGATTAACAGAACCGTGAACGGCTCGATCAGAAGCGCGTTAAGCGCGATGGGGAGACTGGCGTCAACCGGTTGCAGACCGGTGCACCCATCCCACACCGAGGACTCACCATGACCCGTACCGCCATTGCCAGCCTGATCGCCGCCGCCACGTTCGCCGTCGCCGCACCGCTCGCATTCGCCCAGGACCGCGACAACCGCCGCGGCGACGACGACCGCGTGCACGCCGCGGCGGCCGCCAAGGCCGACCCGCGTTTCCGCGCCAACAGCGCCTCGCTCGACGCCATCCTCGCCGATGCGCAGCGTCGTCATCCGGGCCGCGTCATCGACGTGTCCTACGACGACGGCGAATACGACATCGACATCCGCCAGGACGACGGCCGCATCGTCGAGCTGGAATATTCGGCGCGCACCGGTCGTCTGCTCGAGGCCGATTACGACTGACCGTTCGACGACGGATCGTCGGACCGAAGGGCGCTGGATGTATCCAGCGCCCTTTTTTTGCATCGGTTTTCCGGTTAGAGCTTCGTCGCGCGCAAGCACGCTCCTACATGCACGTGATTTCTCCAGGCCCTGCACCGCGCAAGACGGCTTCGAGACGTCTTATGGGCGCCCTGGCGCCTGTGGAGACGAGCGCTCGCGCGCTCAGACCTGCGCCAGTGAAGCCGCGTCGCGCGCAAGCGCGCTCCACCAGCATTACGGAATTTCTTGACCCCTCGAACGCAAACGGCCGCCTTGCGGCGGCCGTCGTGCGACTCGGAGCGGTCCGATTACTCGGCAGCGGCAGCCGGTGCTGCAGCGGCTGCGGCCTTGTCGGCGCGCGCCTTCTCGTTCTTCGCCTTCGCCGAAGCGGACAGGTCTTCCTTGATGCGCGCCTTCTTGCCTTCCAGGCCACGCAGGTAGTACAGCTTGCCGGCGCGGACGGCGCCACGGCGCTTCACTTCCAGCGAATCGATGATCGAGCTGTGGGTCTGGAACACGCGCTCGACGCCGAAGCCGTGCGAGATCTTGCGAACGGTGAACGCGGAGTTCAGACCGGCGTTCTTCTTGCCGATGACCACGCCTTCATAGGCCTGCAGACGCTCGCGGTTGCCTTCCTTGACCTTCACGTTGACGACAACGGTGTCGCCCGGGCCGAACTCGGGGAGTTCGCGGGTGGTCTGGGCGCTTTCGAAGTTCTGCAGCAGGGTGTGCAAGGAGGGCTTGTTGGTCATGGTCTTGGCCTGTTGGTGTCGTTATTGGCGTGGTGCACGTGGACGCACGCTCTGGCTCGGCGAGCTCTTGGGCTCTGGGTGAAACGGGTTAGCCGCGCATTATAGACGGGGCCGCGGGCCGAATGCCAGCACCCGGGCAGCGCGGATCAGCCGCCCGATCCGCCGGTCGTATCCCCGCCCTGCCCGGCCCGCCAGGCCGCCAGCAGACGGCGATCGGCCTTGCCCAGCGCGCCCTCGTCGATCAGGTCCGGGCGCCGCTCCAGCGTGCGGACCAGCGATTGCTGGCGCCGCCACTTGGCGATCTCGGCGTGGTTGCCCGACAGCAGTACGTCCGGCACCCGGCCCATCTCGTGTTCGACGGGACGCGTGTAGTGCGGACAATCCAGCAGGCCATCCCCTTCGAAACTGTCCTGCACCGCGGACTCCGCATCGCCAAGCGCGCCCTCCTGCAACCGCGCGACGGCGTCCACGACGACGGCCGCGGCCAGCTCGCCGCCGGACAGCACGTAGTCGCCGATCGACAGCTCCTCGTCGATCTCGGCCTGCAGCAGGCGCTCGTCGACACCCTCGTAGCGCCCGCACAGCAGCAACAACCGTGGCAGCGCCGCGAGCTCGCGCACCTTGGCCTGGGTCAGCGGGCGTCCCTGCGGACTCATGTAGATCACCCGCACGGGCGCCGGATCTGCCGCGCGCGCCGCGGCGAGTGCAGCGCGCAGAGGCTCGATCAGCATCACCATGCCGGGGCCGCCGCCGAAGGGGCGATCGTCGACACGGCGGTAATTGCCGTCCGCGTAATCGCGCGGATTCCAGCCCTGCATCGTCAGCAGGCCGCGCTCACGCGCACGGCCGACCACGCCGACGGCTGCGGCCTGGTCGATGAAATCGGGGAACAGACTGACGACGTCGATGCGGATGGCGCGTGCATCGGCGGACGCGCGCACTGCATCTGCGGACGCGGTGTCGTCTGGATTCGGAATGAGGTCGGACGTCATGGCGTGTCCCCTGCGATCGCATCGCGCAGCGCTTGAGGTGCCTGCATATGCAGCGGTGTATCGACGGCCACAGCGGCCGTTTCGAAGGCGCGTCGCGCCGTCCTAGAAATCAGGATCCCAGTCCACGGTGACCAGCGCCGTGTCGAAATCGATCGACACGATGTAGTCCGGCACGACGAAGGGCACCATGCGCTCGCGATCGCTCTGTGCGACCAGCACGTCGTTGGCGCCGGTCGAGAACAGGTGCGAAACGACGCCGAAATCGACGCCTTCGACGTTGCGCACGCGCAGGCCTTCGAGATCGACCCAGTAGTACTCGCCGGGCTTGGGCGGCGGCAGCGCCTCGCGCGGCACGAAGACTTCGAGTCCGCGCGCCGCTTCGGCACCGTCACGATCCTCGACCCCGGGCAACGTCGCGACGACACCCTTGGGTGTCTCGCGACCCTTCGCGCCTTCGCATTCGCGCTCGATACCACGCACGTCGCGCAGCACCCAGGGCTGATAGCGGAAGATCGCGCTGCGCGGTTCGGTGAAGGATTCGAGTTTCACTTCGCCACGCACACCGAACGCGCCATGGACCTTGCCCACCTGGATCATCCGGCGGGGAGGCTGGCGCGTCGGGTCGTTCATGTCGACAACGGCCGCGCCCGCAGGCGCGGCCCGTCAATCAGGCAGCGGCGGTCGCAGCAGCGACCTTGCCGGCGTCCTTGTACAGCGCGCGGACCTTGTCGGTCATCTGCGCACCCTTGGACACCCAGTGGTCGACGCGTGCGGTATCGAGAACGATGCGCTGCTCGCCACCGGTGGCGACCGGGTTGTAGTAACCCACGCGCTCGATGTTGCGGCCGTCGCGCGCGCTGCGCGAGTCGGTCACGATGATGTGGTAGAACGGACGCTTCTTGGCGCCGCCGCGCGTCAGACGGATCTTGACCATTGCTTTGCTTCCTGTGTTGCCCAGTCGCCAGGGTGGCGAGGTAAGCCGGCGATTATAGCGGAAACCCCCGCCTGCTCGGCAAGCCGGGGCCGCTCAGTCGCCCAGCGGGTCCCACGACACGGCCTTCAGAATGGCCTGCAACGCCTCCGGAACGACCGGATCTCCCGCGAACGACTGCCCGTCCACCGCTGCCAGCGGCCACAGGCCACTGCTGTTGCAGGCGAACGCTGCCCGGAAGCCGACGCAGTCCGTCAGCCGGACCGGTTCGATGCGCTGGGCCGAATCCGCGGCGTCCAGACCCGCGCGCAACATGCTTTCGGTGACGCCGCGCAGGGCATCGCCCTGCGGCCAGACGATGGCGCCCTCGGCGTCGACGAAACCGATGTTCCACAAGGCGCCTTCGAGCACATGGCCCGCATCATCGACCAGCAGCGCGTCGTCGAAGCCGGCGGCGCGGGCGGTACGCCGCGCATGCAGCAAGGGCAACGTGGCGAGGTGTTTGAGATGCGCCAACGGACGCTGGTGCCGGCAGCTCTGCAGACGCTGCGGCGCCGTGGGCGCAGTGCGCGGCGGGGACAGCGCGACGAGCAGCGTCACGTCCACTGCATCGCCCCGCTCGACCGCCGCCGCATCCAGCGCGCCGACCGAGATCCGCAGCGTGGCGTCGTCGACTGCGGCAGCGAGACGCGCCGAGGCGAGTTCGTGCTGGATGCGCGCAGCGGACAGCGCGCTGCCGAACAGTTCGATATTGGCTGATTGCAGCCGCGACAGATGACGCCCCAACCCCTGCACCGCGCCGCCACGCACTTGCATGGTGGATAGGTGGCCGTAGTTGGTCTGCAGCGCGGACAGCATGGCCGTGTCGGCAGGCCGGCCCTCGATCCAGAGACTGGTGGCTGACACGATCCTGTTCACAACAATGCGTCGGCCGTGCGCCACCAGTCGGCGACGAGTTCTGCCACAGGCCGCGCCTGCGCAGACGCAGCCGACTGGCCGGCCCAGGCCTGCATCGCATCGATCCGGCCGTCGCGCACCGCGGCCGCGCGCATCGGCGCGGTCAGTGCGCGCTGCACGGGATAGGGCTGCGGTGGCGGTGCGTTTCCGGATGCGGCCGCGCGCACGTAATCCGTCGCCAGCGCGCGGCCGAGCCGGCCGCTGAAGGCACGCGTCGGCCGGGTCTGTTCGGGTTCCGCTGCTGCCAGCGCCTCGGCCCAAGCCGGTGCGATGCCTGCCTCCGGCGTACGCAGGAAGGCGGTACCGATCTGCACCGCGCTCGCGCCCAGTGTCAGCGCCGCGGCGATGCCGCGACCATCGGCGATGCCGCCCGCAGCGATCACCGGCACGCGCAGCGCATCGGCCAGTCGCGGGACCAGCGAGAACAGACCGACGAGTTGCACATCGGCCTTGGCCGCGTCGAACGCGCCGCGATGCCCGCCCGCCTCGAAGCCCTGCGCGACCACCGCATCGGCGCCTGCCGCCTCGGCCGCGAGCGCTTCGTCGAGCGTCGTCGCGCACGCGAACCAGGCGATGCCTGCCGTCTTCAGACGCGCGACGAACGGCGCCGGGAACACACCCATGATCGACGACGCCACCGCCGGCCTGGCGGCGAGCAGCGCGTCGCATTGCGCATCGAAATCAGCTGGTGTCGCGTCGCCAGCCTCGACGGGCACGACGGGCCCCCACTGCGCGAGAAACCCACGCGTCGCGGCTTCGGCCACAGCGTCCCGCACCGGCGCAGGATCGGGTATCCAGAGATTGATCTGGGCCGGGCCGCCGCCTGCGGCGCGCAGATCGTCCATCCACGTGCCGATGTCCCCGGACTGCGACAGCACCGCGCCCATTGCGCCCATGCCGCCGGCTTCGATCACCGCACGCGACAGCGCCACGGGACACGCGCCCGCCATCGGCGACAACAGCACCGGCAGCCGCAGCCCGAAGCGCGAACAGAAGGCGTCGCTGCGCTGGCGGGTCGGATGGCGCATGCGATCAGCGGAACGGCATGCGGCCCATGCCGCCCATCATCCCCTGCAGGCCGCGCATCATGCCCTTCATGCCGCCGCGGGCCATCTTGCCCATCATCTTTTCCATCTGCATGTACTGCTTCATCAGCTTGTTGACGTCGGCCGGCGTGGTGCCGGAACCGGCGGCGATGCGCGCGCGGCGCGAGCCGTTGAGCAGGTTCGGATTGCGGCGTTCCTTCTTCGTCATCGAACCGATGATCGCGATCATGCGCGGCACTTCCTTGCCCTGGCTGACCTGCTGCTTGAGATGCTCGGGCACCTGGCCCAGGCCCGGCAGCTTCTCCATCAGGCTGCCGATGCCGCCCATGTTCTGCATCTGCTCGAGCTGGTCGCGCATGTCGTTGAGGTCGAACTTCTTGCCCTTGGCGACCTTCTCGGCGAGCTTCTGCGCCTTGTCCTTGTCGACCTGGCCTTCGACCTGTTCGACCAGCGACAGCACGTCGCCCATGTCGAGGATGCGGCTGGCGACACGCTCGGGATGGAACACGTCGAGCCCGTCGACCTTTTCGCCGGTACCGACGAACTTGATCGGCTTGCCGGTGATGTAGCGCACCGACAGCGCCGCGCCGCCGCGGGCATCGCCGTCGGTCTTGGTCAGCACCACGCCGGTCAGCGGCAGCGCTTCGCCGAAGGCCTTGGCGGTGTTGGCGGCGTCCTGGCCGGTCATCGAGTCGACGACGAACAGCGTCTCGACCGGATTGACCGCGGCATGCAACGCCTTGATCTCGTCCATCATCGCTTCGTCGATCGCGAGGCGGCCGGCGGTGTCGACCAGCAGCACGTCGATGAAGGACTTCTTCGCCGCGGCGATCGCCGCGCGCACGATGTCGACAGGCTGCTCCGAAGACTCGGACGGGAAGAACGTCACATCGACCTGTTCGGCCAGCGTCTTCAGCTGCTCGATCGCAGCCGGACGGTAGACGTCGGCCGACACCACCATGACCTTCTTCTTGCGCTTTTCCTTGAGCAGCTTGGCGAGCTTGCCGACCGTCGTGGTCTTGCCCGCGCCCTGCAGGCCGGCCATCAGGATGACCGCCGGCGCCGGCACGTTGAGGTTGAGCTCGGTCGCCTGCGCGCCCATGACCGCGGTCAGCTCGTCGCGCACGACCTTGATCAGCGCCTGGCCCGGTGTCAGCGACTTGAGTACTTCCTGGCCGACCGCCCGCACCTTGATGCGCTCGATCAGCGCCTGCACCACCGGCAATGCGACGTCGGCTTCCAGCAGCGCGATGCGCACTTCGCGGGTGGCCTCGCGGATGTTCTCCTCGGTCAGACGACCGCGGCCGCGCAGGCGCTCCATGGTGCCGGACAGGCGCTGGGTCAGGGACTCGAACATGCGGGACTCGATGCGACGGAATTCGGCCGGCGATTATAGCCCGCCACCCCGCGCGGCCCGCTGCCCGCGCACCTCGACGCTCCCTTCGGACCGGCCCGCCGTGCGACACTCGCGCGATGACAATCGTTCTCATCGCAGCCCTGCTGTACCTGCTGGCGGCCGCGGCGCTCGTGCGCGGCGTCGCGCGCGAGCCGGCGCCCGGCAGGCTCTGGTGGGCGGCGCCCGCGCTCGGTGCGATCGCACTGCACGTGTCGGCGCACGTGCTGGTGTGGCGCGAGGTCGGCGCCGAACTGCACTTCTTCGCGGCGCTGTCGCTGGTCGGTCTCGGCATGGCCGCGCTGACGGTGCTCTACGACGTGCGCGGCCGCATGGCGGCGCTGGGCGTGATCGTGTTTCCGATCGCCGCACTCACCCTGCTCGGGTACGGGCAGGCCGCGCATACGTCGTCCGACACGCTCGACTGGCGCCTGCAGTTGCACGCCTGGTGCGCGCTGCTCGCCTACGCCGCGCTCGCCGTCGCCGCACTGCTCGCGCTGTTGCTGTGGGCGCAGGAACGCGCGCTGCGCCGTCGGGAATTCCATCGCTGGCTGCGTGCCCTGCCTCCGCTGACCGAACTCGAATCGCTGCTGTTCCGCACGATCTGGGTGGGTTTCATCCTGCTCACCGCCACGCTGGTGAGCGGCGTGCTCTTCGTCGACGATTTCTTCGCCCAGCACCTGATGCACAAGACCGTGCTCAGCGTGCTGTCGTGGCTGGCCTTCGGCGCCCTGCTGTTCGGCCGCTGGCGTCACGGCTGGCGCGGCGCCCGCGCCGTCGGTTGGACGCTCGCTGCGATGGCACTGCTGGTGCTGGCCTTCTTCGGCAGCAAGTTCGTGCTGGAGCTGGTACTGCGGCGGACGGGCTGACCGCTGCGGCGCGACCGCTCGCAGGCCAATCATTTCGAGCGGCCGGCATTACGGCCTGGCACGACTCCACCACGCGCCGCGCAGCCGGCCGTTCCCGTGTGGAACCCCGTCGCGGAACGACCTCGGGATCTGAACGGTGTCCCACGCGGCCTCGGGAAATCCATTGCCGCAAAAATACTTGCCTTGACAACAATTGCGCGGGCGAGGAATATGCGCGGCCATGGACATCTCCCGCCCCTGCGCCTCCGCCAGCGGTTCTTCGCTCGGCCTGCTGTTCCGGCAGGTCCGTGATGCGATGTGGGCGCGGATGGCCGACGAGCTGTCGAAGTCCGGCCACGATCTGAGTTTCAGCCAGTACATCACGCTGAAGAAGCTGGCCCTCGGCACCACCGGCGCGACCGATCTGGCGCGCGCCGCCGAGCTCAATCCCGGCGCGATGACGCGGTTGATCGACAAGCTGATCGAACGCGGCCTGGTCGAGCGGCATGCCGATCCCGGCGATCGGCGTGTGGTGCGCATCCAGCTCAGCGAACAGGGCCAGGCGATCTGGCGCGACATCGACCAGTGCGGCAACCGCGTGCGCGAGCGCGCGATGTCGGGCATGGACGAGGCGGAGCGCCTGCAGTTCATCCGCGTCCTCGAACAGGTCCGCGACAACCTCTCCTTCCCCGGACAGTGACCATGTCTTCTTCCACGACACGCGCCCCGCGCCGGGCGCGGGCTGCCGCATTGCCGATCGTCGCCGTGCTCGCATCTGCGCTGCTGCTCGCCGGCTGCGCCAGCAGCCGCGGGCTCGCACCGCAACTGGTGGCCACCGATGCCGACACACTCGCCACCTCGCGCAGCCTCGGCGGTGACGCGCTGAGCGCGGCCGATTTCCCGCGGGCCGACTGGTGGACCGCGTTCGCCGATCCGCAGCTCGATGCCTTGATCGACGAAGCCCTGCGCGACAGTCCGTCGCTGGCTGCGGCCGATGCCCGCGCCCGCAGTGCGCGTGCGCAGGCCGGGCTCGCCGATGCGCAGCGCAACCCGACGCTCGGCGCCAGCGCGCGCGTCAGCGGCGTGCAGTTGCCCGCGACCATCGCGCCCGAACCGCTCGGCGGCGACTTCAAGGCCAGCAACGTGCTGCTGTTGAACTTCGCCTGGGCGCCCGATCTGTGGGGCGGCCAGCGCGCCACGTTCGAAGCCGCGGCCGGTCAGGCGCGCGCGGCGGAAGTGGAGGCGCAGGCGGCGCGGCTCACCCTGTCGGCGAACGTCGCGCGCACCTACATCGCGCTGGCGCAGGCCTTCGACACGCAGGACGTCGTCGCGCGCGAACAGGCGCGCGCGAGCCGCCTGCGCGATCTCGCCGCGCAACGCGTCGACGCCGGTCTCGACAACCAGCTGCAGCTTCGCAACGCCGATGCGTCGATCGCCATCGCGCGCCAGCAGGCGCAGGCCGCGCAGCAGCAGATCGACGCGCTGCGCAATGCGCTGGCCGCACTGCTGGGCAAGGGCCCGGACCGCGGTCTCGACATCGCACGCCCGCAGCTGCTGCAGGCGGCCGCGCCGACCGTGCCGGAGGTGCTGCCGAGCGAACTGCTGGGCCATCGCGCCGATGTCGTCGCTGCCCGCTGGCGGGTCGAGGCCGCGTCGCGCGGCGTGGATGCGGCGCAGGCCGCGTTCAAGCCGAGCGTCAATCTCAGCGCGCTGGTCGGCCTCGCCGCCGGCAATCTGTCGGACCTGTTCGGCAGCGACGCGGTGCTCGGCCTTGGCGGTCCGGCGATCAGCCTGCCGATCTTCGACGGCGGCCGCCTGCGCGCGGGCCTGTCGCAACGTGATGCCGATTACGACCTCGCCGTCGCCAGTTACAACCAGACGCTGGTGACGAGCCTGCGCGAAGTGACCGATGCGCTGCAGTCTGCGCGCGCATTCGATGCGCAGATCGCGACGGTCGGCGACGCCACCGAAGCCGCGCGCCAGGCATTCGCACTCGCCGACACGCGCTATCAGGCGGGCCTCGGCAACCAGCTCGACGTGCTCGCCGCGCAACGCCCGCTGTTCCAGCTCGAACAGCAGCTCGCCGCACTACGCGCGCAGCGTCTCGGCGCCGCCGTCGATCTCGACCGCGCGCTCGGCGGTGGCCTCGCGCCGACCGCGCCCACCTCTTCCATGCAGACCCACGCCGGGACGATCACGCCATGACTTCCGAATCCACTTCCGTCGCCGACGCCGCCGCACCGCAGAAGAACGGCAAGCGCCGCCGCGCGCTCGCGATCCTCGCCACCGTCGCCATCGTCGCCGGCATCGGCTGGGCCGCGTGGTACCTGCTGGTCGCGCGCTGGCACCAGGACACCGACGATGCCTACGTGCAGGGCAATGTCGTCAGCATCGTGCCGCAGACGATGGGCACGGTGGTGTCGATCGATGCCGACGAAGGCATGCGCGTCGAAGCCGGCCAGGCGCTAGTGCATCTGGATCCCAACGATGCGCAGGTCGCCTACGACCAGTCGGTCGCGAACCTCGCCGGCACCGTGCGCCAGGTGCGCGGGCTCTACAGCAGCGTCGAATCCGGCCAGGCCGATCTCGCCGCGCGTCAGGTCGCCGTGCGCCAGGCGCGCGAGGACGTGAAGCGTCGCGAAGGGCTCGTCGCCAGCGGCGCGGTCTCGCGCGAGGAACTCGCGCACGCACGCGACATCCTGGCCGGGGCGGAGGCGGCGCTGTCGGGTTCGCAGGGCCAGCTCTCGCGCAGCCGCGCGCTGGTCGACGCGACCGAGATCGCCAGCCAGCCGCAGGTGCAGGCGGCCGCCGGCCAGCTCCGCCAGGCGTGGCTCAACCTGCAGCGAATGGCGATCGTCGCACCGGTCTCGGGCCACGTCGCCAAGCGCGAAGTGCAGCTCGGCCAGCGCGTGGCGCCGGGCAATACGCTGATGACGATCGTGCCGCTGGAACAGGTGTGGATCGAAGCCAACTTCAAGGAAACCCAGCTGACGAAGATGCGCATCGGCCAGCCCGTCGAAGTGCACGCCGATCTCTACGGCAGCGACGTGCGCTACGACGGTCGCGTCGCGAGTCTCGGCATGGGCACCGGCAGTGCGTTCTCGCTGCTGCCGGCGCAGAACGCCAGCGGCAACTGGATCAAGATCGTGCAGCGCGTACCGGTGCGGATCGAACTCGACCCGAAGCAGGTCGTCGAGCATCCGCTGCGGCTCGGCCTGTCGATGCACGTCGATGTCGCCATCCGCGACCAGGACGGCGCCGTGCTGGCCTCGGTCGACGCCCCGCGCAACACGCCGCTGCTGGCGACCGATGCCTATGCCGAGCAGCTGAAGCAGGCCGATGAGTTGATCGAACGCACCATCGCGCAGAACCTGCCGGCGACCACCGTCGCCCGTCGCTGATCCGTCGCCCGCCGAGGCCGCCATGTCCACGACCACCGCCGACGCGCCCGGGGCCCCTGCCCCGGCCGCGCCATCCGCGTTCCGTCCGCCGAATCTCGCGCTGACGACGATCGGCCTCGCGCTGGCGTCGTTCATGCAGGTGCTCGACATCACGATCGCCAACGTCTCGCTGCCGACGATCGCCGGCAACCTCGGCGCGAGTTCCAACCAGGCGACGTGGGTGATCACCTCGTTCGCGGTCAGCAATGCGATCGCGCTGCCGTTGACCGGCTACATGACCCGCCGGTTCGGCGAACGCAAACTCTTCATCTGGGCGACGTTCGCCTTCGTGGTCGCCTCGCTGCTGTGCGGCCTCGCATCGAGCATGGGATTCCTGGTCGCCGCGCGCGCGATCCAGGGCTTCGTCGCCGGCCCGATGTATCCGGTGACCCAGGCGCTGCTGATCTCGATCTACCCGCCCGCCAAACGCGGGCAGGCCATCGCGTTGCTCGCGATGGTCACCGTGGTCGCGCCGATCTGCGGACCGATCCTCGGCGGCTGGATCACCGACAACTACAGCTGGGAATGGATCTTCTTCATCAACGTGCCGATCGGCATCTTCGCCAGTCTCGTCGTCGCCAACCAGCTGCGCGGCCGGCCGGAGAAGCTCGAAACGCCGAAGATGGATTACGTCGGGCTGATCACGCTGATCATCGGTGTCGGCGCGCTGCAGACCCTGCTCGACCTCGGCAACGAGGAAGACTGGTTCGAATCGACGAAGATCGTGTGGCTCGGCATCACCGCGGTGATCGGTCTGGCGGTGTTCCTGATCTGGGAACTCACCGAAAAGGATCCGATCGTCAATCTGCGCCTGTTCCGGCACCGCAATTTCGCCTTCGGCACGATCGCGATGGTGCTCGGCTATGCGGCGTTCTTCGCCGTCGGCCTGCTGGTCCCGCTATGGCTGCAGCGCAACCTCGGTTACACGCCGATCTGGGCCGGCTTCGCGACCGCGCCGATCGGCATCCTGCCGGTGCTGCTGACGCCACTGGTCGGCAAGTACGCGACGCGCTTCGACCTGCGCATTCTCGCCAGTTTCGCCTTCATGGTGATGGCCTTCACCAGCTTCCTGCGCTCGGGCTTCAACCTCGACGTCGACTTCCAGCACGTGGCGACCGTGCAGCTGTGGCAGGGCCTGGGCGTGGCGCTGTTCTTCATGCCGGTGCTGACGATCCTGCTGTCGGACCTGGAGCCGCACGAAATCGCCGCGGGCTCGGGCCTGGCGACGTTCTGCCGCACGCTCGGCGGCAGCTTCGCCGCGTCATTGACGACCTGGGGCTGGAACCAGCGCACCACGGTGCATCACGCACAACTGGTCGAACACATCCCGGCGCACGATCCGACGATGCAGCAGACCGTCGCCGCACTCGGCAACGGCGACGTGCAGCGCGGCGCCTTGATGCTCGACCAGATGATCGCCCAGCAGGCCGCGCAACTCGGCTTCAACGAGGTCTTCCACCTGCTCGGCATCCTGTTCCTGGTGGTCATCGCCTTCGTGTGGATGGCGAAGCCGCCGTTCGCGGCGAAGATGGGGGGCGCCGCGTCGGGCGGACACTGAGCCCCACGCGCGAACGCGGGAGCCCGCTCGCGCGCGATGGTCCCCGGGAAAGCCGCATCGCGCGCAAGCGCGCTCCCGCCGCGTCGTCAGCCCGCTGCGAGCAGCGTCGTACCTGAGAGCAGACCCAGCACGATGCCGCCGAGCACTTCAGGCACCGTGTGCCGCGCCATCTTCAGACGCGCCCATCCGAGCAGCGGGATCGTGGCCAGCGTGACGATCGCCGCGGCCGGCCACAGCGCCCACGCGGCGACGCCCGCGAACGACAGGCTCGCCATGTGCAGCGACAGCTTGATCCAGCGGTTGGCGATGCCGGCGACGCACAGCATCGCGACCGCAGCGAGTACGCCGTTCGATGTCGCCGACGCGCGGCCGCCCATCCACAGCCAGTAGCCGCCGGCAACCAGCAACGCAAGGACATACAGCAATGGTCGTTCCTGCCGCCGTGACGCATCCACCGTCTGCCAATGGCCGCCGCGGCGGCGCTGCCAGATGAAGAGCGACACGATCGCGATGGCGACGCCGATTCCTGTCGTGGTGCGGGCGAGCGATGCCGGATCGACGCGCCAGGCGGCCAGCAGCGCAAGCGCTGCGAGCACGAGGAACGGATGCAGCACGATGGAGACGACGCGCGCAGCGGTCGTCGAACGGGACCTTCGGGGCATCGCCCGATGTTAGCCGGCGCGCCGCTTCAGATGTGTTCCAGCGCCTCGGCCAGGCGCTCGACGCCGATGACCTCCATGCCCTTGAAGCTGCCGGTCTTGGGCGCGTTCGCTTTGGCGACGATCGCGCGCTTGAACCCATGCGTTGCCGCTTCGCGCAGGCGCTCCTCGCCATTGGGCACGGGGCGGATCTCGCCACTCAATCCGACTTCGCCGAACGCGATGGTCTTGTCCGGCAGCGGCGCATCACGCAGCGACGACAGCACCGACAGCAGCACCGGCAGATCGGCCGCGGTTTCCTGCACGCGGATGCCGCCGACGACGTTGACGAACACATCCTGGTCGCCGGTCATGATGCCGCCGTGGCGATGCAGCACCGCCAGCAGCATCGCCAGGCGATTGCCCTCCATGCCCACCGCGACGCGGCGCGGATTCGACAGCGGCGATGCGTCCACGAGCGCCTGCACCTCGACCAGCAACGGACGCGTGCCTTCGCGCGTCACCATCACGCAACTGCCGGGCTGCGGCGTGCTGCCGCCGGACAGGAAGATCGCCGAGGGGTTCGGCACTTCCTTCAGGCCACGATCGCCCATCGCGAACACGCCGAGCTCGTTCACCGCGCCGAAGCGGTTCTTGAACGCGCGCATGACCCGGAAGCGGCTGCCGCTGTCGCCCTCGAAGTACAGCACCGCGTCGACCATGTGCTCGAGCACGCGCGGACCAGCGATGCCGCCTTCCTTGGTCACGTGGCCGACCAGGAACACGGCGGTGCCGGTCTCCTTGGCGTAGCGCACCAGACGCGCGGCGGTCTCGCGCACCTGGCTCACCGAGCCCGGGGCGGCGGTCAGCGACTCGGTCCACAACGTCTGGATCGAGTCGGCGATGATCAGCTTCGGGCGCAGTTCCGATGCGTGCTGCAGGATGCGCTCGATGCCGGTCTCGGCCAGCGCATGCAGGCCATCGAGCGACAGGCCGAGCCGCACCGCGCGACCCGCGACCTGCGCCAGCGATTCCTCGCCGGTGACGTACAGGCCCGGCAGTGTGCCGGCCATCTGCGCCAGCGCCTGCAGCAGCAGCGTCGACTTGCCGATGCCCGGATCGCCGCCGACCAGCACCACCGCGCCCTCGACCAGACCACCGCCGAGCACGCGATCGAACTCGCCGATGCCGGTCGACACGCGCACGTCTTCGCCCTGCTGCACGTCCTTGAGCGCCATGACCCTGGGCGCATCGATCTTGCCGGCCCAGCCGCTGCGGCGCGACGCTGGCGAACTGGCGGCCGCCGCGCTTTCGAGCACGATCTCGGAAATCGAATCCCACGCGCCGCAGGCGCTGCACTGGCCCTGCCACTTGTTGAAATCGGCGCCGCATTCGTTGCAGACGAAGGCGGTGCGGGCTTTGGAAGCGTTCTTGGCCACTGCGTGTTTGCGAAAACGGAAGTCGCCGCAGCATAGCGGAGCCCCGTCGCAGCATCGGAGACCCCACATCCGCGCGCGGCGATGTCCGACCACCGCCGCGCATGGGCCGAAGGTCATGCATGCTGCGGCGCACGTCACGAAATCCGCCGCGCGCGTTCACGTTCGCTCTACAATTTCCGCGCACGTCCCCACGACTCTGCGAACCCGCACGCCGGTGCCCTACTACGACGACATCGCCGATCGCTCGCGCACCCCCGCGCTGCGCTTCGTGACCCGCATCCACCGCATGCGCATGCTCGGCACCCTGCTCTGCGCCGTGCCGATCGCGTCGGTCCTGCACGAAACCGCCGCGTCCGCGTGGACCTGGGCGGCGCTGCTCTTCAATGCGCTGGTCTGGCCGCAGATCGCTTGGCTGCTCGCGCGTCGCGCGCGCGATCCGGCGGCCGTCGAATACCGCAGCCTCGTCGTCGATGCCGCAGCGGGTGGCGTGTGGATCGCGGTCATGGGCGTCAACCTGTTGCCGTCGGCGATCCTGCTGACCGTGCTCAGTGCCGACCGGTTCGCGGCCGGCGGCTGGCGTCTGCTGTCGCGCGCGCTGCCTGCACTGCTCGCGGGCTTCCTGCTGGTCTGGCTGCTGCTCGGCCGGCCGTTCGCGCCGGACACCTCGCTGCGCACCGTGTTCGCGTGCCTGCCGTTGATGTTCGGCTACCAGTTCGCACTGAGCGTGGTGACTTGGCGGCTGGGCCGCACCATCGCGCGCCAGAACCGCGAACTCGAACGCGCCACCCGCACCGATGCCGCCAGCGACCTGCCGAACCGTCGCCACTTCGACGCGCGCGCCGCGCATGCGTTCAAGCTGTTCCAGCGCAGCGGGCGCCGTGCGGCGCTGCTGCTGATCGATATCGACCAGTTCAAGACCACCAACGACCGCTACGGCCACGGCATGGGCGACGTGGTGGTGCGACGCGTGGGCGACGTGCTGCGCGACGTCGCGACCGGCGACGACGTGCCCGCGCGCTTCGGCGGCGACGAATTCGCGCTGCTGCTGACCTCCGCCGACCGCGAACTCGCGATCGTGATCGCCGAGCGCGTGCGCATCGGCGTCTCCACTCTGACGTTCGAAGCCGAGCCCGGCCTGACGTGCACGGTCAGCGTGGGCCTGGCCGAAACCCGCAGCGGCCAGGCGACGCTCGCCGACTGGATCCGCGACGCCGACGCCGCGCTGTACCGCGCCAAGGCAGCGGGCCGCGATCGCGTCGAAGTCGGCTGAGCGCCCGGGCAGCCCGAAACGCGCACGAAAAAGGCGACCCGGAGGTCGCCTTTTTCGTGAACCTGGTGCCGGAAATAGGAATCGAACCTACGACCTACGCATTACGAATGCGCCGCTCTACCAACTGAGCTATTCCGGCTTGGGACGCGAATTCTAGGGAGCGCGGCGCCTGCGGTCAATCGACCAGTTGCAGGCGCAGTTCCTTGGGCAGGGCGAAGACCATGTTCTCCGGCTCGCCGGACAACTCGCGCAGACCATCCGCGCCGAGTTCGCGCAGGCGGTCGAGCACGCCCTGGACGAGGATGTCCGGCGCCGAGGCGCCCGCGGTCACGCCGATGTGGCGGCGACCTTCGACCCAGCGCGGATCGATCTCTTCGGCGCCGTCGATCAGATACGCCTCCACGCCGTCGCGCTCGGCGAGCTCGCGCAGGCGGTTGGAGTTGGAGCTGTTCGGCGAGCCGACGACCAGCACCAGATCGCATTCGCGCGCGAGGTCGCGCACGGCGTCCTGGCGGTTCTGCGTGGCATAGCAGATGTCGTCGTTCTTCGGCCCCTGCAGCACCGGAAACTTCTCGCGCAGCGCCGCGATGACGCCGCGGGTGTCGTCGACCGACAGCGTGGTCTGCGTGGTGTAGGCGAGGTTCTCCGGCTGGCCGACGACCAGCGCGGCAACGTCGGCCTCGTCCTCGACCAGATAGATCGAGCCGGTGCCCGCTTCCGCGCGCCATTGGCCCATCGTGCCTTCGACTTCCGGGTGGCCTTCGTGGCCGATCAGGATCACGTCGCGACCGGCGCGGCAGTGACGGGCGACTTCGAAGTGGACCTTGGTCACGAGCGGGCACGTGGCGTCGAACACCTTGAGGCCGCGACGCGCGGCTTCTTCGCGGACGGCCTGCGACACGCCGTGCGCGCTGAAGATCACGGTCACGCCATCGGGCACTTCGTCGAGCTCCTCGACGAAGATCGCGCCGCGGCGCTTGAGGTCTTCGACGACGAAGCGGTTGTGCACGACTTCATGGCGCACGTAGATCGGCGCGCCGAGGGTCTCGATCGCACGCTTGACGATCTCGATCGCGCGATCGACGCCGGCACAGAAGCCGCGGGGGTTGGCGAGGACGATGTCCATAGAACCGTAGTTTACCGAAGGCTGCTGGAATGAAGCGGCAACGGGCATGACGAAGTGTCTCCCGCGTGGCACGTACGCTGTCTCCCTTGGGGAGAGGGGGACGGGGTGAGGGCGACGCCGCGGAGATGCTGCTTATGAGCCTTGGATGTGTTCAGGATCTCAAAGAATCTCCGCGGGAGCCCTTCCCTCACCCGGCGCGCTTTGCGCGTCGACCCCGGATCGAGTCCGGGGCAAGCTCTCTCCCGGAGGGAGAGGTGCTGGATCAGCGGCTGTGGCGGCCTACTTCGCTTTCTTCACCGGGAAAAACCCGAACAACGCGATCCCGATCGCACCACCCACGATGGCGGCATCGGCGAGGTTGAAGGCCGGCCAGTAATGCTCCTGCCAGTGCCACTGGATGAAATCGACGACGTGGCCGTGGATCTGCCGGTCGATCACATTGCCCAGCGCGCCGCCGATCACCAGCGCGAACGGCAGCGCGGTGCGCCAGTCGCGGCGCGGGGTCTTGGCCAGCCACCAGCCGAGCATCCCGCAGATGCCGATCGCGAGGATCGTGAAGAACCACTTCTGCCAGCCGCCCGCGTTCGCCAGGAAGCTGAACGCCGCGCCGGTGTTGTAGGTGCGGTACCAGTTCCAGAAGCCGTCGATGACCGGAATGGCGGTGTACTCGGGCAGCGAGGTCAGCACCCAGTACTTGGTCAGCTGGTCGAGCACGATCACCACGGCCGACAGCACCAGCCACGGCAGCGCGTTGGGGGTCACCTTGGCCATCAGAACCACCTCCGGATTTCGCCCTGCCCGTCGCGGCCATCGGTCGCGATGTTCTCCACGCAGCGGCCGCACAGCTCGGCGTGCCCGGCGTGCGCACCGACGTCGTCGCGACGCTGCCAGCAGCGCACGCACTTGGGCTTAGTCGTCGCGCGCGCGGTCACACCGATCGCGGTCGCCGCCGCGTCGTCGACGATCGTCACGTCACCACTGATCAGCAGGAAGCGCAGTTCGTCGACGACCGGCGACAGCCAGTGCGTGTCCGCCACATTGCAGCGCAGTTCGATCTCGGCATCGAGCGCCGCACCGATCTCGCCGCTGGCGCGCATCGGTTCGAGCACCTTGGCCACGCGCTCGCGCAGGTCCAGCACGCGATCGAAATCCTGCGCCGACCAGTCGGCATCGCTGCCGAGTTCCTGCAGACCGGTGTACCAGGTCGCGAACTGCACGTTGGCTTCGCGCGTGCCGTCCGCCGGCGCCGGCAGGTGGCTCCACAACTCGTCCGCGGTGAAGCTCAGCACCGGCGCGATCCAGCGCGTGAACGCTTCGGCGATGTGGTACATCGCGGTCTGCGCGCTGCGGCGGCCGACCGAATGCTCGGGCATCGTGTAGAGACGATCCTTCGTGACGTCGAGATACAGCGAACCCAGATCGACGCTGCAGAAGTTCGACAGCGCCTGCACGATCTCGGCGAAGTCGTAGCGCGCGTAGGCGTCTTCGATGCGCGCCTGCAGCTGGGCCGCGCGATGCACGATCCAGCGGTCCAGCGCGATCATGTCCTGCGGCGCGACGCGATCACGCGCCGGCTCGAAGCCGGCCAGATTGCCGAGCAGGAAGCGCGCGGTGTTGCGGATGCGGCGATACGCGTCGGCGGTGCGCTTGAGGATTTCCTGCGACAGCGACATCTCGTTGCTGTAGTCGGCCGAGGCGATCCACAGGCGCAGAATGTCGGCGCCCAGCGTTTTCATGATGTCCTGCGGCTCGATACCGTTGCCGAGCGACTTCGACATCTTGCGGCCGTGCTCGTCGACGGTGAACCCGTGCGTCAGGCACTGCCGGTACGGGGCGGCCTTGTCGATCGCCACGCCGGTCAGCAGCGAAGACTGGAACCAGCCGCGATGCTGGTCGGAGCCTTCGAGATACAGGTCGGCCGGCTTCTGGTAGCCACGCGCCAGCAGCACGCCTTCGTGGGTCACGCCGGAATCGAACCAGACATCGAGAATGTCGGTGATCCTGTCGTAGTGGGCCGCGTCGTCGCCGAGCAGTTCCCCGGCGTCGAGCGTGTACCAAATGTCGACGCCGTGTTCTTCCACGCGATCGGCGACCAGACGCATCAGCTCGGTGCTGCGCGGATGCGGTTCGCCGGTTTCGCGATGCACGAACAGCGCGATCGGCACACCCCAGGTGCGCTGGCGCGAGATCGTCCAGTCCGGACGGCCTTCGACCATGCCGGCGATGCGCGCCTGGCCCCATTCGGGATACCAGGTCACGTTCTTGATCGCGGCCAGCGCATCGTTGCGCAGGTTGGCCTGCGACATCGAGATGAACCACTGCGGCGTCGCGCGGAACGCGATGGGCGTCTTGTGGCGCCAGCAATGCGGATAGCTGTGCTCGAGCTTCGCGAACGCGAGCAGACTGCCCTGCGCGCGCAGCGCATCGACGATGACGTCGTTGGCCTTCCAGATGTGCAGACCCGCGAGCACGGTGTCGCCGATCGGCGGCGTCGACGGCAGATAGACGCCGCGACCATCGACCGGATTGAGCTGGGCCGCGGTGTAGCGGTCGAGCAGGCCGTAGGCCTTGCCGACGACGTAGTCCTCCTGACCGTGGCCGGGCGCGGTGTGCACGGCGCCGGTGCCGTCTTCGGCCGACACGTGGTCGCCGAGGATCACCGGGATGTCGCGCTCGGCATAGAACGGATGCGCGAGCACCAGGTGCTCGAGCGCGCTGCCGGCGACGCGACCGTGCACGACCACGTCGCCTTCGACGCCGTAGCGGCGCAGCGCGCGCTCGGCCAATGCATCGGCCAGCACCAGCCAGCGACGGCGACCGTCTTGCGCAAGCGGACCTTCCACCAGCGCGTATTCGAGATCGGCGCCCAGCGACACGGCGAGCGATGCCGGCAGCGTCCATGGCGTGGTGGTCCAGATCGGCAACGCCACATCGACATCGGCCGGCAGCGTCGCGCCGAAGGCATGCGCGAACGCGGCCGAGTCGCGCGCGACGTAGGCGACGTCGACCGCAGGCGAGACTTTGTCCGCGTATTCGATCTCCGCTTCGGCCAAGGCCGAGCCGCAGTCGAAGCACCAGTGCACCGGCTTCACGCCGCGGGTCAGATGGCCGTTGTCGACGACCTTGGCCAGCGCGCGCATCTCGTCGGCCTCGAAGCGGAAATCGAGCGTGCGGTACGGGTTGTCCCAGTCGCCGAGCACACCAAGGCGCTTGAAGTCGCGACGCTGGATGTCGATCTGCTCATTGGCGTATTCGCGGCACTTCTGCCGGAACTCCACCGCATCGAGCTTGACGCCGACCTTGCCCCACTTCTTCTCGATCGCGATCTCGATCGGCAGGCCGTGGCAATCCCAGCCCGGGATGTAGGGCGCATCGAAACCCGCCATGCCCTTCGACTTGACGATGATGTCCTTGAGGATCTTGTTGACCGCGTGGCCGAGGTGGATCGAACCGTTCGCATACGGCGGGCCGTCGTGCAGCACGAACTGCGGACGTCCGCGCGCGTGTTCGCGCAGCTGCGCGTACAGGCCCTCGTCTTCCCAGCGCGCAAGCATCGCCGGCTCGCGCTTGGGCAGATCGCCGCGCATCGGAAAGTCGGTCGCCGGCAGGTGGATCGTCGACTTGTAGGGATTGGAGTTGCTGGCGTCTGCGCTCACGCGAAGTCCTGTCGTTGCGTTTCGTGTCGTGGGGAAGGCGGTGCGGCGAGGACGGCCCGCGCCTGTGCGGCGTCGAGATCCATCTGCGCGACCAGACTCGGCAGGTCGTCGAACTTTTCCTCGTCGCGCAGGCGCGCGACGAATTCCACTTCGATGCGGCGGCCGTAGAGATCGCCGTCGAAATCGAACAGATGCGCTTCGAGCAGCGGCTCGACACCGCCGACCGTCGGCCGCGTGCCGAAGCTCGACACCGACGGCCACGGTGCATCGCCGATGCCGTGCACGCGCGTGGCGTAGATGCCGCGCAGCGCCGGCACCTTGCCGCCGAAGCGCAGGTTCGCGGTCGGATAGCCGAGCGTGCGGCCGAGCTGCTGGCCGCGCACCACGCGTCCGGACACCGCGTACGGCCGTCCGAGCAGACGCGCGGCGTGTTCGAAATCACCCGCCACCAGCGCGCTGCGGATGTGGGTGCTCGACACGCGTTCGCCATCGACGACCAGCGGCTCGATCTCGCCGGCGATGAAGCCCGCCTCGCGGCCCAGGGCCTGCAGCGTCGCCAGATCGCCGGCGCGTTTGTGGCCGAAACGGAAACCCGGGCCGACCCAGACTTCGCGCGCGCGCAGCCGCTGCACGAGCACGGCCTCGACGAAGGCCTCGGGCGACATCGCCGCCATGCGCGCGTCGAAGCGCAACAGACCGACCACGTCGGCACCGAGACCCCGCAGGCCTTCGAACTTCGCGCGCACAGGCCCCAGCCGCGGCGGCGGCGATGCGGCGGCGAAGAACTCGCGCGGCAACGGCTCGAAACTCAGTGCGGCAGCGTCGACGCCCAGCAGCTGCGCCCGCGCGACCGCGTGACGCACCAGCGCCTGGTGTCCGAGATGCAGCCCGTCGAACGCGCCGATGCAGACCACGCTGCCGTCGGCACAGAGGGGCCCGCCGGCGATGTCGCGGAACAGCCTGCTCATGTGGGTCCGTTGCGGCGGGCGCACCAGTGCACGCCCGCGGAAAAAGTGACCGCCAAGTATAGCCGCCACCCGGCTCTACTCGGGTTCAGCCGGCCGTTCGGGCGGTGGTCAGTGGCGCAGGTGTCGCGGACGCAACCCCAGCGCGACCATCGCGACCGCATAGGTCGCTCCGCCTGCCCCGATCACCAGCACCAGCCAGCCGATGCGGTGAAGCGCGCCGTGGATGTCGGTCCAGGCGCCGATCCAGAACCGCAGGCCCAGCACGACGAGCGCCATCGCCGCGCAGGCACAGGTCAGGCGCAGCGCGTAGGTCGCCCAGCCCGGCTCCGGCGTGAAGATCCCGCGCTGGCGGAGATACCGCCACAGCAGCGCCGCATTGACCACGCCGGCCAGCGCCGTTGCCAGCGCGATGCCGCCATGCGCACCGGGTACGTCGTAGAGCCACAGCGGCGTGGTCAGCGCGATCGTCAGCGCCACGTTCGCGGCGACCGTCCAGATTGCCGCACGCATCGGCGTCTTCGTGTCCTGTCGCGCGTAGAACGCGGGCGCCAGCACCTTGCTGAGCATGAAGGCCGGCACGCCCAGGCTCATCGCGGTGAGGCTTATCGCCGCCATGCGCGTGTCGTCGGCGCCGAACGCGCCGTAGTTGTAGACCGTCGCGGTGATCGGCTCGGCCAGCAGCAGCAGGCCCAGCCCCGCCGGCACCCCGGCCAGCAGCGCCATGCGCAGGCCCCAGTCCAGCGACTGGTTGTAGCCCTGCGCATCCTCGGCCGCATGGCGGCGCGACAGATGCGGCAGGATCACCGTGCCCAGCGCGACGCCGAACAGCCCCAGCGGAAATTCGATCAGGCGATCCGAGTAGTACAGCCAATCCACACTGCCCGCCGCCAGCAGCGACGCGAATGCGGTGCCGACGATCAGATTGACCTGGGCCACCGACGAGGAGAACAGCGTCGGCAGCATCAGCCGGCCGACCTTGCGTACATCGGGATGCGCGAATCCCGGACGGAAGCGCGGGCGCAGACCGAGCCGGCCGAGCGCAGGCCACAGCAGCGCGAGCTGCAGGAAACCGGCGATCAGCACGCCCCAGGCGAGCCCCTGCGGCGGCAGTGCGAAGCGCGGCGCCAGCCACAGCATCGCGGCGATCATCGTCAGGTTGTGCAGCACCGGGGTGAACGCCGGCAGCGCGAATCTGCCGTGGCTGTTGAGGATCGACGCCGACAACGACATCAGCGAGATGAAGAGCAGATACGGAAACGTGATGCGCAGCATCTGCGCGGTCTGGCCCAGCAGCTCCGGCTGGTCCGCCCAGCCCGGCGCGAACAGCCGGGCGATCACCGGCGCCAGCAACATGCCCAGTGCACACACCACCAGCACCACCGCGCACAGTGCACCGGCCATGTGGTCGATGAAGGACTTCAGCGCGGCCCGGTCTCCGCGCTCCTTGATCTCGTTGAGCACCGGCACGAAGGCCATCGCCATCGAGCCTTCGGCGAACACGCGACGCAGAAAATTCGGAATGCGATAGGCGACAATGAACGCACTCATTGCGCCGCCGGTACCGAACAGCGTCGCCTGCAGCATGTCGCGGGCGAAGCCGGCGATCCGCGAAATCAGGGTCATCGCGCTGAACACCGCGCTCGAACGCAGCAGTCCGCCGCGCTTCTTCGGGGCCGGACTGGCGGCCGCCGGATCGGGGGCCGTCACCAGATCGCGCCGTTCAGGCCGGGCCGGTTGACGCAAGTATCTGAAAGACCCATAATTTCCTGCTCAAATTTCCAGTTCGTCCGGCCAAGCCGGATTTTCACACGTCCAGCTTCCAGGAATCCATCGTGGCAAACATCAAGTCCGCCAAGAAGCGCGCCAAGCAGACCGTCGTGCGCAATGCGCGCAACTCCGCCCAGCGCTCGCAGCTCCGCACCGCCGTCAAGAAAGTGCTCAAGGCGCTCGAATCCAACGACGCCACCGGCGCACAGGAGGCGTTCAACGTCGCCCAGCCGATCCTCGACCGTTTCAGCTCGCGCGGTCTGATCCACAAGAACAAGGCAGCTCGTCACAAGAGCCGTCTGACCGCACGCATCAAGGCGATCAAGGCCGCTGCCTGATCCCTGCCCGGCCGCTTCGGCGGTCGATGCGAGAAGAACCCGGCCTTCGGCCGGGTTTTTTATTGGGCCGCTCCCAGGCCGATCCGGCATTGCGTGCGACGCGAACGCGGCACCGCGCGATGACGGGCGGATCTGCGCTGCGTTGCCGGGGGCCAAGCGAGGATCGCCGGACATGCGCACGTGCGCCAGCAGCCGACTTTCGACGCGTACGGCCTGCATCACTGCGGCGTCGACACGAACGCCGTGCCGGGACCGCACGCCCCATGTCGCGCGGGCGCCCTCGCCTACCGCATAGCCAACGCACTGTACGCATCAGTCAGCAGATACGTCGTCAGCGCGATGCGAAGACGTTCGTCGCGCGCCGAAGCGCGACCGCGCGCATGGCTGAAGCGCGCCATTCGCAGTCGACCGGCCTGACCAGGGACGTCGACGCGGTCGAGTGCGTGCCGCGCTGACACCGTTAACGAAGCGCCCCATACGCAGGCGCGACGCGATCAGAACCGGTGTCGCGAGACCGGGCAGCGCAATCTCGCTGCCTGCGCGCCTCAGACGGCGTCCGCGGCCTCGCGTGCCTCGCGATCCATGTCGTCGAGGGTGGCCTGCAGCTTCAGCATGACTTCGCGGGTGCCGTCGTGGGCGAGACCCGAGATCAGGAACCACGGCGCGGTCCAGCCGAGCGCATCGATGATGCGCGCGGCCTCCGATTCGGCCTCTTCCGGCAGCAGCGTGTCGGCCTTGTTGATCAGCAGCCAGCGCGGCTTGTCGAGCAGCGCGGCATCGAACTTCTCGAGCTCGCGCTCGATCGCGCGCACCTGGTCGACGGCATCGGTGCCGTCGAGCGGCGCGATCTCCACCAGATGCAGCAGCACGCGGGTGCGCTGGATGTGGCGCAGGAACAGCGCACCGAGGCCAGCGCCGTCGGCCGCACCTTCGATCAGGCCCGGAATGTCGGCGATGACGAAGCTACGCGCAGGTTCGACGCTGACGACGCCGAGATTCGGATACAGCGTGGTGAACGGATAGTCCGCCACCTTCGGCGTCGCCGCCGACACCGCACGGATCAGCGTGCTCTTGCCGGCGTTCGGGAAGCCCAGCAGGCCGATGTCGGCCAGCAGCTTGAGTTCCAGGCGCAGAGTGCGCTCTTCGCCCGGCTCGCCCGGCGTCGACTGCCGCGGCGAGCGGTTGGTCGAGCTCTTGAAGTGCATGTTGCCCAGACCGCCCTGCCCGCCGCGCGCGACCAGCAGGCTCTGGCCGTGCTCAGTCAGATCGCCGATCACCTCGTCGGTCATGACGTTGTGCACCACCGTGCCCACCGGCACGACGATGACCTTGTCGTCGCCGCCCTTGCCGTACATCTGCCGGCCCATGCCGTTCTCGCCGCGACCGGCGCGGAACATCGTCTGGTGACGGAAGTCGACCAGGGTATTGAGGTTCTCGTCGCTGACGATCAGCACGCTGCCGCCGTTGCCGCCGTCGCCGCCGTCCGGACCGCCGAGCGGAATGAACTTCTCGCGCCGGAATCCGACGCAGCCATTGCCGCCATTGCCGGCGGTGACAGTGATTTCGACTTCGTCGACGAGCTTCATGACAGGCAACCGGTAGAGCGGAACGGAAAGAGGAATGCAGGCCCGGGATGCGCGGCAGATACCACGCACATCGCCGGCCAGCTTACCCGAGGCGCCGGATCGCGATGCATCGCATCACGGGCGCACGGGCGGAGAACCGATGGCCACCGCGCGGCGGCCATCAACGAAAAACCCCGCCGAAGCGGGGCTTTCCGGTGTCACGCGTCGCGGGAGGCTCAGGCCTCGGCGAGCACGCTGACGGTGCGGCGGTTCTTCGGACCCTTGGTGCCGAAGTTGACCGTGCCGTCGACCAGCGCGAACAGCGTGTGGTCACGGCCGAGGCCGACGCCTGCGCCCGGATGGAACTGGGTGCCGCGCTGACGCACGATGATGTTGCCGGCTTCGATGGCCTGGCCACCGTAGATCTTGACGCCGAGATACTTCGGGTTGGAGTCGCGGCCGTTGCGCGAAGAACCTACGCCCTTTTTGTGTGCCATGCCTGCTGCTCCTTACTTGCTGCCACCGGCAATGCCGGTGATCTCGATTTCGGTGTAGTGCTGACGATGTCCCTGCTGCTTCATGTGGTGCTTGCGGCGGCGGAACTTGATGATGCGGATCTTGTCGGCGCGGCCGTGCGACTTGATCGTCGCGGCAACCGTCGCGCCCTTCAGCGCGTCGCCCAGCTTCACGCCATCACCGTCGCCCAGCAGCAGGATATTGTCGAACTTGATCTCGCTACCCACGTCGCCTTCGAGCTTCTCGACGCGGAGGGTTTCACCTGCCATCACGCGGTACTGCTTACCGCCCGTGACGAGGACTGCATAACTCATGACCAGACTTCCTCTGTAGTTATTGTGGTCTCACCTGCCGCCATCGAGGGCGGACAGGAGCGGGATTTTAATGGGATCAGTGACTTGCGGTCAACCCGCGCCCCGGCGTCGCCACGCAGCCGGCCCCGATCCGGCCCGGAGGGGCCGTTTCCCGCTCCCGATCCGCCCGCGGCGATGAACGGGCGCCATTCGCAGATCCTGCGACGGCCCGCCCGCAGACTGGTCCATCCGGAGTTTGCCCCCATCTGTCGGGCTCGCTAGTCTGATTGATTGCCCCGCGCCGCGCGCCCCGTGTGCCGCAGTGCGGGTCCGGACCGTCCTCCCCCCCGTTCCACAACCGGATTCCCAAGCCGATGGCGATGGATACCATCCGCATTCGCGGTGCACGTACCCACAACCTCAAGAACATCGACCTCGACCTGCCACGCGACCAGCTGATCGTCATCACCGGTCTGTCGGGCTCGGGCAAGTCGTCGCTCGCGTTCGACACGATCTATGCCGAGGGCCAGCGCCGCTACGTCGAGTCGCTGTCGTCGTATGCACGCCAGTTCCTCAGCGTGATGGAAAAGCCCGACATCGACCACATCGAAGGTCTGTCGCCGGCGATCTCGATCGAGCAGAAGTCGACCTCGCACAATCCGCGGTCGACGGTCGGCACGATCACCGAGATCTACGACTACCTGCGCCTGCTCTACGCCCGCGTCGGCAGTCCGCGCTGCCCGGACCACGGCTATCCGCTGGAAGCGCAGACGGTCAGCCAGATGGTCGACCACGTGCTGACCCTCGATCCCGAGCAGCGCTGGATGCTGCTGGCGCCGGTCGTGCGCGAGCGCAAGGGCGAACACGCCCAGGTGTTCGAGCAGCTGCGCGCGCAGGGCTACGTGCGCGTACGCGTCGACGGCGAGCTCTACGAGATCGACGGCCTGCCCACGCTCGCGCTGCGCCAGAAGCACACGATCGAGGCCGTGATCGACCGCTTCAAGGTCCGCGAGGACATGAAGCAGCGCCTGGCCGAATCCTTCGAGACCGCGCTCAAGCTCGGCGAAGGCATGGTGTCGGTGCAGGCGATCGACGATGCCTCGATCGCGCCGCACCTGTTCTCGTCCAAGTACAGCTGCCCGGTCTGCGATTACGCGCTGCCCGAGCTCGAGCCGCGCCTGTTCTCGTTCAACTCGCCGATCGGCGCCTGCCAGACCTGCGACGGTCTGGGCGTCAGCGAGTTCTTCGATCCCGACCGCGTGGTCGTGCATCCGGAGCTGTCGCTGGCCGCGGGCGCGGTGCGCGGCTGGGATCGCCGCAACGCGTACTACTTCCAGCTGCTGCAGTCGCTGGCCAAGCACTACGGCTTCGACGTCGACACGCCGTGGCAGGAACTGCCGCAGGCCTCGCGCGATGCGGTGCTGTTCGGCAGCGGCACCGAGACGATCAACTTCACCTACATCACCGATTCGGGCGCGCGCACCCAGCGCAAGCACCGTTTCGAAGGCATCGTGCCGAACCTCGAGCGCCGGTATCGCGAGACCGAGTCGTCGGCGGTGCGCGAGGAGCTGGGCAAGTACATCAGCGAGCGGCCGTGTCCCGATTGCGGCGGCGCGCGCCTCAACCGTTCGGCGCGCAACGTGTTCGTCGCCGACCGGCCGATGCAGTCGCTGGTCGTGCTGCCGATCGATGAAGCGCTGACGTTCTTCAACACGATGGAACTGCCGGGCTGGCGCGGCGAGATCGCGGCCAAGATCGTCAAGGAAATCGGCGAGCGCCTGAGCTTCCTCGTCGATGTCGGTCTCGACTACCTGACGCTGGAACGCAAGGCCGACACGCTGTCGGGCGGCGAAGCGCAGCGCATCCGCCTGGCGTCGCAGATCGGCGCCGGTCTGGTGGGCGTGATGTACGTGCTCGACGAGCCGTCGATCGGCCTGCACCAGCGCGACAACGAGCGTCTGCTCGGCACGCTGACGCGGCTGCGCGACCTCGGCAATACGGTCATCGTCGTCGAGCACGACGAGGACGCGATCCGTCTCGCCGATCACATCGTGGACATCGGTCCCGGTGCCGGCGTGCACGGCGGCGAAGTCGTGGCGCAAGGCTCGTACGAGGACGTGCTCAAGGCACCGCGCTCGCTGACCGGCCAGTACCTCAGCGGCCGCAAGCGCATCGAGATTCCGGCCAAGCGCCACAAGCCGAATCCGAAGATGCAGCTCAAGTTGCTCGGCGCGTCCGGCCACAACCTCAAGAACGTCGACCTGACGATCCATTCGGGCCTGTTCACCGCGATCACCGGCGTGTCCGGCTCGGGCAAGTCGACGCTGATCAACGACACCCTGCATTCGCTGGCGGCGAACGAGATCAACGGCGCCTCGCACAAGGCGGCGCCGTATCGCGAGATCGAAGGGTTGGACCTGTTCGACAAGGTCGTCGACATCGACCAGTCGCCGATCGGCCGTACGCCGCGTTCGAATCCGGCGACCTACACCGGCCTGTTCACGCCGCTGCGCGAGCTGTTCGCGCAGGTGCCCGAGGCACGCTCACGCGGGTATGCGGCCGGCCGCTTCAGCTTCAACGTGCGCGGCGGGCGCTGCGAAGCCTGTCAGGGCGACGGCCTGCTAAAGGTGGAGATGCACTTCCTGCCCGACGTCTACGTGCCCTGCGACGTCTGCCACGGCAAGCGCTACAACCGCGAGACGCTGGAGATCCTCTACAAGGGCCACAGCATCCACGACGTGCTGGAGATGACGGTCGAGGACGCGCTGGGCCTGTTCGAAAACCTGCCACCGATCGCGCGCAAGCTCGAAACACTGGTCGACGTCGGCCTGGCCTACGTCAAGCTCGGCCAGAGCGCGACCACGCTGTCGGGCGGCGAGGCGCAGCGCGTCAAGCTGTCGAAGGAACTCTCGCGTCGCGACACCGGGCGCACGCTGTACATCCTCGACGAACCGACGACGGGCCTGCACTTCCACGACATCGAGCATCTGCTCGCCGTGCTGCACAAGCTGCGCGACGACGGCAATACGGTGGTCGTGATCGAGCACAACCTCGACGTGATCAAGACCGCGGACTGGGTCATCGATCTCGGCCCCGAAGGCGGCCACCGCGGCGGCCAGATCATCGCCGAGGGCACGCCCGAGCAGGTCGCGGCGATGCCCCAATCGCACACCGGCCAGTTCCTCGCGCGCCTGCTCGAGACGACGCTGCCGGAACCCGCGGCGCCGAAGCCGGAACGCAAACTGGCGCGCAAATCGACGTCGCACCTGCCCAAGCCCTTGCCGCGCAAGGGCGCCTCCACGAAGGCCGCCGAGGCCGATGCGAAAGTGCGCGCGGAACTGATGAAGGCCGGCTCGAAGCACGTCGACCCCGACGCGGACGCGGCGACGCCGCCGATCGCGAAGAAAACCGCCGCGAAACAGGCGCCGAAGAAGAAGGGAGCCAAGGCATGAGCGAATCGAAGGTGCTGATCCGGATGCCGATCGAGCTGCGCTGGCGCGATCTCGATGCGTTCAACCACGTCAACAATTCCAACTTCATGACCTACCTCGAGGAGGCGCGCATCCGCTGGTTCGACACGGTGGGCGAGGCCTGGGTCACCGACGAGACCGCGCCGCTGCTCGCGGCGGTGCAGATGAACTACAAGGTGCCGATTCCGTATCCGTCGAAGATCGTCGTCGAACTGCTGGCCGATCGTCTCGGCAACTCCAGCGTGACGATCGGCCACCGCATCGTGTCCGACGACGGCGCCACGCTGCACGCCGACGGGCATGTGGTGATGGTGTGGATCGACCGCGCGACCGGGCGTCCGGTCGCATTGCCGGAATCGGTGCGCGCGAAGGCGCTCGCCGCCGGCTGATTCAACGCGGCGCCTGTCACCTGCAGGCGCTGCATTTCCAGCGCCGGGCCACGGCCCAGACATCGCACTGTCGCTACCATGCGGAGTCTTCCCGCATGGATCCGACGCGATGACCGCATTGATCGAGACCCAGGACCACGGCCCGATCCGCGAGCTCAGGCTCGCACGACCGCCCGCGAACGCGCTCGATCCGGCGCTGTGTCTCGCGCTGCGCGATGCGATCGAAACCGCGGCCGCAGATGGCGTCGGCGGCGTCGTGCTCGCCGGTGGCCCGAAGGTGTTTTCCGGCGGCCTCGACGTGCCGCATCTGTTGTCTCTGCCGAACGCCGCGTCGCTGAGCGATGCCTGGGATGCGTTCTTCGCTGGCACGCGTGCACTCGCCGGCGCGCCGATGCCGGTCGTCGCCGCGATCGCAGGCCACGCGCCTGCCGGCGGCTGCGTGCTGGCGCTGTGCTGCGACTACCGCGTCATGGCGTCCGGCGCGTACCGCATCGGTCTCAACGAGACGCAGGTCGGCCTGGTCGCACCGGACGGCATCCAGCGCCTGATGCGGCGCACGATCGGCGCGCGCCAGGCCGAGCGGTTGCTGGTCGGTGGCCTGCTCGTCGATGCGGACGAGGCGCTGCGTCTCGGTCTGGTGGATGAACTGGCGGGTATCGATGAAGTGCCGCTGCGCGCGCGCCTGTGGCTCGAATCCCTGCTCGCCCTGCCCCGCGCGCCGATGCTCGAAACCCGCGCGATCGCGCGGGCGGATCTGGTGGAGGCGCTGTCGCCCGCGAACATCGAACTCGATCGCTTCGTCGATGCGTGGAACGCGCCCGATACGCAGGCGGGGTTGCGGGCGCTGGTGGCGCGGCTGGGGCGTTGAGGTCCGGTCGACCGGTTCGCCAAGAGCAGAATCAAGATGGGCCCCAGCGTGCGCTGGGGCGACGGCTTCGAGTTTCGCGCACGCAAGTGGGCGCCTCGTGGCCCAACAACGCCAATCCGTTGCGTCAGTGGTCCGCCCGGATCGTCATCCCAGCGCACGCTGGGATCCATTTTGATCTGTTGGCGATATCGAGCTGGTCGTTCCGAACAGGCTGAACAATGCTCTCGGTCAAAGCGGCTCGTCGCCTACATCAGCGACGGCTCACTCCCCGACCGCAACCTCAAGCGCAGGATCAGCTACCCAACCACTCCACGACGGCGCATACAACTTCGCGCCATCGCGGCCGGCATGCGCCATCGCCAGCAGGTGGTGACACGCGGTGACGCCCGAGCCGCACATCACCGCCACATCCGTCGGTGCATGCCCGCCGAGCACCGCATCGAATTCCGCCGCGAGCACGTTCGCAGGCTTGAACCGCCCCGCGTCGAGATTGTCGGCAGACGGCCGGTTGCGCGCGCCAGGCACATGGCCGGCGCGTGGATCCAGCGGTTCGACTTCACCCCGGAAGCGCGCCCCCGCGCGGGCGTCGAGCAGCAGACCGCCTGCATCGAGATGACGCTGCACGGCGTCCGCATCACGCAGCAGCCGCGTTTCGTCGAAGGCGCCGACCGCCAACGGTGCCGCTGCGATCTGCGGCGCCGCCGTCTCGACCGGCAGTTCGAGCGCACGCCAGGCCGCCCAGCCGCCGTCGAGCACCGCGACGTGCCGGTGCCCGAAGCTGCGCAGCAACCACCACAGGCGCGCGGCGAATGCACCGTCGCTGTCGTCGTAGGCGACGACCTGCATGTCCGGTGCGATGTCCAGACGCGACAGCGTCGCGGCGAACGCATCGGCCGTCGGCCACGGATGACGACCGAGCCCCGGCCCTTTCGGACCCGACAGATCGCGTTCGAGATGCGCGTAGACCGCGCCCGGAATGTGTGCGTCGCGCCATGCCGATTCGCCGGCGCCGTCGGATGCACCGGCGACCGCCAGCGTGAAGCGGCAATCGACGATGCGCAGGTCCGGATCGCCCAGCGATGCCGCCAGCGTCGGCGCGTCGACCAGCGTGGTCCAGCGCGTGCTCACGCGCGTTCCAGACGGTCGCGCAGGTTGAGCAGGATCGACGCCGTCGCGCCCCAGATGCGATGCGAGGGCGCGGCCGCGAGAGTTTCGTATTCCAGCACGTGGCGCATACGGCCCCGGAATTCGATGTCGACGTGGCGCAGGCTGTCCGGCGCCATCAGGAACGCCAGCGGCGCTTCGAACACCTCGGCCACCTCGCCGGGTTCCGGCACCGCCTCGAAGTCGGGATCGAGCAACGCGACGACCGGCGTCACGCGATAGCCGGTGATCGTCGCCAGTGGATCGAGATAGCCGAGCGGCTGCACCTGCGCTGCGGTCAGACCGATCTCCTCACAGGCTTCGCGCAGCGCCGCCTGCAGCGGCCCGCCATCGCCGGGTTCTTCGCGACCGCCCGGGAAGCTGACCTGCCCGGCATGGTGGCGCAGCGTGTCGGTACGGCGCGTCAGCACGGCCTGCAAACCGTCGGCGCGGCGCACGAGACCGACCAGCACCGCCGCTTCGCGCAGCTGGACCGCACCGTCCAGCAGGCCATCGAGTTCGTCGACGTTCCAGCCGCGTGCGGACGGCGGTGCATCGAGTGGATGCAGCGCCTGCGCGAGGCTGTCGGTATCGAAAGCGGTGTCGAACATGGTGCTCATCCGCGCGCGGCCTCGCGCGCCGGCAGTTCGACATCCATCAACCACTGGCGCTGGGCATCGCTCATCTGCAGCCAGCCGCCGATCTCCGCCAGGCTGCGCAGGCAGCCGTGGCAGGTGCCGTGTTCGTCGAGGGTGCAGACGCCGGTGCAGGGCGTGAGCACGGCGCGTGGGCGTTCGTCCATGCACCGATTCTACCGGTGCACTGTCGCAGGCGCCGCGCACGCGGACGCGCATCGGCGTTGCACGCGGCCCGGAAACGACGACGCCGACGTGCAAGCACGTCGGCGTCGGGTATCGCGTATCGCAGTGCGGATCAGCGGGTGCTGAGCAGCTTCACCATCACGCCGACCGGCTGGCGTGCGATTTCCTGCGTGCCTTCACCGGTGACGAACTTGCCCGGCGGGAACACCACTTCGTACACCGCGTTGAGCGGCATCAGCGGCAGCACTTCGCGCAGACCGGCGATCGGGGCTTCCGACACGCGGAACGGCGGGGTCTTGTCTTCCTGGCTCAGACCGATGCCGGCCGGCACGATCAGGGCCTGGTAGGCGACTTCGACCGTGCTGCTGGTCGTCGGCTTGGCGCCGGCGCCGGCTTCGACGACGCGGTACATCACGCCGCTCGGCAGCGAGACCACGCCTTCGCGCGCCTTGTACTCGTTGATGAACGTGGTGGCCTGGCCCTCGTTCTGGGTCAGTGCCGCACGACGCTCGGCGACGATTTTCGCCTGCATGCGCTGCTGGAACGCGTTGTAGGCCGTGCCCATCTGCTCAGGCGTATAGGTCGGGTCCTTGCGACCGTGACCGTCCTGCAGGCCCTTGATGATCGTGTTGACGTCGACCGACTCACCGGTCTCCGCCAGACGATTGCCAAGATCGAAACCCAACGCATAGCTGAGCGTGGTGCGATCGTTCGCGTTAGCCGCGGGGGCTGCCGCCTGCTGCGCGAACGCCGCGCCGCTGAACGTGATGGCCGCGACGGCGGCCGCAATAAAACGCAACTTCATTCCGTGGATCTCCGCTAGGTCAGATTTCAATATCGCCTGTCGCGCGAAGGGGCGGTCGAACCGCCCCCTATGGACGCGCTAGGATACCGGTCGAAGGGCTTAACCGCCACTGACGACCCCCAACTAGACCGCGGCCGCCCCGACAAGTTCCACGGGCGGCGCTTTTGCGCCTGGAGTCTCCATGTCCGAATCCCCGCTGCTGATCGAAGACCAGGGCGCCGTGCGCGTCATCACCGTCAACCGGCCCGACAAGCTGAACGCGTTGAACTCGGCGACGCTCGATGCGCTGCACCACGCGTTCGATGATGCCGCGGCCGATGACGCGGTGCGCGTCGTGGTGCTGACCGGTGCCGGCCCCAAGGCGTTCGTCGCCGGTGCGGACATCGCCGAAATGGCCGACCTGCGCCCCGTCGAAGGTCGCGATTTCGCATTGCGCGGCCAAGCGATGATGCGCCGGGTCGAAACCCTGCCCAAGCCGGTGATCGCGATGGTCAACGGCTTCGCGCTGGGCGGTGGGCTGGAACTGGCAATGTGCTGCCATCTGCGGATCGCCAGTGACACCGCCAAGGTCGGCCAGCCGGAAGTGAATCTCGGCCTGATTCCGGGCTTCGGCGGCACCCAGCGCCTGCTGCGTCTGGCCGGTCGCGCGGCCACGCTGGAGCTGTGCCTGACCGGCGCGCCGGTCAACGCCGAACGCGCGCTTGCGCTGGGCATCGTCAACCGCGTCGCGCCGGCGGCCGAGCTGCAGACGCAGACGATGGCGCTGGCCGAACAGCTGGCGAACGCCGCCCCGCTCGCGCTGCGCGGCGTGCTCGACTGCATCAACACCGGTGGCGAAAGTGCGATCGGTGAAGGGCTCGCGTTCGAAGCGGCGCAATTCGGCCTGATGTTCGCCACCGAGGACATGCGCGAAGGCACGCGCGCCTTCCTCGAACGCCGCAAGCCCGGGTTCAAGAACCGCTGAGTCGCCCGCACGTCATGCCGCACCGCCCGCCCGACGCCAGCGCCCTGCCTCCCGCGACACTCGAACGTCTCGTTGCGCTGCTGCGCGAGGACGACGTCGATGCCGCGATCGATGCCGGCCTGATGGACGCCTGGCCGGACGCCTGCGCCGAGGTACTCGATGCCGACGCACGCGCGTTGCTGCTCGCAACGCGCGCGCGTCTGCGCACCGCGTGGGACGCGCGCGCGCGCTTCGAGGCACGCAACGCGCGGCTCGCCCGCCGCGCCGAGGAACGCGAAGCCGCGCGTCGTGTCCCCGCCCCGCCGCCGGCCGCTGCCGATGCCGCGCCAGCGCGTCCTGCATTGCCGTCGAACGCCGCAGCGATCCTCGCCCGCGCCAAGGCGCGCGCGGCGGGCGGCACGCCATGAGCGTCCCGACGCCGACCGCTGCGCCGAAACGGCGCGGCCCGACGATGACGCGCGCGGAGATTCACGAATTCCTGTCGCGGCTGCGCGAGATCGATCCCGAACCCACAACCGAACTCGAGTACACCACGCCGTTCGAACTGCTGATCGCGGTGATCCTGTCGGCGCAGGCGACCGATGTCGGCGTCAACAAGGCCACGCGCCGGCTGTATCCGGTCGCGAACACGCCGCAGGCGATCCTCGATCTCGGCGAGGACGCACTCAAGCGCCACATCTCGACGATCGGCCTGTTCAACGCGAAGGCCAAGAATGTGATCGCGGCCTGCCGCATCCTCGTCGAGCAGCACGGCGGCGTGGTGCCGCACGACCGCGCCGCGCTCGAAGCCCTGCCGGGCGTCGGCCGCAAGACCGCGAACGTCGTGCTCAACACCGTGTTCGGCGAACCGGCGATCGCGGTCGACACGCATATCTTCCGCGTGTCGAACCGTACGGGCCTCGCGCCGGGCAAGGACGTGCGCGCGGTCGAGGACCGGCTGATGCGCGTGATTCCGGAGGAATTCCTGCTCGGCGCGCACCACTGGCTGATCCTGCACGGGCGCTATACCTGCAAGGCGCGCAAGCCGGATTGCCCGAAGTGCGTGGTGCGGGATCTGTGCCGGTTCAAGGACAAGACGGTGGGATCGGCGGGCTGATTTCGCGCCCTTTCTCGTCTCGTCGCTCCAGCGAAAGCTGGGGCCCATCTTGATCGCATGCTGAACGCAAAATGGGTCCCAGCTTCCGCTGGGACGACGGCTGTTCTCTTCTCAGCTGATGTGCCAGCGGCTGGCACACAGCAGCCCTGTCCGCTTCACTCGTCCCGCTCGGTAAACGGCTTGCGCGGCAAGCGCTCGTCGCGCATCGCCGCGTGGTACGCGAACGAGGCGATGATCGCCGCGGCCTGCTTCAGGTCATCCGGCACGACGTGATCGTAGGTGTCGAGATGCGTGTGATGGACATGGCTGAAGTAGTCGGCCGGGTCCTGCACGAACTGGAAGCCCGGCAGGCCGACGCGATCGAACGAGATGTGGTCGGTGCTGCCGGTGTTGCGGGTCGTCACGACCGTCGCGCCAAGATCGGCGAACGGCTCGAGCCACGCGCGGAACACGGGCACCGCAGCGTGGTTTTCCTGCGCGTAGATGCCGCGGATGCGGCCGGTCCCGTTGTCGAAGTTGAAGTAGGTCGAGAAGCGGTCGAAGCCGGCGCGGCGCTGCAGCGGGCCGGTGCCGCGCTGGAACGCGCGCGGCAGTGCGATCTGCTCGGGATCGGTCGGCGCCGGCCAGTCGGCCAGATACTTCGCGACATAGCCGGCCGAGCCGTGCAGGCCCTGCTCTTCGCCGCCCCACAGCGCGATGCGGATCGTGCGCTTCGGCCGCGCGTCGATCGCCTTGAGGATGCGCATGGCTTCCATCATCACGACCACGCCCGCACCGTTGTCGGCTGCGCCGGTGCCGGTGTGCCAGGAGTCGAGATGTGCGCCGATGATCACGCTCTCGTTGGCCTTCGACGTGCCGCGCAATTCGGCGAAGGTGTTGGTCGCCGGCAGATCCGTATCGCTGGTGAAACGGGCCTGCACGTCGACGCGCAGGCGCGGTGCCTGCTTGGTCTCGACCGCGCGCACCAGCTGGTTGTAGTGCTCGGCCGCGACGACGAGATCGGGCACGCCCTCGGGATCGCCGGCCTTGCGGCCGCCGCCGCCCATCACGCGCACGATGCCGTTGTCCCAGGAACTGATCGACAGCGTCGCCAGCACGCCTTCCTCGGCGAAGAAGGTGTTGAGCGCGCGCACCAGTGCCTGGCGCTTGCGGTACTCGTCGAGGCGCTTGTTCTGCGCATCGGGATCGCGGTCCTGCGGCACCGGGAACGTCTGCAGCTCGCCGAGATCTTCCTCGGTGTGGCGGCGGAAGTCGGGCTTGTCGGCCGGCTTGTAGGCGCGCGCCTCGTCGAGCAACACGATCTTGCCGGCGAGCTTGCCGCGCTGTTTCTCGATGTCTTCGACGGTCTTGAACGTCGCGCGCACCAGCTCGCCTTCGACCGGCCCATTGGTGCCGGGCGTCCACGCCTTGGGCAGCGCGTGGATCGGCAGCTCACGGGGGGTCAGCAGCTCGACGCGCGATGCGCGGAACTCCCAGCCGCGGCCGAAGGCGGCGTCGTAGACCTCGTCGTGCACGTTGGTCAGGCCGTAGCCGCTCAGCTTGTTCCGCGCCCATTCGCTGGAGCGCACGTAGGCCGGCGAATTGGTCAGGCGCGGACCGATGGTCTCGGTCAGCTCCTTGAGATTGGCCGCGACCTGCGAGCGATTGAAGGCCTCGTGGCGGATCTGCGCGACGACATCGAGATCGACCGGTTCGACCGTCTGCGCGAAGGCCAGACACGGCAGAAGGGCGACGGCGGCCATGGTCGCCTGCAGCAGGCGGATACAGTTGGATTGCGGCTTGCTCACGGAACTCCCCGGGATAATCGGAACGAGGACCCGCGATGCACGACGGGCCCGTAGCGACGCCGCCTGTCGCGGCGCGGCCGCCCATGCTACGCGCTGCCCGCGCCGCGGGCGCGGTGCACGACGGCACTTGACCGTGCGGCCCCGGCCTGTCGCCGCATGCATCGCGGTGGCGCAGGATGCGACCATCGGGGTGAACCCATCACCGACGCGCCCGCATGAAACCACTGCTGTCCGGTCTCGCCCTCGCCCTGTCGCTCGCCTGCGCGCCCGCGCTCGCCGACGACGCCGTCTCCGCCGAAGCCCGCGCCCTGCACGAACGCATCCTCACCCTCGACAGCCATCTCGACACGCCGAGTTTCTTCGGCCGCGACGGCTGGGACATCCTGCAGCGCAACGACACGCCGCCGACCGCCAGCCAGGTCGATCTGCCGAAGATGATCGAAGGCGGGCTCGACGGTGGCCTGTGGGTGATCTACACCGGCCAGCGCGGGCGAACGCCCGAGGACGATCGCGCGGCGCGCGATGCGGGCCTGGTGCGGCTGGTCGAAATCCGCGAACTGCTGGCCGCGCATCCCGACACCTTCGAACTCGCGCTCACCGCCGACGACGCGCCGCGCATCCGCGATGCCGGCAAGCGCGTGGTCTACATCAGCATCGAGAACGCGTCGCCGCTCAGCGCCGATCCTTCATTGCTCGCGCTGTATCACCGGCTCGGCGTGCGCGTGCTGGGCCTTGTGCACACCTCGAACAACGATTTCGCCGATTCGGCGAGCACGCCGCCGGAATGGAACGGGCTCAGCGACAAGGGCCGCGCGCTCGTGGCCGAAGCCAACCGGCTGGGCATCGTGCTCGATCAGTCGCACGCGTCGGACGCGGTGTTCGACCAGCTGATCGCATTGTCGAAGGCGCCGATCATCCTCAGCCACACCGGCGCCGACGCGATCCACGAACATCCGCGCAACATCGACGATGCGCGCATCCGCACCTTGGCCGAGCACGGCGGCGTGATCCTGGTGAACTCGCTGGGCAGCTATCTGATCGACACCGGCGCCACGCCCGCCTACCAGAGCGATCTGCGTGCGCTGTACGAGCGCTTCGGCGGCCGCGCGAATCTGAGTGAAGCCAACTACGCTCAGTTCGATCGCCTGCGCGGCGAGCTCGACGCCAAGCACGGCTTGAAGAAAGCCACGCTGGACGATTATTTCGCCCACATCCTGCACATCATCGAGGTCGCCGGGCCCGAGCACGTCGGCTTCGGCGCGGATTGGGACGGGGGCGGCGGCGTGGTCGGTCTGGAAGACGTCTCGGACCTGCCGAAGATCACCGCGCGGCTGCTCGAGGCCGGCTACACCGAAGAACAGATCGAGGCGATGTGGAGCGGGAACCTGCTGCGCGTGATCCGGGAGGCACAGGCGGTGGCCGAGGCGGATGCATCGGCAACGCGGTGAGTGCTTGAGGACTTCATGACACGCGTTTTCCCTCCGGCAGAAGATGCCGAAAGAGAACGCCGCGAAGCTTTCGACATCCGAACTGCGGGTCATCCAGGGACGGACGACAACGCTCTGGAATCGTCCAGCAAAGCTCTGCCCTCACCCGATGCGCGAGGCGCATCGACCTCTCCCGAAGGGAGAGGTGCACCGAAGACGAGCGTGACCGGCATGATGTCCGGACAAAAGGAAAGGCCCGCAGCTTGCGCTGTGGGCCTTCCGGTGGAACGTGTCGCTTCGATCAGAACGAGAACTGGGTACGCAGCGCGTACTGGCCGGTCTCGTCGCCGGTGAAGGTGTTGTCGCCCTTGGTGTAGTTGAACATGAAGCGCAGGTTCGGATTGACGTAGTAGTTCATGCCGACGATCCAGCTGCTGACATCCATGTTGCGGATGTCCTTGTTCTCGACCGTATCGTAGCGCGCGGTGAGTTCCCACAGCCCCTTGTCGGCCACCTTGGGCGACGCGAAGATGCCGTTGGCCGGCTTGTAGGCCTTGTGGCCGCCGTTGAGCAGCCAGCTGCCCTGCACGTACCACGTGGCGACATCCTGGTCGGCGCCGAGCGGACGGCCGTAGGTGGCGTTGGCGTATTCGGCCTGGAAGAACAGCGGGCCGAACGAACCGGCGGCTTCGACGCCGACCGCGGTGACCTGGTTGCGGCTGAGCGCGGTGGTCGTGGCGATGGTCTGCGCCGGGCCGCGGCGGCCGGCGTAGTTGGCGGCGAAGGTCAGGTCGGCCGAGCCCTGGTTCACGTTCTCCTGGCTGGCCCAGCCGCCGAAGTGCAGCGTGCTGTCTTCGGTGTTGATCGGCGCGAACGTGAAGCGGCCGGCTGCGCCGACGCCTTCGTTGCGGCTGCCCGAGGCGCTGCGCAGGTTGAACACCGACAGGCCGGCGGTGTAGTTGCCGTCGGCGCGCATGTAGCCCACGCCCTGCTGGAACTGGCGGCCGTTGAACAGGCCCGTGGCGCTGGAGAACGGACGCTCCATCATCAGGATCTCGTTGGAGCTGGTCAGCTCTTCCATCGAGCGGTAGGGCTTGAAGTGACCGATGGTGAACTTGCCGCCCAGCGCCGACTTGGCGATGTAGACGTCGCGGAAGCCGTCGAGGCCGCTGCCGGCCGCGAAGTCCTGTTCGAACTTGTAATCCCAGCCGTAGGCCTTGCCCTGCAGCGTGATGCGCGCGCGGCGGAACTCGGTGGTGCCGGTGGTCGCGGCCTGGTCGCGGTCGAAGGCGTAGGCATCGAAGTGGATGCGGCCGCCGGCGGAGAACTCGAACTTCTTGTCGGCCGAGGTGACCTTCAGGCCACCCTTGGTGTCGACGACCGGCATCGTGGTCGCCATCTTGTCCAGGCTCTCCTGCGTGCCGATGTTGATGTCGGACTGCGCATCGGTGCGGACTTCGAGCGCGTCGATCTTGGCCTGCATTTCGGCCAGCTGCGCGCGCAGCGCGGCGACTTCGGAGTCCCGGTTCTGGCTCTGGGCGGCTGCGGAGAACGAGACGGACGCGACAGCGAGTGCGACGGACGCGGCCAGGATGGAATGACGCATGGTGGATTCCCGAAGAGAGTGAGGATTGGATCGCCCGCCGCGCGCAGGCCACGCCGGCTCCGACCGTCGTGGCGTTAAACGCCCGTTAGCGACAGGTGCGCAGCCTGCGCAGGTTTGCTGACACTGCGATGGCATCCGCATGACAGTCCGGTGACAGCCCGCCCGCGGCCTGCGGCGATGCGCGCCGGCACACGTCATCGGGCGGTCATCGACCTGTCGCGGAAATGTCATGCGCGCTGCGTTGAATACGCCTTGCGGCGACACAGGCCGTCCAACACTCCAGGGAACCCCATGTACGCACTGCTCAAGAACCGGGTCGCGGCTGTCGCGCTGTCGACCACGCTGCTGGCGACCACGTTCGCCGCTCCCGCCATGGCCAACGACGTGACCGGCGCAGGCGCATCGTTCGTCTATCCGGCCATGACCCGCTGGTCGGCCGACTACCGCACCGCCACCAGCAAGCAGATCAACTACCAGTCGATCGGTTCGGGCGGCGGCATCGCCCAGATCAAGGCCGGCACCGTGGACTTCGGCTCTTCCGACGCCCCGCTGCCGCCGGAAGACCTGGCCAAGTCCGGCCTAGTGCAGTTCCCGTCGGTCATCGGCGGCGTGGTGCCGATCGTCAACGTTGAAGGCGTGGCCGCAGGCGCGATGAAGCTCGACGGCGACACGCTGGCGAACATCTTCCTGGGCAAGATCACCCGCTGGAACGACCCGGCGATCGCTGCGCTCAACGGCGGCATCACCCTGCCCGACGCGCGCATCACCGTGGTCCACCGCTCGGACGGTTCGGGCACCACCTTCAACTTCGTCAACTACCTGTCCAAGGTCAGCCCGGACTGGAAGAACGGCGTCGGCGAAGGCACGACGGTCAAGTGGCCGGTCGGCATCGGCGGCAAGGGCAACGAAGGCGTCGCCGCCTACGTGAAGCAGATCAAGGGCGGCATCGGCTACGTCGAGCTGTCGTACGCGCTGCAGAACCGCCTCGCCTATTCGCGTCTGAAGAACGCGGCCGGCAACTTCGTCAATCCGAGCGAAGAGACCTTCTCGGCCGCCGCCGCCAGCGCCAACTGGGGTGCAAGCCGCGACTTCTTCCTGGTGATGACGAACGCACCGGGCGAGAACTCCTGGCCGATCACCGCGACCAACTTCATCCTGATGCACCGCCAGCCGCGCAACCGCGCCAGCGCCAAGAACGCCCAGGAGTTCTTCCGCTGGGTCTACGCCAATGGCGGCGAGCAGGCGCGCGCCCTGGGCTACGTCCCGCTGCCCGCGCCGCTGGTGCAGCAGATCGAGCGCTACTGGGCCGAGAACGCCCGCTACTGATCCAGCCCGGCCGGCGCGTCCAGCGATGCGCCGGCCGGACGTGATGCCAGAACAGATCTCTCTCCCCATTTTCCTCCGCGGGCCTTCGGGCCCGTTTTTTTTTGATTTCTGGCGGGACGGGGTTTGGTCGAAGGTGCGCTTGCGGGAAAGCGCGGAGGGGGTGCTTCCGTGCCAGCCACTTCGCGCTTCCCTACCCGGCGCGCGAGACATCGACCCTCACCCGACGCGCGATGCGCGTCGACCCCGGATCCAGTCCGGGGCAGGCTCCCTGGAGGGAGAGGTACCTACTCGCGCATAGCTCGGCGCGCGCGGATAAAGCCCCTCTCCCCCGGGGAGAGGGGTTGGGGTGAGGGCCGACGCTCGCGCAGTTCCTGATCTCTTTGGACCGGACTTGGCGCAGCTGAAATGATGAGACGGCTTCAATTGAAGGCTGGCGTCCGAGTCAACGTTCAGCGCATCACCCCCAGCCCTCACCCGCTGCGCTTCGCGCAGCGACCCCCGATCAAGTCCGGGGCAGGCTCTCTCCCGAAGGGAGAGGTGCTGTTCGTCTGCGATCTTCGAACCGCCGCGATTCCCATCTCCCTGAGGCTCGCGGATCACTCGCCCTCACCGTCAAACCCCCGTGAGCCCGCGATGTCCATCCAGCGACATCCCGGAACCCCATCGCATTCCGCCCGCCCGGTGCAGCTGTCATTCATCCAGATGGCACGCGTCATACGGCTGTAACAAAAACATCATTTCATGTGCGGACCGAGGCGACGCCATGCGTTGCCGCACTCAATTGGAGCCACGCATGTCCCGTCAGACGATCCGGATCGGTGCCCTCGCGCTGTCCTCGCTCATCTTCCTCGCCGCCTGTGGTGGCAACAGCGCGGACGCGCCGGCCGGTCAGGCCGCCGAAGGCGCTCCGGGCGCCGCACAGCCGGCCGGCGACCGCGTCGCTGCCGAGATCTCGGGCGCCGGTGCATCGTTCATCTTCCCGCTGGTGTCGAAGTGGTCGGCCGACTACAACGCCGCTACCGGCAACAAGGTCAATTACCAGTCGATCGGTTCGGGCGGCGGCATCGCGCAGATCAAGGCGGGCACGGTGGACTTCGGTTCGTCCGACAAGCCGCTCGACAGCGCCGAGCTGCAGGCCTCGGGCCTGGGCCAGTTCCCGTCGGCGATCGGCGGCGTGGTGCCGGTGATCAACGTCGACGGCCTGCAGCCGGGCCAGCTGAAGCTGACCGGTTCGCTGCTGGCGGACATCTTCCTGGGCAAGGTCGCCACCTGGAACGACCCGGCGATCGCCGCGCTCAACCCCGGTGTGACCCTGCCAGCCGGCAAGATCAGCATCGTCCACCGCTCGGACGGCTCGGGCACCACGTTCAACTTCTCCAACTACCTGTCGAAGGTCAGCGAGTCGTGGAAGTCGACCGTCGGCGAAGGCACCTCGGTGCAGTGGCCGTCGGGCGTGGGTGGCAAGGGCAACGAAGGCGTCGCCTCGTACGTGCAGCAGATCAAGGGCTCGATCGGCTACGTCGAGCTGGCCTACGCGCTGCAGAACAACATGCCCTATGCCTCGCTGCAGAACGCGGCCGGCAACTGGGTGCAGCCGAGCGAGGAAAGCTTCGCCGCCGCGGCCGCAACCGCCGACTGGGCGAGCGCGCAGGACTTCAATCTGGTCATCACCAATGCGCCCGGTCCGGACGCGTGGCCGATCACGGCGACCAACTTCATGCTGATGCACAAGCAGCCGAAGGACGCCGCCCGCAGCCAGGCCGCCCGCGACTTCTTCAAGTGGGCGTTCGAGTCGGGCCAGGCGCAGGCCAGCGAGTTGCACTACGTGCCGCTGCCGGCCGAGCTGGTGCAGCAGATCGAGGCCTACTGGGCAGCCGAGTTCAAGTGAAGTTCCGTCCGCGCCCGCGCATGCGGGCGCGGCCACGGATCGTCATCCCGGCGCAGGCCGGGATCCAGTGACGTGATCGCGCTCCCACGCACACGGTCATCGGATTCCGGCGTTCGCTGGATCAACGGATCCACACCGCTCCGCGGCTCTCCTCCTCCGGACTCCCCATGAACGCCGCCACCCTTCACGCCGCGCCACCTGCTCCGAGCAAACGCGACATCCGCGATGCGCGTGCCGACCGTCTGTTCAAGATCGTCCTGACCGCCACCGTCGTCTTCGTGATGCTGGCGCTCGCCGGCGCCGCGTTGTCGATGCTCTGGGGCGGTCGCGATGCCCTCTCCTCGCAGGGCCTGTCGTTCTTCACCACCGCCGACTGGAATCCGGTCGAGAACCGCTACGGCGCACTCGCGCCGATCGTCGGCACCATCGTCACCGCGCTGATCGCGATGATCATCGCCGTGCCGGTGAGTTTCGGCATCGCCTTCTTCCTGACCGAGGTCGCGCCGCGCTGGCTGCGCGGGCCGGTCGGCACCGCGATCGAACTGCTCGCGGGCATTCCCTCGATCATCTACGGCATGTGGGGCCTGTTCGTGCTCGTGCCGGTGATGACCACCTACATCACGCCGTGGCTCAACGACACGCTCGGCGAGGTGCCGTATCTGGGCGCGCTGTTCCGCGGTCCGCCGCTGGGCATCGGCACGCTGACCGCCGGTTTCGTGCTCGCGATCATGGTCATTCCCTTCATTTCAGCGGTCATGCGCGAAGTGTTCCTGACGGTGCCCACGCGCCTGAAGGAATCGGCCTACGCGCTCGGCGCGACGAAGTGGGAAGTCAGCTGGGACATCGTGCTGCCCTACACGCGCTCGGCGGTGATCGGCGGCGTGTTTCTCGGCCTCGGCCGTGCACTCGGCGAGACGATGGCCGTCGCATTCGTGATCGGCAATTCGGTGCGCCTGACCCCGTCGCTGCTCGAGCCCGGCACCACCATCGCCGCGCTGATCGCGAACGACTTCGGTGAAGCCACCGAGACCTACCGTTCGGCGCTGCTGCTGCTCGGTTTCGTGCTCTTCATCGTGACCTTCGTCGTGCTGGCCATCGCCCGCCTGATGCTGATGCAGCTGGCCCGCAAGGAGGGCAAGTAATGGCCGTCGCCACCGTCACCGAACGCGAGCGCCAGGTTGCCGACCGCCTGTACGCGCGCCGTCGCCTGCAGAACGGCATCGCGGTCTTCATGGGCTGCCTGACGGCCGCATTCGGCCTGTTCTTCCTCGGCTGGATCCTGTGGACGCTGGTGTCCAAGGCCGCCGGCGGCATCAACCCCGCACTGTTCACCCAGATGACCCCGCCGCCGATGGTCGAGGGCGGTCTGCTCAACGCCTTCTTCGGCAGCGCGGTGATGTGCGGCCTGGCGATCGCGATCGGCACGCCGCTCGGCGTTGCCGCCGGCACGTGGCTCTCCGAGTTCGGCCGCGCCCGCAAGGCCGGCATCGTCGTGCGGTTCATCAACGACATCCTGCTGTCGGCGCCGTCGATCGTGCTGGGCCTGTTCGTCTACACCGCGTTCGTGATGACCACAGGCGGCCGTTTCTCGGCGCTGGCCGGCTCGATCGCCCTGGCCTTCATCGTGTTGCCGGTGGTCGTGCGCACGACCGACGAAATGCTGCAGCTGGTGCCTACGCAGATGCGCGAAGCCGCGCTGTCGCTCGGCGTGCCGCAGTGGAAGGTCGTGGTGCAGGTGCTCTATCGCAGCGCATCGGCCGGCATCGTCACCGGTGTGCTGCTCGCGCTGGCGCGCATCTCCGGCGAAACCGCACCGTTGCTGTTCACCGCGTTCGGCAACCAGTACTGGAACAACAACATCATGCAGCCGATGGCGAGCGTGCCGGTGGTGATGTACCAGTACGCCGGCAGCCCCTACGAGTCCTGGCAGCAGCTGGCCTGGGCCGGCGCGCTGGTGCTCACCTGTTTCGTGTTGCTGGTCAGCCTGGGCGCCCGCGCCATTTTGCTGCGCAACAAGATCACCCATGACTAATCTCAGCCTGGACCCGTCCATGAACGACCTCCACACCGCTCCGTCGCAGCGCATCCAGCTCGCGACGCACGCGCGCACGCAACTGGCGCCGACGCCGGTCAAGATCGCCGCGCGCGGGCTGAACTTCCACTACGGCGATTTCCATGCGCTCAAGAACATCGAGCTGGAGATTCCCGAAAAGCGCGTGACCGCGCTGATCGGTCCGTCGGGCTGCGGCAAGTCGACGCTGCTGCGCATCTTCAACCGCATCTACGCGCTGTATCCGAAGATGACCGCCAGCGGCGAACTGCTGCTCGACGGCGAGAACATCCTCGCGCCGAAATACCCGATGAACCGTCTGCGTTCGAAGGTCGGCATGGTGTTCCAGAAGCCGGTGCCGTTCCCGATGACGATCTTCGAGAACGTCGCCTACGCGATCCGCCACCACGAGAAGCTGTCGAAGGCCGAGCTCAACGTCCGCGTCGAGCAGGCGCTGACCCAGGCCGCGCTGTGGACCGAGGTCAAGGACAAGCTCAACCAGAACGCACTGGGCCTGTCCGGCGGCCAGCAGCAGCGCCTGTGCATCGCACGCGCCGTCGCCCTGCGCCCGGACGTGCTGCTGCTCGACGAACCGACGTCGGCGCTCGATCCGATCTCCACCAGCCGCATCGAGCAGCTGGTCGAGGAACTCAAGGTCGACTACACGATCGTCATCGTGACCCACAACATGCAGCAGGCGGCGCGCGTCTCCGACTTCACCGCCTTCATGTATCTGGGCGATCTGATCGAACACGACACCACCGAGACGATCTTCTCCAATCCCGCGAAGCAGCAGACCGAGGACTACATCACCGGTCGCTTCGGCTGACGCAGGCCGGCTTGCGCGGCATTGCCGCGTGGCCGGACGGGCGCAATCTGCCGGTTCGCAGTTGACCCAAGCTCCACTCGCACATCGTCGCCACTCTTCCAGGTTCCCCACCATGCCCAACCAACTGAACGACCACATCGTCAAGAGCTATGACGAAGAGCGCAGCCGTCTGACCAACGAGATCCTGCGCATGGGCGAGATGGCCGCCGCGCAGCTGGAATCGGCGCTGGACGTCGTGGAACGCCGCGACGACAAGGCCGCCGAGCGCATCATCGCCAACGACGAGGCGATCGACGCGCTGGAGCACGAGGTCAGCCAGGACGTCATGAAGCTGGCGCTGCGTGGCCCGATGGCACGCGACCTGCGCGAGATTCTCTCCGCCCTGCGCATTGCCGCCGACATCGAACGCGTGGGCGACTACGCCGCGAACGTCGCCAAGCGCTCGACCGCGCTGAACCTCGCGCCGCCGCTGCCCTACACGCGCGGCCTGACGGTGCTCGGCGAACTCGCGGTGCGGCAGATGCGCGAAGTCCTCGTCGCGTTCCGCGACAGCGATCCGGCGGCGGCGCAGCGCGTGCGGGCGCAGGACGCGGAGATCGACACCGTCTACACCGGCCTGTTCCGCGAGCTGCTGACGTACATGATGGAAGACCCGCGCGCGATCACGCCCTGCACGCACCTGCTGTTCATGGCCAAGAACATCGAACGCATCGGCGACCACGCGACCAACATTGCCGAGAACATCTGGTTCATGGTCAAGGGCGACGAGCCCCTGCCGCCGCGAGACAAGCGGGATTTCACCAATACGGTGAGCTGATCTCGATGCGTTGATGCGTGCCGTCCGCGATGCGGACGGCGCCGGTCGGGCCGGGGCGCGGCGTGGGGTTTGGGGTGGGCGGACGCCCCCATGACCGCCCGTCTCCGAAGTCGCCTCACGCTTCGCCGCGTTTCCAGCGCTGTTCAACCCACAAGAACGACCTGCAGCAGGCGAGCTTCTGCCGCGCACGGTCGCGTGCCACTGCGCTGGAAACGAATCTTCAGCAACGCGTCGGGCCCCATGCACCCGGCCCGATCATCCGGCTCTGCTAGGCTTGCACGCATGAGTGAAGCCGCAGTACCCGCCTCCGCATCGACCGACGATGCCGCGTCGCCCCATCTCCCCATGTCCCGCCGGTTCCGCGGCTTTCTGCCGGTGGTCGTCGACGTCGAAACCGGCGGTTTCGAATCGCGGCGTCATGCGCTGCTGGAAATCGCCGCCATCCCGCTGAACATCGACGAGGACGGCAACCTCGTGCCCGGTGCGCCGGTGCACGCGCACGTCGAGCCAGCGGACGGTACGCACATCGATCCGCAGTCGCTGGAAGTCACCGGCATCGACATCCACCATCCGTTCCGGTTCGCGAAGCCCGAGCGCGATGCGCTGGACCACATCTTCAACCACGTGCGCAATGCGGTGCGTCACCACGAGTGCCAGCGCGCGATCCTGGTCGGGCACAACGCGCATTTCGATCTGGGCTTCATCAACGCCGCCGTCGCGCGTACGCAGCACAAGCGCAACCCGTTCCATCCCTTCAGCGTGTTCGACACCGTGACGCTCGCCGGCGTCGCCTACGGGCAGACGGTGCTCGCGCGCGCAGTGCAGGCGGCGGGCCTGCAATGGGACCAGGCGCAGGCGCATTCCGCGCTCTACGACACCACGCTGACTGCGCAGCTGTTCTGCCGGATCGCCAACGCATGGCCGAAGACGGCGGCGCCGGCTGCGGCCGCAGACTGAGTCCGCACGCCGCTCAGCCCTCCGCGCGGCGCAGGGTGAGCACCGTGATCTCGGACGGCACGCCGATCCGCGTCGCGAAGCCGGGCCATAGACCGGCGCCGTTGCTGACGTAGAGCTGCATGCCGTCGACCGGATACAGACCGGACACGAAGCCGCCGTTCGCGCGCGCCACCAGCCGGTCCATGCCGACGATGTGGCCGCCGTGCGTGTGTCCCGAGAGCTGCAGCACGACGCCACGCTTCGCGTTCTCGCGGGCTTCGACCGGGCGATGGTCGAGCAACACGATTGGCGCCTGCGGATCGGCGCCGGCGATCGCGGCATCGATGTCCGGCAGCACCTGCCCATAGCGCGCGGCGACGGGATCGGTGACGCCGGCGATCGTCAGCGCCGCGCCGTCGCGTTCGACACGGACGTGCGCGTTCTCCAGCACCGCCATGCCCATCGCGCGGAACGCGTCCATCCAGTCCCGGTACGCGCCGTAATACTCGTGATTGCCGGTGATCGCGATGACGCCGTCCGGCGCACGCAGATCCGCGAGCGGGCGCACGTCATTCGCACGCGCGGTCACGCTGCCGTCGACGAGATCGCCGGTGATCACGATCAGGTCCGCCTGCTGCGCATTGGAGGCGACGACCACGCCGGCGACCCAGTCGCCGGTCAGCAGTCGGCTGGCGTGGATGTCGGTCAGCTGCAGCACACGATAGCCGTCGAAGGCCTGCGGCAGGCCTGCGATCGGCACCTCGATCTGCCGCACCTGCGGCACCACCATCGCCTGCCACGTGCCGTAGGCCGACAGCAGCAACGCCAGTACCGCCGCCCCCGGCCGCAGCCACGGGCCACGCAACGTCGCGAGCGCGCCGCGCCGACGCAGCGCCCAGAGCATCAGCGTCACCACGTCGAGCAGCAACACGAACAACGCCGTCAGCAACAGCGCGATGAAGCCCGTGCCGAGCGCGGCGATGACCAGCTTCGGCAGCTCCGGCGACGCCATGCTGCCGGCGAAACGCGCGACGATGCGATGGTGCAGGGCCAGCCCGTAGACCAGCACCGCGAGTCCCGCGCGCACCGGCCACGGCAGACGCAACGGAAACACCACACGCAGGACCAGATAGGACGCAAGCACGATCGCGACGACACTCAGCACAGGCTTTCCCGGGACAGTGAGAAGCGGTCCGTACGCGACGGACCGACGTGGGGTCGGCCATGGTCGGCGATGCGCAGTGCGCGCGCCAGCGCTCTCCTGAACCGGCGTCCAGATTCGTCGGGGAATGATGCGCGCCAGCGTGGAAGCGAGCACGCGCATGCGCCCTCCATGCGCACTGCGCGCCGCGCTCGCAACGCGCGCGCTGCAGACTCAGCTCGCGAGCTTCAGTCCGATGATGCCGGCGATGATCAGGCCGAGACTGACCAGCCGCCCCGGACTCGCGGCATCGCCCATCAGCACCATGCCGAGAGTCACCGTGCCGACCGCACCGATCCCGACCCAGATCGCATAGGCCGTGCCGACCGGCAGATCGCGCATTGCGATGCCCAGCAGACCGACGCTGATCGCCATCGCGGCGACGGTGCCGACCGTGGGCCAGAGCTTCGTGAAACCTTCGGTGTATTTCAGTCCGATCGCCCAGCCGATTTCGAACAGGCCGGCGAGCACGAGAATGATCCAGGACATGGGAATGCCTCCATCGTTGCGATGGGGCCGTCCCCGGATGTGGAATGGAGTGGCGGGGTCGTCCCCCCTTCCTGGTGTGGAGTGATTATCGCTGGTGGGTTAGGGGCTCGGATTACCGGGGTGTAACCCGCGGTGTGTGGCGCTTTCGACGGGAGAGCCTGCCGGCTTTCGCCGGACTTGCGCAGTGGGTGCTCTAGGAAGTGCAAAGCTTCCGCGCTGTTGCGCGGCTTACTTTTGTCTTGGCAAAAGTAAGCAAAACCGTCTTCGCCGGACGCGATCCGACACGGCTACGCCGTGCCGGTTCCCTGCGCTTCTCGGACGACGGGGCACGCAGCCCAAACTCGCTGCGCTCAGACATGGGCTGCTCTCCGACCCCGCCGCCCTGCGATGCTCGGCTCGCTTTACGGCTCGATTCGAGATCAAGAGCAACAGCAACAGCAAGAGCGGGCAGAAAAGGAGCAGCAGCCGCAACAACCAAAGCGAGCAGCATCATCCATGGATGCCCGCCTTCACGGGCATGACGAGATCGGCTTTTCTTGGATGCGCTTCTGCGCGACGGCGCGCTTCTACGGAAGCTCAGCCGCGCGTGACCGCAACACGCGACCTCTGAAATGCAAGGTGTTTGCTCGCCTGCTGACCACCCTGCGTGACGGCGTATCACTTGGCCTCACCTTCTTCGCTTCGGCTCGGCTTGGCTCGACGTTAAAGGCTTTCGCTCTGTTTCAGCTTCTGCTTCGGCTTCGGCTTTTGATCTGAATCGAGCCGTAGAGCGAGCCGAGCACCGGAGCCTGGCGTGGCCGAAGAGCAGCCCATGTCTGAGCGCAGCGAGTTTGGGCTGCGTGCCGCGTCAGGCGAGGAGCGGAGGGAACCGGCTCGGCGTAGCCGTGCCGGCTCGCGTCCGGCGAAGGGACCTTTTGGTTCCTTTTGGGTCCATCCAAAAGGGACTCGCACGCGCAGCGGGCGAAAGCCCTGCACTTCAGCGCGCGTGTCCAGAGGAACGCAGACACGCCACGCCGCAGCGCCCATCGAAGGGACGATTTACCTCGACGAAACGCCAGAGCGCATCCGTCCCCGCGCACCCAACGTCCGTATGATTCCGAACAGGCTGATCGCGATCCACGCCAACTGCATGATCAACACCGGCATGCTGAAAGCGCCATACAGCGACACCGCCATACCAATGGCACCGAACAGGTTCAGCAGCAGATACGGCAGGCCCGCGCCGGAGAACCGGGTGACCTGCAGCAGGAAGTACGCGAGCACGACGAGAAACGCACCGACGATGCCGCACCACTGGTGCCATTGCAGATCCATCGCGTACTCCACGAGACGAGGTTCGGCGCATCTTCCGCCGATCACCCGGCCGCGGCAAGCCGCGGATTCACGCCAGGCGCTGGCGCACGGCCTCGAACAGGGTCACACCGGCGGCGACCGAAACGTTGAGGCTCTCGACGCCGCCCAGCGCGTCGCCGCCCGGCATCGGAATCGTCACCAGACCGTCGCAATGCTCGCGGGTCAGGCGACGCAGGCCGTCGGCTTCGCCGCCCAGTACCAACGCGACGTTGCCGCGCAGATCGGTCGCATACAGCGTCGCGGTGGCTTCGCCGGCCAGGCCGTAGATCCACACGCCCAGCTTCTGCAGATCGCGCAGCGTGCGCGAGAGATTGGTCACGCGGACCACCGGAATGCTGTCCGCCGCGCCGGCCGACGTCTTGCGCACGGTTGCGTTGACCTGCACGGCCTTGTCCTTGGGAATCACCACTGCAGTGACACCCGCCGCCGCCGCGCTGCGCAGACAGGCGCCGAGGTTGTGCGGATCCTGCACGCCGTCGAGCACCAGCAGCAACGCCTTGCCTTCGGCGGCCTCGACCAGGCCTTCGAGTTCGTTCTCGTCCCAGGTCTTCGCCGCGGCGTAGCGCGCGACCGCGCCCTGGTGGCGCAGGCCACCGGCGACGCCGTCGAGCGCCTGCTGGTTGACCCGGCGCACGTCGATGTCACGGCGGCGCGCGGCCGATTCGATCTCGACGATGCGCGGATTCTTCGCGCCCGCTTCCAGCAGCACCTCGCGCACGTTGTCGGCGTCGTGTTCGACGGCCGCGGCCACGGCATTGATGCCGACGATCCACTGGTTCTGCTTGTTGGTCATGGTGCTGGGAATTCGAAGAAGGACATACGGGAGCCTGGAAACATCGACGGGGCCGACACCTGCGCGCCGGCCCCGCGAACACAGGCCATTCTAGCGAAACGGCCCGATCAGTACGGCTGCTTCTCGCGCTTGGCCGGCTTGCCGCGTGGCGGCGGCGGCTTTGGACCGCCCTGCACCTTCGAATCCGGATCGACCAGACGGAAGTCGATCTTGCGGTCTTCCAGACTGGCCTTGAGCACGATGATCCGCACCCGGTCGCCGAGGCGATACTGCCGCCCGGCGCGCTGGCCGTTGAGCATCCGGCGGATCGGATCGAAGCTGTAGAAGTCGTTCGGCAACTGGGTCACGTGGACCAGACCATTGACCTTGGACTGGTCCAGTTCGACGAACAGGCCGAAGCTGGTCACGCCGCTGATGACACCGTCGAACTGGCCGCCGACGTGTTGCTCCATCCACGCGGCGCGATAGCGCTCGTCGACTTCGCGTTCGGCTTCGTCCGCGCGTCGCGAGCGTTCCGAACATTGCAGCGACAGGCTCTCCATCAGCCGCGGCGTGTACATGAACTTCGCCAGCGGCTGCCCCGACAGCACGTGCTTGATCGCACGGTGCACCAGCAGATCGGGATAACGGCGGATCGGCGAGGTGAAATGCGCATACGACGCCAGCGCCAGGCCGAAATGGCCGATGTTCTCGGGCGTGTAGACGGCCTGGCTCTGGCTGCGCAGCAGCACCGATTCGAGAAGGGTCGCGTCGGGGCGCTCGCGGATCTTCTTCAGCAGGACGGTGAAATCCTTGGGCTGTACCTTCGACCACGGCGGCAGACGCAGCGAGAACTCTTTGAGGAACTCCAGCAGGTCGGCGTACTTCGCCTCCGGCGGCTTGTCGTGCACGCGGTACGGCGCGGGAATGCCGGCTTCGAGCAGGAAGCGCGCGGCCTCCACGTTCGCCGCGATCATGCATTCCTCGATCAGCTTGTGCGCATCGTTGCGCTGGAGCATGCCGGCCTGGGTGACTTCGCCGGTGTTGTCGAGCACGAACCGCACTTCGGACGATTCGAATTCGATCGCGCCACGCTTGGCGCGCGCCTTGGCCAGCACGGCGTAGAGCTGGTGCAGGCGTTCGACCTGCGGCAGCACCGGCTTGATCGCGGCGCGCGTGTCCTCGTCGAGTTCGCCGACCGCCTTCCACACCTGGGTATAGGTCAGGCGCGCGTGTGAATGCATCACCGCTTCGTAGAACTTCGATTCCGACACCGTGCCGTCGCGCAGCACCTGCATGTCGCAGACGAAGCACATGCGGTCGACCTTCGGCTTCAGCGAGCAGATGCCGTTGGACAGCGTCTCGGGCAGCATCGGCACGACGAAACCGGGGAAATACACGCTGGTCGCGCGCAACTGGGCTTCGTCGTCGAGCGGCGTGCCGGGCCGCACGTAGTTCGACACGTCGGCGATCGCGACCACGAGGCGGAAACCGTCGCGGTTGGGTTCGCAGTACACCGCGTCGTCGAAATCTTTGGCGTCCTCACCGTCGATCGTCACAAGGGGGAGCGTGCGCAGATCGACGCGGCCGCCGACCATGCGTTCTTCCACGTCCACCGGCACCGCGGCGGCTTCGTCGAGCACATCCTGCGAGAACTCGTGCGGCAGGTTGTGGCCGTGGATCGCGGCTTCGACCACCAGCGACGGCTTGAGCACATCGCCCAGCACGGTCAGCACGCGGCCGATCGGCGGACGGTGAGAATCGCCCGGCGCGGTGATCTCGCAGACCACCAGCTGGCCGTGCTGCGCGTCCTGGCGGGCGTCCACCGGGATCTGGATGTTGCGCTGGATGCGGCGATCGTCGGGCACCACGTAGCTGATGCCGTGCTCGACCGAGAAGCGACCCATCAGGCGCGTCGTGCGGCGTTCGAGCACTTCGACGACGACGCCGGCGCGGCGGCCGCGCGCGTCGACATTGGTCAGGCTGGCGAGCACGCGATCGCCGTGCATGACCTTGCGCATCTCGGTCGGCGGCAGGAACAGGTCTTCGCCGGCGCCCGAATCCGGCCGCAGGAAACCGAAACCTTCCGGATTGGCGATCACCGTGCCCGGGATCAGGTCCATGCGCTTGGCCGGCACCAGACCGCCGCGACGGTTCTGCAGCAACTGGCCTTCGCGCAGCATTGCCGCCACGCGCTTGCCGAGGGCATCGGCGCGATCAGGTTCGGTGAGCGCGAGCTTGAGCGCGAGCTCGTCGAGCGTCATCGGGCCGTCGGCATCGACGAGCAGCTGCAGGATCGCCTCGCGACTCGCGATCGGATTGGCGTAGCGCGCCGCCTCGCGGTTCGCATGCGGGTCTTCGAAGCGGCCGCCGCGCGCGGCAGGCGGACGGTCCGGCGACGCCGGTCTGGTCGGGCCGCCGGTGCGCAGGGCGCGCTGCAGGCCCGGATCGGGCATCCACGGCGGCAAGGCATCCTTGCGGTTGCTGGGCGATGTGGGGCGGGCCGGACCGGAGGTGCCGCGCTTGCCGGCCCCCTGTGACGCGGGCCCGGGCGTTCCGCGGCTGCTGCCGCGCTTGCTGGGAGGTTTAGCCATTGCCGCGATGGTACAGGCTCGCCCGCGAGGCCGGCGTCGAAGCGTCGCGGACGTTGTTTCAGAATCCCGTTGACAAGCGCCGGGGGCATCGACAACATACGCGCCCTGACCTGCCCGGGTGGCGGAATTGGTAGACGCACTAGCTTCAGGTGCTAGCGGGGGCAACTCCGTGGAGGTTCGAGTCCTCTCCCGGGCACCAAGGTCATCACAGCCTTACCAGCCGTGAACATCAAACCCGCAATCGCGGGTTTTTTTGTGCCCGTCGATTCCTGCAGCCCCGCCCGCGTTCGCGCGTGCGCCGCCAGATCCCCGCGACCGGCTACGCTACGCGTCTGCCGCCCGCCGCGATGGCCGGGCCCGTCTTCCGGAGCGTTGTGTGGACTACCCGACGCTCAAGCTGCTCCACTTCATGGCCGCGGCGACGTGGCTCACCGGCATGGTCGGCAGCGGCATCGCGGTCGCCCTCCACGACGTGCTGGTCTCGCCCGGCGGGCGCTCGCTGCTCGCGAACCTGCGTACCTGGAACCGCTGGGTCACCTCGGCCGCGATGCTGGCGACACTGGCCGCGGGCCTGACGATCGCGCTGCAGGCCGGCTGGCTGGTGATGTCCTGGCTGCGGATCAAACTGGCGCTCGTGTGCGCGCTGGTGGTCCTGCACGGCTGGCTGAGCCGCACGCTGCACCAGATGGCGCGCGTCGAACCGCCGCCGACGCCGCCTGCCCTGTTGCGGTTCTCCGCGCCGCTGGTCTTCGTGACGGGCCTGACCATCGTGCTGCTGGCGCTGACAAAACCGGTCTGACGCGCGCGGCTGCGGTGTCGACTTCGGCCTGCATCGCATTGACAGCCGACGGGCTGCGCCCCAGAATTGTCGACCTGACCTGCCCGGGTGGCGGAATTGGTAGACGCACTAGCTTCAGGTGCTAGCGGGGGCAACTCCGTGGAGGTTCGAGTCCTCTCCCGGGCACCAAGGTCATCACAGCCTTACCAGCCGTGAACATCAAACCCGCAATCGCGGGTTTTTTTGTGCCTGTCGTCTACTGCGTCGAACTGACGGACTGTCGTGCCGGCATCGCCCGGTTTCCTGCGCGACGGCGCGTCCGAACCGCGCACGCTGCAGGCGCAGCGAGTGCAGCCTCAGTCGCGCTTGCGGTTGTCGGGGTCGTCCGGCGTGCCGTCGCCGCTGCGCCGGGTCGGGTTGCCTTCGAGTGCACCCGGCATCGATTCCGGATCGTTGCGCTGGTCCTGGTCGCGCTTCTCGGACGATTCGCCCGGCGTCTTCGGGCCATCGGGCGCCCGTTCTTTTTCCAGTGGGCCACGTGTGGTGTCGGGCGTGTGTGCCTGGGTCATCGTCGTCGCTCCGCGGGAAATGGCGCCCAGTGTGCGCAGCCGGTGCGCGGACGCGCGTGATGCCGCGGGCGTCCAGCCCAGCGAGGCCCGGCGATGCGAAAGTCCGACGCGGCCGCATCGCCGCCCTTGGGCCCACGACAGATCGCAACACAGCACCTGCGACCACCAGCCGCTAAAATCCCGGTTCCGCCGTAGATGCTGTCCCGATGACCGAGTCCGTCCGCACCCCCTTCCATGGCTTCGAGCAGCTGCCGCTGCGCGAGTTCGCCGAGCGCGCCTACCTCGACTACTCGATGTACGTGGTGCTCGACCGCGCGCTGCCGTTCATCGGCGACGGCCTCAAGCCGGTGCAGCGCCGCATCATCTACGCCATGAGCGAACTGGGCCTGGGCGCGGCGGCGAAGCCGAAGAAATCCGCGCGCACCGTCGGCGACGTGATCGGCAAATACCATCCGCATGGCGACAGCGCGTGCTACGAGGCGCTGGTGCTGATGGCGCAGCCGTTCTCGTACCGCTATCCGCTGATCGACGGCCAGGGCAACTTCGGTTCCAGCGACGACCCGAAATCCTTCGCGGCGATGCGTTACACCGAATCGAAGATGACGCCGATCGCGGAGATGCTGCTGGCCGAACTCGGCCACGGCACCGTCGACTGGACCGACAACTTCGACGGCACGATGCAGGAGCCCTCGTGGCTGCCGGCGCGCCTGCCGCATCTGCTGCTCAACGGCACCACCGGCATCGCGGTCGGCATGGCCACCGACGTGCCGCCGCACAACGTCAACGAGATCGTCAGCGCCTGTCTGCGCCTGCTCGACGATCCCGATGCGACCGTGCGCGACCTGTGTGAACACGTGCGCGGCCCGGACTATCCGACCAGCGCCGAAATCATCACGCCTTCGGCCGACCTGCTGCAGATGTACGAGACCGGCCACGGCAGCGTGCGCGCGCGTGCGACGTTCGAGAAGGAACACACCCATATCGTCATCACCGCGCTGCCGCACCAGGTCAGCCCGAGCAAGGTGATCGAGCAGATCGCCGCCCAGATGCGCGCCAAGAAGCTGCCGTGGCTGGAAGACATCCGCGACGAATCCGATCACGCCAACCCGGTGCGCGTGGTGCTGATTCCGCGCTCCAACCGCGTCGACGCCGAACAGCTGATGGGCCATCTGTTCGCGACCACCGATCTGGAGAAGAGCTACCGCGTCAATCTCAATGTCATCGGGCTCGACGGCCGTCCGCAGGTCAAGAACCTGAAGATGCTGCTGTCGGAATGGCTGCAGTTCCGCGCCACCACCGTGACCCGGCGCCTGACCCATCGCCTCGACAAGGTCGAGCGTCGCCTCCACCTGCTCGATGGCTTGCTGGTCGCGTTCCTCAATCTCGACGAAGTGATCCACATCATCCGCACCGAGGACGAGCCGCGCGCCGTGCTGCAGGCGCGGTTCGAACTCAGCGACGAGCAGGTCGACTACATCCTCGAAACGCGTCTGCGCCAGCTCGCGCGCCTGGAGGAGATGAAGATCCGCGGCGAACAGGCCGAGCTGGAAAGCGAGCGCGATCGCCTGATGTCCACGCTCGACAGCAAGACCAAGCTGAAGAAGTTGATCAAGGACGAGCTGCAGGCCGATGCGAAGAAGTACGGCGATGCGCGTCGTTCGCCGCTGGTCGCACGCGGCGCCGCGCAGGCGCTCGACGAAAGCGATCTGGTGCCGAGCGAGCCGGTGACGATCGTCGTCAGCGAGAAGGGCTGGGTGCGCGCGGCCAAGGGTCACGACGTGGACCCGGCCGGCATGAACTATCGCGACGGTGACAGCCTGCTCGCGTTCGCGCGTGGTCGCACCACGCAGCAGGTCGCGTTCCTCGACTCGACCGGCCGCAGCTATTCCACGGTCGCGCATTCGCTCCCCAGCGCGCGGGGCAACGGCGAGCCGCTGACCGGCCGTTTCTCGCCGGCTGCGGGCGCGTCGTTCCAGGCGGTCGTGGCGGGCGAAACCGATGCGCGCTTCGTCGTCGCGTCTTCGCACGGCTACGGCTTCGTGACCCGCTTCGAGAACCTCACCGGCCGGCAGAAGGCGGGCAAGGCGATGCTGTCGCTGTCGCCGGGTTCGACGGTGCTGCAGCCGGCCGCCGTGCGCGCCGTCGACGCCGACCGTCTGGTCGTGGTGACCAGCGCCGGCCATCTGCTGGTGTTCCCGGTCGCCGAGCTGCCGGAACTCGACAAGGGCAAAGGCAACAAGATCATCGAGATCCCGAAGGCCAAGCGCGGCACGGAGCAGGTGGTCGCGCTCGCCGTCGTCGCGCCGGGCAGTTCGCTGCTGGTGCGCTCGGGTGCGCGCACGATGACGCTGTCGTTCAAGGAGCTCGACGCCTACATCGGCGCCCGCGCGTCGCGTGGCGGGCTGTTGCCGCGCGGTTGGCAGAAGGTCGAGGGGCTCGACGTCGAATGATGTCGCCACAGGTGCGTCGCGGCGATCCTTCGCCGCGCGCGCCTGATCGTCACGATCGCGACGCTGTTCGAATCCTGGAGCCGTCATGCACCCCGAGTTCTGGCACGAACGCTGGTCCGACAACCGCATCGGCTTCCACCGCAACGCCCCGCTGCCACTGCTCTTGAAGCACTGGCCCGCGCTCGATCTCGCACCGGATACCCGCGTCTTCGTACCGCTGTGCGGCAAGTCGCTCGACATGGTGTGGCTTGCCGAGCGCAGCCATCGCGTGCTCGGTGTCGAGCTGTCGGAGCTGGCGGTGCGCCAGTTCTTCGAGGAGCGCGGACTCGCACCTGCCATCCACGAAACGGATGCCGGCGTGCATTTCACCGCAGGTGCCTACGAACTGATCGTCGGCGATGCGTTCGCGCTGGACGCCGCCGTGCTCGCGGACTGTGCTGCCGTCTACGACCGCGCGGCGCTGATCGCGCTGCCGCCCGCGCTGCGCCGCACCTATACGGCCACGGCATGGCATCGCTTGCCGACGGGATGTCGCGGGCTGCTGGTCACGCTGGAGTATCCGCAGGCGGAGAAAGCCGGGCCGCCGTTCGCGGTCGCGGCCGACGAAGTGCATGCGCTGTTCGATCGCGACTGGCGGATCGATGCGATCGAACGGCGCGACATTCTGGCGGACGAGCCGGGGTTCGTTGCGGATGGGGTGGCTGCGTTGACGACGGTTGTGTACCGGATGGTGCGGCGGGGGTGATGCAGGTTGGGGGCGGCGTGCGGTTCGGAGTTTTCTTCGGCGTCTGCCCTCACCCCAACCCCTCTCCCAAGGAGAAAGGGGCTTCAAAGCAGACGCTCGCGAGATTCGAGCCCCTCTCCCCCTGGGAGAGGGGTTGAGGTGAGGGCAAACGCCTGATTCGAATCGATCGAACAGCTGCTTCTCATCCGCAAAAAACAGAAACGCCCACGACACGCGCAGGCGTTTCCAGAATCCAAAAACGCGGCGAACCCGCCGCGCTAACCTCAACCCACGCCGGCGTGCGTGCCTTCCGCTGCGCCCATGCGGCTCTGCTGGTAGCGCTCCAGGCCGATCATGCCGATCAGGCGCAGCTGCTTCTCCAGCCAGTAGGTGTGGTCTTCCTCGGTATCGGCGAGCTGGGTCACCAGCACTTCGCGACTGACGAAATCGTTGTGCTGCTCGCACAACACGATGCCCTTGGCGAGGTTGTCGCGCACGAGGTATTCGAGGTCGAGATCCTTGCGCAGCATCTCCTCGACGGTAACGCCCGGCTCGAATGCGTCGGGGCGCATGTCCGGCACGCCTTCCAGGAACAGGATGCGCTTGAGCAGCGCGTCGGCGTGCTGGGTTTCCTCTTCCATCTCGTGGTTGATGCGCGCGTAGAGCTGGTGCAGGCCCAGGTCCTCGTAACGGCGCGAATGCAGGAAGTACTGGTCGCGCGCCGCCAGCTCGCCGCGGAGCAGGAATTTCAGGTAATCGACGACTTCGGGATGTCCTTTCATGGCAGCGCTCGCAACACGTGGAATGCGCGCAGTATGCCGGGCCGCCGTGAAGCATGATCGGATGGGAATGGATGCATTTCGCATTCTCAGGCGCGCCGCGCCGGCGTTGCGCAGACCGCACAGGCCGTTGCGCGCGGCGTGACGCGCATCGGCGTAGACTCCCGCGCCTTCCGCCTGTCGCCTCCCCCATGAAGATCGGCATCGACTTCGGTACCAGCTACTCCGCCGCCGCTGCGCGCATCGGCGACCGGCTGGTGCACATCCAGTTCGACGGACAGCCGCAGTTCCGCACCGCGGTGTTCTTCCCGACCACCCTGCCCGATCTCGACGCCTTCGAGCTCGACGGGGCGATGGAGGCCGAGGTGGAATCGTTGATACGCGGCCTGCGCAGCGACCAGACCCGCGCCGGCGGTGCGCCGCGCCCGGCGGCGCAGCTGCGCCGCGACGCGATCCGTATCGTGCGTCGGCAGTGGCTGGAGGCGCGCATGCGCGACGCGGAATCCTCGGCCGCCGATCTGCAGCACGCGGTGTTCGGCGAGGCGGCGATCGAGAGCTACCTGCTCGAAGGCAGCGGCAACCTGGTGCAGTCGCCGAAATCCATGCTCGGCTTCAACCTGCATCCGCGCGCCAAGGAGACGATCACCGGCATCGCTGCGCACATCCTCGAACACATCCGCCTGACCGCAAGCCAGCAGCTCGGCACGACCGTGCGCGCAGCGACGCTGGGCCGGCCGGTGCGTTTCCGCAGTTCGCTCGGCGAGGCCGGCGGCGAGCAGGCGCTGGCGCTGCTGCGCGATGCCGCGGCCCAGGCCGGCTTCGATTCGATCGAATTCCTCGAAGAACCCGCGGCGGCCGCGTTGCATTACCACGCCGAAAGTCCGCAGCGGCACACCACGCTGGTCGTCGACATCGGCGGCGGCACGACCGACATCGCGCTGGCGGAAGTCGGCGGCGACGGCGCGCCACGCGTGCACCGCGCCTGGGGCGTCGCCAACGGCGGTACCGATGTGGACCTCGCGCTGAGCATGGCCCAGGTCATGCCGCTGTTCGGCAAGGGCGCCAGCCGCATTCCGGTGCACCACTTCGTCGAGGCGGCGACGGTGCAGGACATGCCGCGGCAGCGCGACTTCCACAAGCGCGACTTCGGCCACGTCGATGCGCCGTTCGGCCCACGTCTGCAGGCTCTGCAGCATGACGGTGGCACCACGCGCCTGTACCGCGGCGTCGAAGGCATGAAGGTGCGGCTGAGCGGTCACGACGAAGCCGGCCACGCGCTGGATTACATCGAACCCGGCCTGCGCGTGGATGCGACGCGCGCGGCGCTGGAAGCTGCCAGCGCGCGGTTCCTCGACACCATCGGCGCGCTGCTCGACGACGTGCGCGGCGATCTCGACGCGCCGCCCGACAGCCTGTTCCTGACCGGCGGCATGTCCGGCGCGCCCTACGTGCAGGCGGCCGCGCACGCGCGCTTTCCGGATGCCCGCATCGTGCGCGGCGATCCGTCACTGGGCGTGGTGTCCGGCCTGGCCGAGCACGCCCGCAACTGAGCCAAGCGCCGGGCCGGCGTCGGCCCGCAACATGCCCGTGGAATAATCGGACCGCGCCGCATCTGCCGCGGCCGGGGACTCGTGCATGCGCAAATGGATCCTGCGGGCGGTGCTCGCGCTCGTCGTGCTGCTGGTCGCGGCCGGCCTCTTCATCTGGCTGTCGCTGCGCGTGAGCCTGCCGGCGCTCGACGGCGACCAGCCGCTGCCCGGGCTCGCGGCGCCCGCGACCATCGAACGCGATGCCGCCGGCATGGTCACGATCACCGCCGCCAACGAAACCGACGCGATGCGCGCGCTCGGGTTCGTGCATGCGCAGGAGCGGTACTTCGAGATGGACCTGATGCGCCGCGTGCCGTCGGGCGAACTGTCGGCGCTGTTCGGCGAACGCGCGCTCGAAACCGATCGTCGCAACCGTGTGCATCGCATGCGCGCGCGGGTGGAAGAGAACCTCCCTGCAGTCGCCGGCGATCGCATGCCGCAACTGCGGGCATACGCCGACGGCGCCAATGCCGGACTCGCGTCACTGGGTGCGCGACCGTGGGCCTACCTGCTGCTGCGGCAGACGCCGCAGCCTTGGACGCCGGCGGATTCCGCGCTGACCGGCTTCGCGATGTATTTCGATCTGCAGGACGCGACCAACGCGCGCGAACTGGCGATGCACCGCTTGCGGCCTGCGCTGCCGCCGGCGCTGTTCGATCTGTTCGCACATGACGGCAGCCGCTGGGATGCGCCGCTGTTCGGGCCCGCACGGGGCGATGCGGTGTTGCCGGGCGCGGACGTCGTGGATCTGCGGACGCTGGATGTTTTGGAGAGCGATGACGCGCGTGGTGATGGATCGCCGTTCGCATCCGTCAGGTCTGCGCAGGACGAGGCCTCACACCCGGCATCTCCGCTAGCCCTCACTCCACCGTTTGTTTCACAAACGGTCCCCCTCTCTCCCGCGGCGCGGGAGAGAGGCCAAGGTGGGCCGCCCATGGCGGCCGATCTTGGTCGGGGCAGCAACAACTTCGCCGTGTCGGGTGCATTGACGGCCGACGGCCGCGCCCTCGTTGCCGACGACATGCATCTGGGCCTGCGGGCGCCGAACATCTGGTTCCGCGCACGGCTGCGCTATCCCGATCCACGTGCGCCGGGTGGGCAGGTCGACGTCACCGGCTTCACCCTGCCGGGTCTGCCCGCGGTCATCGTCGGCAGCAACACGCACGTCGCCTGGGGCTTCACCAACAGCTACGGCGATTACCTCGACTGGCAGCGCGTGGTGCCCTGCACCGACGGCGCGCCTGCGGGCTGCACGCCGGTCGTGCGCCATGAGGAGCGTATCGACGTGGCCGGCGGCGAGGCGGTCACGCTGGTCGTCGAAGACAGCGACTGGGGCCCGCTGGTGCACCGCGACGCGGACGGCAGCGCGCTCGCACTTCGCTGGACCGCGCATCAGCCCGGCGCGTTGAATTTCGGTCTCGCCGACTTCGCCCACGCGCGCGATCTCGACGATGCGCTGGCCATCGCCGATCGCACCGCCACACCGACGCAGAACCTGGTGATCGGCGAGCGCGCCGGCCGCATCGCCTGGCGTCTGCTCGGCCCGATTCCGATGCGCGACGCCGGCTGCGATGGCCGCACCGTCTCCGTGCCGCTGACAGCCGAGATCGCGACCGACGCGAACCGTTGCGCGCCGTGGTCCATCGCGACCGGCGCCTCGCCGCTGCTGCGCTCGCCCGATACCGATCGCCTGTGGACCGCGAACAGTCGCGTCGTCGATGGCGAAGATTTCGCCCGCATCGGCGATGGCGGCGCCGCGCTCGGCATGCGCGCCTGGCAGATCCGCGAAGGTCTCGATGCACGCACGCAGTTCGCCGAACGTGACCTGCTCGCGATCCAGCTCGACGATCGCGCCCTGCTGCTGTCGCGCTGGCACGCGTTGCTGGGCGCGATCGCGAACGAAGCGGCCGGAGACAGCGCGCTGCGCGCGCTGGCCGATGCCTCGCGCGACTGGAGCGGTCATGCCGGCGTCGACTCCGTCGGCTATCGCCTGATCCGCGCATGGCGCCTCGCCGTCCACGCACGCCTCGCCGACGGCCTCGCGGCACCCGCACGCGCCGCGCTGGGCGATGCATTCGAAACGCCCGATCCGCCGAATTTCGAAGGCGTGGTCTGGCCGCTTATCGAACAGCGTCCGGCGCATCTGTTGCCGCGCCGCTTCGCCTGCACACCGGATACCCAGCGCGGCGTCTGCACGCCGGTCGACAACGGCTGGCAAGCATTGTTCGAAGACGCGGCCCGCGACGTGCGCGACAGCGTCGCCGGAGACGGCCCACTCGCCGAACGCACTTGGGGCGAACGCAACACCACCGCGATCTGCCACCCGCTCGCGTCGGCGATTCCGCTACTCGGCAAGCGCGCACTGTGCATGCCTGCCGAGCCGCTACCCGGCGACGGCACCATGCCGCGTGTACAGGGCCCGGCCTTCGGCGCGTCGCAACGCATGGTCGTCGCACCCGGACACGAGGCCGACGGCATCACCCACATGCCCGGTGGCCAGAGCGGACATCCCCTGTCGCCCTACTGGGGCGCGGGTCACGACGACTGGGCGCAAGGACGTCCCTCTCCGTTCCTGCCGCAGACGACGGCACATACGTTACGGCTCGTACCCGCAGCAGCGTCGCGCTGAAGCGCGTTGATGCCGCATCGATTTTCTTTCGATCCTGACCCGCCTCCTCATGCCGGACCGCCGCGCACAACTCGCGTCATTGCAACGCCATCTGCGAGCCCTCGTCGCACTGCTGCGTCTCGACGCGGACTGCCCGTGGACACTTCATTTCGAGTCCTGCCTGTCCCGCGCCGACCTGCTCGCGAACAGCGCGCTGGATCAGGAGGCACTCAACGCGCTGTCCGGGTCGGTGATGCATGTCTTCGGTGGCATGGGCAGCTTCAACGATTACGCGCCGTGGCGGAACGGACAGGTCGTTCGTGGCATGGAAGCGTTGGATGCGGCCAGCGGCGCTGTGTACGACGCCGCTCTCGAACTCCGGCGCATCGACGTCTGACGCATTGCTCCAGCGGGCGCAGCTTCGCAATTGATGTGAATCGATTGCTGGCTGTGTGTTGCACGAGCTTTGACCCGAACTTTGGCTCTGGCTCTGGTTCTGGTTCTGGCTTTGGCCTTGGCTTTGGCCTTAGCTCTGGCTTCGGCTTTGGCTTTGGCTCGAGGCTTTTGATCTGGATCGAGCCGTAAAGCGAGCCGAGCATCGCAGGGCGGCGGGGTCGAAGAGCAGCCCGTGTCTGAGCGCAGCGAGTTTGGGCTGCGTGCCCCGTCGACCGAGAAGCGCAGGGGACCGCCGCGGCTGTATCGCGGCGGATCGCGTCCGGCGAAGACGGTTTTGCTTACTTTTGCCAAGACAAAAGTAAGCCGCGCGACAGCGCGGAAGCCCTGTACTTGATCTTCGCCTTGCGAGCACTTCGTCTGGTGGCGCATCGAGATCCAGTGCCAAGGCTGGAAAGCGAAACGCAATTGCAGGGCTTTCGCCCGCTGCGCGTGCGAGTCCCTTTTGGACGGACCCAAAAGGAACCAAAAGGTCCCTTCGCCGGACGCGAGCCGACGCGATGAAGCCGCGTCGGTCCCCTGTGCTCCTCGCCTGACGCGGCACGCAGCCCAAACTCGCTGCGCTCAGACATGGGCTGCTCTTCGGCCACGCCAGGCTCCGGTGCTCGGCTCTCTTTACGGCTCGATTCAAATCAAAAACCAAAGCTAAAGGCAACAGCAACAGCAATGGCAACGGCAATGGCAATGGCAATGGCAACGGCAACGGCAACGGCAACGGCGACGGCGACGGCGACGGCAAAGACGAAAGCACGAGCGAAGCCAACAATCTCCAGCGCATGCCCCCCGGTAACAGCGCATCCAATGGATTGCCGACACACACACCCTGTTTCGTCGCGATAGCGCAGACCCACAAAAAAAGCCCCGCATGAGCGGGGCTTTTCCGAGAGCACGGTTGCGATCAGTCCCGCAATTCGATCACATCGAACTCCGCCACCGGATCCACCTCGGCGTCGTAATCCACATCGCTGCGCTCGAAACCGAACAGCTTGAGGAACTCGTGCTTGTAGCCCGCGTAATCCGTCAACGCAAACAGGTTCTCCGTCGTGATCTGCGGCCACAGCGCCTTGCACTGCGCCTGCACGTCGTCGCGCAGCTCCCAGTCGTCCAGACGCAGGCGCGCTTCGTCGTCGAGTTCGGCCGGCGCGCCGTCGGCGCGGTACATGCGCTCGCGGAACAGGCGGTCGAGCTGGTCGAGCGTGCCTTCGTGCAGACCCTTTTCCTTCATGACCTTGAAGGCGATGGCGATGTACAGCGGCAGCACCGGAATCGCGGCGCTGGCCTGCGTGACGACCGACTTGAGCACCGCGACGTTCGCGCTGCCGCCGGTTTCGGCGAGCTGTGCATCGAGGCGACGCGCGGTCGCGTCGAGATCGGCCTTCGCCTTGCCCAGCGCACCGTGCCAGTAGATCGGCCAAGTGATCTCGGTGCCGATGTAGCTGAAGGCGACCGTCTTCGCGCCATCGGCCAGCACGCCGGCTTCGCGCAGTGCGTCGATCCACAGCTGCCAGTCCTGACCGCCCATCACGGTCACGGTGTCGGCGATTTCCTGCTCGGTTGCAGGCTCGATCGACGCCTCGATGATCTGGTCCTTGTTGGTGTCGATCGCGGTCGAGGTGTAGGCCTCGCCGATCGGCTTGAGCGCGGAGCGCTTCACTTCGCCGGTGTCGGGCAGCTTGCGCACCGGCGAGGCCAGCGAATAGACGACCAGATCGACCTGGCCGCCCATCTCGTTCCTGATCAGATCGATCGCCTGTGCACGCGCGGCATCGGAGAAGGCATCGCCGTTGATCGAACGGCTGTAGAGGCCGGCCTCCTTGGCGTAGCGATCGAACGCGGCCGAGTTGTACCAGCCGGCCGTGCCGGGCTTCTTGTCGGTGCCGGGCTTTTCGAAGAACACACCGAGCGTGTCGGCGCCGAAACCGAACGCCGCGCTGATGCGCGCGGCGAGGCCGTAGCCGCTGGATGCGCCGATCACCAGTACCTTCTTCGGACCGTCGTCGCGCACACCGCGCGCGCGCGTGGCCGCGATCTGGTCGCGCACGTTGTGGTCGCAGCCGGTCGGGTGCGTGGTGGTGCAGATGAAGCCGCGGACCTTGGGATGGATGATCACTGTGTCGCCCGTGTGTCTGGAAACGTGGCGCCCAGTTTACGGGCTGGGGTCGCCGCGGTCCCGTACGGGGGTCGATGGTGAAGCGGCACGGTCGCGCGCGCGAATCCTGCACGCGACTTCGCGCGCGCGATTGACAGCACGCGGGCGCGCGGCTGAACTGTGCACCTGACTTCGCACCGGATGCACCCATGCCGTCTCGCTGGACCGATTCACCGCTGCGCTACGGCCTGGTCACGCGGGTGCTGCACTGGGGCATGGGCGCGCTGTTCGCGTGGCAGTTCACCGGCATGGGCGTGAAGCTGCTGCTCGGTCGCCATCCGCTCACCGCCTTCCTCGTCGGCAGCCACAAGCCGGTCGGCACGCTGCTGATGCTGGCGATCCTGCTGCGCGGCGCCTGGGGCCTGTCGCAATGGCGCAATCGTCCGCCGCATCCGGCGACAGGGGTCGGCCGTCTCGCGCTCGCAGGCCATGCCCTGCTCTATGCATTGATGTTCTACGTGCCAACCGTCGCGCTGCTGCGCGAATACGGCAGCGGCCGCGGCTTCGCGCCGTGGGGCATTCGCCTGTTGCCCGCCACCGGCGAAAAACTCGACTGGCTGATGGCGCCGGCGAATCTGTCGCACGGCGTCATCGCCTGGACGCTGCTGGCGGTGGTCGCCGGCCATATCGCAATGGTCGCGCTGCATCACTTCTTCTGGCGCGATACGACGCTGGCGCGGATGGCCGGCAAGCTCTGAGCCCGCAGGAATCTGCCCCAGCCCCCGCATCGCGGAGGCGGGGGCAATACTCAGGCCGCCACCGCCGCGTTATGCACGCCGGCCACCGCACGCCCCGATGGATCGGCGGCATTCGCGAACGCAGCATCCCACTCGATCGCCGCAGGCGACGAACAGGCGATCGACTTGCCGCCCGGCACGGTGGCGGCCGCCGCCGGTGACGGAAACACGCGTTCGAACACGCTCCGGTAGAAGTACGCCTCCTTCGTCTGCGGCGGGTTGTACGGGAAGCGGCTCGCCGCGGCCGCGAGTTCGCGATCGCTGACCTGCGCCTCGGCATGCGCCTTGAGGCCGTCGATCCAGCCGTAACCGACGCCGTCGCTGAACTGCTCCTTCTGGCGCCACAGGATCTCGTCGGGCAGATGGCCGTCGAACGCGGCGCGCAGCACGCCCTTCTCCATGCGCTGATACCCGTCGCTGCCGCGAAGGATCATCTTGTGCGCGGCGTCGAAGCGCATTGCCACATCGAGGAACGCGCGGTCGAGGAACGGCACGCGCGGTTCCACACCCCAGGCCATCATCGACTTGTTCGCGCGCAGGCAGTCGTAGTTGTGCAGCGCGTCGAGCTTGCGCACCAGTTCCTCGTGGAACTGCCGCGCGTCCGGCGCCTTGTGGAAGTACAGATAGCCGCCGAAGATCTCGTCGCTGCCCTCGCCCGACAGCACCATCTTCACGCCCATCGCCTTGATCCGGCGGGCGAGCAGGAACATCGGCGTCGACGCGCGGATCGTGGTCACGTCGAAGGTCTCGACGTGGCGGATCACGTCGGGAATCGCGTCGAGGCCTTCCTCGAACGTGTATTCGAAGCCGTGATGCACGGTGCCCAGCGACTCGGCGGCGATCGCCGCCGCGGCGAGATCGGGCGAGCCCTTGAGACCGATCGCGAACGAGTGCAGGCGCGGCCACCAGGCTTCGCTGCGGTCGCCATCCTCGACGCGATGCCGTGCGTAGCGTGCGGCCACGGCGGCGACCAGCGAGGAATCCAGACCACCCGACAGCAGCACGCCGTAGGGCACATCGGTCATCAGCTGACGATGCACGGCGGCCTCGAACGCTTCGCGCACATCGTCCAGCGAGACGTCCACGCCTTCCACCGCATCGAAGTCGCGCCACGGTCGCTTGTAGTACTGCATGAGCACGCCGGTCGCGCTGTCGTACCAGTGGCCGGGCGGGAATTGCGCGACATCGGCGCAGGTATCGGCCAGCGCCTTCATTTCCGACGCCACGCGCAGGCGGCCTTCGCGGTCGTGACCCCAGTACAGCGGCACCACGCCGATCGGATCGCGGGCGATGATCGCGCGGCCGCTGTCGCGGTCCCACAATGCGAACGCGAAGATGCCGTTGAGCCGCTCGAGGAACACGGACGGACCGCTGCCGTCGGCCTCGTGCTCCCGGTACAGCGCGCTGACCACTTCGCAATCGGACGCGGTCTGGAACGCGTACGGCACGCGCAGTTCGGTCTTCAGCGTCTGGTGGTTGTAGATCTCGCCGTTGACCGCGAGCACCAGCGCGCCGTCCTCGGACAGCAGCGGCTGCGAGCCACCCGCCGGATCGACGATGGCGAGGCGTTCGTGCACGAGGATCGCGCGATCGTCGACGTGCACGCCGCTCCAGTCGGGGCCGCGGTGACGCTGGCGCTGCGAACACTCGAGCGCCTGCCGGCGCAGCGCGGTTGCGTCGTCGCCGGGTTGCAGGCCGAAGATGCCGAAGATCGAACACATGGTGGAGCTCCTGGATGTCGTGGATTGCGATGTCGGTGGAGCCGGATGCGGACACAAAAAAACCCGCATCGCGGCCGATGCGGGTTCGTGTTCCGGTGCCTGCGCGTCTTGCGTTACTGCTGCGCCAGCTCCCACACCCGCATCGGCCGCGCACGATTATTCGTGCGCAGAGCGTTGCGGTTGCGATTGTTGGCGGCGATGCGGGGCATGGGGTGCAACCTAAAGGCTCTGCGGAAGCGGTGCAACCGTTGCGTGCGCAACGGCTGCACCTGATCGTTCAACGCGGGCCGCATCGAAACGCGGCCATCGACTTCACTTGGCCGGGAGGGCGTCGATCGGCGGCTGCGCAGCGGCGGCCGCGTTCTTCTCCGCCAGCAGGCGGTCGGGATCGACCAGCGAGGGATTGTCGAGCACCTCCTGCAGACGCTCGCGATCGAGCTGGCCGGTCCAGCGCGCGATCACCAGCGTGCCGATGCCGTTGCCGGTGAGGTTGGTCAGCGCACGGCCCTCCGACATGAAACGGTCGATGCCGACGATCAGCGCGATACCCGCGAGTGGAATCACGCTCTCGAACGCCGCCAGCGACGCCGCCAGCGTCACCAGGCCCGCGCCCGACACACCGGCCGCACCGTTCGACGAGATCAGCATGAAGACCAGCAGCGCGATCTGCGTGCCCAGGGGCACTTCGATGCCGAAGGCCTGGGCGATGAAGATCGCGCCCATCGTCATGTAGATCGCGGTGCCGTCGAGGTTGAAGGAATAACCGGTGGGAATCGTCAGACCGACGACCGACTTCGGCACGCCGGCGGCCTCGAGCTTGCTCAGCATGCGCGGCAGCACCGTTTCCGACGACGAGGTGCCGAGCACGATCAGCAGCTCGTCGCGGATCATGCGGATGTACTTGAAGATGCTGAAGCCCGACCACCAGCAGATCGGCCCGAGCACCAGGAACAGGAACAGCAGGCAGGTCATCCAGAAGCTGACCATGAAGTAGCCGAGCGAGCCGAGGATCGCGCTGCCGTACTCGCCGATGGTGAAGGCCATGCCGCCCATCGCGCCCAGCGGCGCGAACCACATGACGATCTTGATGACGCCGAACATCACCTGGGCGATGGTATCGAGCGCGGCGACCGCCGGCTTGCCGCGTTCGCCGAGCATCGTGATCGCGCAGGCGACGAGGATCGCCATCACCAGCACCTGGATCAGCTGGCCCTCGACGAACGCGCCCATGAACGAGCTGGGCACCAGATGCAGCAGGAAGCCGGTGATGCCCTCGCCCGCCGCGGCGCCCGCGCTCTGCAGCGTGCCGTCGGCAGCGGACGCGTCGAAGGTGGCGATGTCGAGGCCGAGCATGCGGCCCGGGCCCAGCAGATTGATGACGACCAGGCCGATGCCCAGCGCGAAGACGGTGGTGACGTTGAAGTAGATGACGGTCTTGAGCGCCAGGCCGCCGGCCTTGGCGAGGTTGCCGAGTCCGGCGATGCCCACCGCGACGGTCGCGAAGATGGTCGGCGCGATGACGACCTTGACCAGCTTGATGAAGAGATCGGCCAGCCATTTCATCTGCGCGCCGACCTGCGGCGCGGCGAGGCCGATGACAATGCCCGCGGCGATGCCCACCAGTACCCAGAAGTACAGGTGGTGCCACAACTTCTTGCGCTTCGGCGCGGGCCCGGGGGTCGGGGCTTTGACAGCGGTCTGGGTCGAGGTATCGGTCTGCATGCCGCAAGCCTGCCAGATGAACAACGATTGCAAACTCACACCATGGGACTAGGTGGCGCAGTCAGTTTCGTACGGGAACGCCGTCGAAGGGCGTTCTTTTGCGGGGATTTGCAGGGATTGCGGCTGTTTGAGCAGCAATCGAAAAATGCATCCGTCGCACCTGCATCGAGAGGTCGGCGGAGGTGGAAACCGCATCCGACGTGCGCGGCCCGGCTTCGATGCGAGCGCGAGGCGCGTGGTCGACACCGACCGGATTCCCCAACGAAAACGGGCCGCTTGCGCGGCCCGTTTTCAACTTGCATGCAACGCTGGCGATTACTCGGCCGGCGTGCCTTCGCCTTCGGCGACGGCCTTCATCGACAGGCGGATGCGGCCCTGCTTGTCGACTTCCAGCACCTTGACCTTGACCACGTCGCCTTCCTTGAGCACGTCGCCGACCTTCTCGACACGCTCGTTGGAGATCTGCGACACGTGGACCAGGCCGTCCTTGCCGGGGGAGATCGTCACGAATGCACCGAAGTCCATCAGCTTGACGACCTTGCCCTCGTAGATGCGGCCCGGCTCGACGTCCGACGTGATCTGCTCGATGCGTTCCTTCGCGGCGCGACCGGCAGCGGCGTCGACCGAGGCGATCGTGATCGTGCCGTCGTCCTGGATGTCGATCTGGGTGCCGGTTTCCTTGGTGATGCCCTGGATGACCGAACCGCCCTTGCCGATGACTTCGCGGATCTTGTCGGGATGGATCTTGATCGTGATCAGGCGCGGCGCGAACTCGCTGAGTTCGGTACGTGCCGTGGTCAGCGCGCTGCTCATCTCCTGGAGGATGTGCAGACGGCCCTGCTTCGCCTGGGCCAGTGCGACCTTCATGATCTCTTCGGTGATGCCCTGGATCTTGATGTCCATCTGCAGCGCCGAGATGCCGTTCGTGGTGCCGGCGACCTTGAAGTCCATGTCGCCGAGGTGATCTTCGTCACCCAGGATGTCCGACAGCACGACGTAGTCGTCGCCTTCCTTGACCAGGCCCATCGCGATGCCGGCGACCGGTGCCTTGATCGGCACGCCCGCGTCCATCAGCGCCAGCGACGAACCGCAGACCGACGCCATCGACGAGGAACCGTTCGACTCGGTGATCTCCGACACGACGCGGATGGTGTACGGGAATTCCTCCATCGTCGGCATCACGGCGAGCACGCCGCGCTTGGCCAGACGGCCGTGGCCGATCTCGCGACGCTTCGGACCCATCATGCGGCCGGCTTCGCCCACCGAATACGGGGGGAAGTTGTAATGGAACAGGAAGTGCTCTTTGTACTCGCCGGCGACGGCATCGATGATCTGGCCATCGCGCGCGGTGCCGAGGGTCACGGCGACGATCGCCTGCGTCTCGCCACGGGTGAACAGCGAGGAGCCGTGCACGCGCGGGAGGATGCTGACCTTCGACGCGATCGGACGCACGGTGTCGAGCGCACGACCGTCGATACGGACCTTGGTCTTGAGGACCGAGTCGCGCATCGTCTGGTATTCCTGCTCGCCGAATTCCTTCGACAGCTCGCTGTTCGACCAGGCGTTGGCTTCGGCGTGCGGCTGCACGGCCTCGAGGATCGCCTTCTTGACCTTGGAGATCGCGTCCTTGCGCTCGAGCTTGTCGCGCACCTGGAACGCGCTGGCGAGCTGCTCGCCGATCGCGGTACGCAGGGTCGAGATCAGGCCCTCGTTGGCGGCCGGCGCCGACCATTCCCACTTCGGCTTGCCGGCTTCGGCGACGAGCTCGTTGATCGTGGCGATGGCGACCTGCATCTGCTGGTGGCCGAACATCACGGCGCCGAGCATCACGTCTTCCGAGAGTTCCTTCGCTTCCGACTCGACCATCAGCACGGCGTTCGCGGTACCGGCGACGACGAGTTCGAGGTCCGAATCCTTCAGCTCCGACACGGTCGGGTTCAGCAGGTACTGGCCGTCCTTGTAACCAACCTTGGCGGCACCGATCGGGCCGTCGAACGGCGCGCCCGAGAGCGAAAGCGCAGCCGAGGCGCCGATCAGCGCGAGGATGTCGCCGTCGACGTCCGGGTTCATCGACATCACGGTGGCGATGATCTGGACTTCGTTGCGGAAGCCATCGGGGAACAGCGGACGGATCGGACGGTCGATCAGACGCGAGATCAGCGTCTCCTTCTCCGTGGCGCGACCTTCACGCTTGAAGAAGCCACCCGGAATGCGGCCGCCGGCGTAGAACTTCTCTTGGTAGTCGACGGTCAGCGGGAAGAAATCCTGGCCTTCGCGCGCGGTCTTGTTGGCGACCGCGGCGACCAGCACCTGGGTGCCATCGCAGGACACCATCACGGCGCCGCCGGCCTGGCGCGCAATCTCGCCGGTCTCGAGCGTCACCGTCTGGTTGCCGTACTGGAAGCTCTTTGTCACTTTTGCCACGTTGGAATTCCTTGATGTCTCTTGCGATGAACCGTCCGGGACCCATGCCCCGGCGGGCGGACGCTGCCCACGCCCTAAAAAGAACCGCGGCGCATTTCTGCGCCGCGGTGGGTACCAGTCTTAGCGACGCAGACCGAGCTTCTCGATCAGGGCCTTGTAACGACCTGCATCCTTGCGGTGCAGATAGTCGAGCAGGCTGCGACGACGGTTGACCATCATCAGCAGGCCGCGGCGGCTGTGGTGATCCTTCTTGTGCGTCTTGAAGTGCTCGGTCAGGTGCACGATGCGTGCAGTCAGCAGAGCGACCTGGACTTCCGGGGAACCGGTGTCGTTGTCGCCGCGCTTGTGTTCTTCGATGATCTTGCCGTTGTCGATGGTGCTGGTCATTTCATGTTCTCTGGACGCGGGTCCCGCAGAAGACAGCGACCGGTCGTATGACCGTCGCGTACCGCCCGGACCGCCTATGGATGGATGCTGCAGTGTGCCTTGAAAAAGGCGGCGAAATTGTACCGCCGGGCGGACAGCCGGACAAGGCGGCCATTCAGGCCCCGGTGTCGTTCGCGTCTGCGCGGCGGAACATGCGTTGCGGTTTCAGGCGGCCATCGTCGGCCATCTGCCCCAGACCTTCGGCGCGACCGGTCGGCCCGATGATGGCCACCTCGCCCACCGGTGCATGCGCGACCGGCACGTCCTGGCCGTTCTGCAGGCGCGCAGCCTGGCGCGCGTCGACGTGGACTTTCGGCCACGCCAGCATGCCGGCCTCGATCTCCAGCAGACAGGCTTCGAGCTGCGATTCGCCGCGCGTGGCCAGCGCCTGCAGGTCCTCCAGCGTCCACATGCGCGGATCGCGGAACGGATCGACCCAGAGCCGGCGCAGCTCGGCCACGTGCGCGCCACAGCCCAGCAGCTCGCCCAGATCGCGGACCAGACTGCGCACGTAGGTGCCCGAGCCGCATTCGACGTGCAGACGCAGCTGCGGCATGCCGTCGGGTTCGAGCACGCCGTCGAGCAGATCGGCCGCCGACTGGAGTTCGAAGGCGTGCACGTCGACCGGGCGCACGTCGACCTCGACCGTCTCGCCGCGACGCGCCTTGGCGTACAGCGGCTCGCCGCCGCGCTTGAGCGCGGAGTAGATCGGCGGGCGCTGCTGGATGCGACCCACCAGCTGGCCGAGCGCGGCATCGAGGGTTTCGATGGTCAGCGACGGCACCGAGCGCTCGCGCAGGACTTCGCCGTCGGCATCGTCGGTGTCGGTGACCTGCCCGAGCCGGGCGACGGTGGTGTAGGCCTTGCGTGCGCCGAGCAGGCCGCCGGCGATCTTGGTCGCCTCGCCGAAGCAGACCGGCAGCAGGCCGGTCGCCAGGGGATCGAGGCTGCCGGTATGGCCGCCCTTCTCGGCGCGGAACAGGTGCCGCACGCGCTGCAGCGCCTGGTTGGAACTCATGCCGCGCGGCTTGTCGAGCAGCAGGATGCCGTCGAGCTTGCGGAACTGGGTGCGCGGACGGTCCTGCTGCCGACGCTTGCCGCGTGGGCGCGGCGACGTCGCAGGCGGGGCGCCGGCGTCAGTCGGCGGAAGGTTCGCCGACATCGCGCAGCAGATTGTCGATGCGCTCGCCGCGATCGACCGAATCGTCGTAGTGGAAATGCAATTCCGGCACGTGGCGCAGCTTCACCGCGCGCGCGAGGCGGAAGCGGATCTCGTGCGCGACGGCCTTGAGGCCCTTCATCGCCTCGTCGGCGCGCTCGGACTGCAGCGCGGTCACGAAGACCTTGGCGTGGGCCATGTCGCGGGTGACCTCGACGTCGGACACGCTGACCGACGGCAAGCCGTGTTCGGACACTGCCTCGCGCACGAGCGTTCCGAGCTCGCGACGGAGCTGGGCGGAGACGCGGTCGGTACGGTGGAAGGATTTCGTGGGCACGGATGGAACACCTGTTGCGATGGGACGGAAGAAAGTCTGGAAGACGGCGGACGGAACCGCCTGAGACGACGACGGCCGGGTCCGCATGTACGGAGCCCGGCCGCCGGCATTGCATCCGGCGCGCCCTTACAGGGTGCGCTGGACCTCGATGCGCTCGAAGCACTCGATCTGGTCGCCCGGCTTGACGTCGTTGTAGGCCTTGACGCCGATGCCGCACTCGGTGCCGTTGCGCACTTCGTCGACGTTCTCCTTGAAGCGGCGCAGCGATTCCAGCTCGCCCTCGAAGATGACCGTGTTGTCGCGCAGCACGCGGATCGGCTTGTTGCGCTTGACCACACCCTCGATGACCATCGAGCCGGCGACCGCACCGAACTTGGAGCTGCGGAACACGTCGCGCACTTCGGCGGTACCGATGATCTCTTCGCGGATCTCCATGCCCAGGATGCCCGAGGCGACCTGCTTGACCTGGTCGATCACGTCGTAGATCACCGAGAAGTAGCGCAGATCCAGCGCGCTGTTCTCGATCACCTTGCGCGCCGATGCGTCGGCACGGACGTTGAAGCCGATGATCGTGGCCTTCGCCGCGGCCGCCGAGTTGGCGTCCGATTCGGTGATGCCGCCGACGCCGGACACGATGACGTTGATGCGGATCTGTTCGTTGGACAGCGCGACCAGCGACTGCTTGAGCGCTTCGACCGAACCCTGCACGTCCGCCTTGATGACCAGGTTGAGCGACAGCTGCTGCTCGGCCTGGCCCATCTGCGCCATGATGTCTTCCATGCGGTTGCCCGCAGCCTGCACCAGGCGCGTTTCGCGGCGCTTGGTGTCGCGCTGCGAGGCCACGTCCTTGGCCAGACGCTCGTCGGCGACGACGACGAAATCGTCGCCCGCATCCGGCACGCCCGACAGACCCAGCACCTGCACCGGGATCGACGGACCGGCCGTCGGCACCTGGTTGCCGGTTTCGTCGAACAGCGCACGCACGCGGCCGTACTGCACGCCGCAGACGAGGTAATCGCCACGCGACAGCAGGCCGTTCTGCACCAGCACCGTCGCGACCGGGCCGCGGCCCTTGTCGAGCGAGGATTCGATGACCGTACCGCTCGCGCGGCCTTCGGCCACGGCGCGCAGTTCGAGGATTTCGGACTGCAGCGAGATCGCATCGAGCAGATCGTCGACGCCGTCGCCGGTCTTGGCCGACAGCTCCACCATCTGCGTGTCGCCGCCGAAGTCCTCGGCCACGATCTCGTGCTCGAGCAGTTCGTTCTTGACCCGCGACGGATCCGCGCCCGACTTGTCGATCTTGTTGATCGCCACGATCAGCGGCACCTTCGCCGCCTTCGCGTGCTTGATCGCCTCGACCGTCTGCGGCATGACGCCGTCGTCGGCCGCGACCACCAGGATCACGATGTCGGTGAGCTTGGCGCCGCGCGCACGCATCGACGTGAACGCCGCGTGGCCCGGGGTGTCGAGGAAGCTGATGACGCCCTTGTCGGTTTCAACGTGGTACGCGCCGATGTGCTGGGTGATGCCACCCGCTTCGCCCGAGGCGATCTTGGTACGACGGATGTAATCGAGCAGCGAGGTCTTGCCGTGATCGACGTGACCCATGATCGTGACGACCGGCGGACGCGCGACCTGGTCGCCCTGCGCTTCGCCCACGTGTGCGATCAGCTCGCTCTCGGCGTCGTCGGCATCGGCGCGCACCGGAATGTGGCCGAGTTCTTCGACGGCCAGCGCCGCGGTGTCGTGGTCGATCGACTGGGTGATGGTCGCCATGACGCCCATCTTGAACAGCGCCTTGACCACGTCGCCGCCCTTCATCGCGAGCTTCTGCGCGAGATCGGCCACGGTGATCGCATCGCCGATCGCCACTTCGCGCTGCATCGGCGCGGTCGGGCGCTCGAAGCCGTGCGGGCCACCGCCGCTGCGCGACGGGGCACTGCCACGACGCTGCGGACCGCCACGCTGCGGCTTGCCACGCGTGTTGCTGGTGCTGCGACGGGCGCGATCGGAGGCGCTGAGGTGCAACTGGCCGGCGAAGCGCGCGGTCTTGTCGTCGTCCTCGACGCCACTGACCATCGCGTGCGAACCGCGGTTGCCCTTGTGCTTGGCACCGGCGGGCGCGTTGCGGTCGTCGGCGCGCGGCGGCGCCGGCGGCTTGTGGCCGTGACCGTGCGCAGCCGGCGGGCGACGCGTCGCTTCGGCGGCGTCTTCCGGCGGCACGGCGGCAGCGGCGGCTGCGACCTGGCGCAGACGCTCGGCCTCGGCTTCCGCTTCGCGCTTGCGCGCTTCGGCTTCGTCGGCGCGACGCTTGTCGTCCTCGGCCAGGCGCTGCTGCTCGGACAGGTTCTTCGCGCGCGACTCTTCGAGCTTGCGCAGGATCTCGGCGCGCTCGGCGTCCGGATCGACCGCACCACCCGCGTTCGGGCTCAGCGTGACCTTCTTGCGCACGACGACGTCGACCGTCTGGCGGTTCTTGCCGCCACCGACCGTCAGTTCCTGCTTGCGGCTGCGGCTGAGCGTGATCTTCTTCGGCGCAGCGGCTTCCTCGGCCGGGTCTTCACCCTTGCCGTGCGCGCGCTTGAGGAAACCGAGCAGCTTGAGCTTCTCGGCACTGGTCACGCTCTGGTCGGGATCGCTGAACGGCATGCCCGCTTCGGACAGCTGTTCAAGCAGTTTCTCGACCGGCGTGTTCACCAGTGCGGCCAGCTTGCGGATGGTGGTTTGTTGCGACATTCGTGATTCCGGTTCCTTGCGCGCCGCCGCGAAGTGCGGGGCGCAGTGGATTTGTCATTCTACCGCTGCATGGGATTCGTTCCGAACTGGATCGTCATCCGTGGCTGGCGGCCGCGTTCTGCGCCGGTACTGGGCACCGGCGCGGCGCGACCCGTCAGCCTTCCCTTTCCAGGCGCGCGATCTCTTCGGCACGGGCGGCGAGGATCAGCGCGGCGGCGCGGGCCTCGTCGAGGTCCTCGATGCCGAACTCGACCACTTCGTCCGCGCCCAGGTCCGACAGGTCCTCGCTGGTGCGGATGCCGTTGGCGGCCAGCGCATACGCCGTCGCCTCGTCCATGCCTTCGAGCGCGAGCAGATCGTCCGCCGGCGCATTCTCGTCCACGCCCTCTTCGACCGCGAGCGCGTCGTTGAGCAGCGAGTCGCGCGCACGGCCGCGCAGTTCCTCGACGATGTCCTCGTCGAAGCCTTCCACCGCCAGCAGCTCGCCGACCGGCACGTAGGCGATCTCCTCGACCGTGCTGAACCCCTCGGCGACCAGGATGCCGGCGATTTCCTCGTCGACTTCCAGCTTCTCCTGGAACAGGGCGCGCGCCGATGCCTGCTCGGCGTCCGACTTCGCGGTGACCTGGTCCTGGGTCATCACATTGAGCTGCCAGCCCGACAGGCGGCTGGCGAGGCGCACATTCTGGCCGCCCTTGCCGATCGCCTGGGCGAGCTTGTCCTCGGCGACCGCCAGATCCATCGAGTGCTTGTCTTCGTCGACGACGATCGACTGCACTTCGGCCGGGGCCATCGCGTTGATGACGAACTGCGCCGGGTTGTCCGACCACAGCACGATGTCGACGCGCTCGCCGTTCAACTCGTTCGACACCGCCTGCACGCGCGAACCGCGCATGCCGATGCAGGCGCCGATGGGATCGGTGCGGGTGTCGTAGGCCAGCACGGCGATCTTGGCGCGGTCGCCCGGATCACGTGCACAGGCCTTGATCTCGACCAGACCCTGGCCGACTTCCGGCACCTCGAGCTTGAACAGCTCCATCATGAATTCCGGCGCGGCGCGGCTGATGAACAGCTGCGGGCCGCGGGGCTCGCTGCGCACGTCGAACAGGAAACCGCGCACGCGATCGCCGGCGCGCACGACGTCGCGCGGAATCGCCTTGTCCTTGGGAATCAGCGCTTCGGCATTGCCGCCGAGATCGACGTAGACGTTGCCGCGTTCGACGCGCTTGACCACGCCGGTGACCAGCTCGCCCACGCGATCCTTCCACGCATCGACGACCTGCTGGCGCTCGGCTTCGCGCACGCGCTGCACGATGACCTGCTTGGCGGCCTGGGCGGCGATGCGGCCGAAGTCGACGTTCTCGATCTGCTCTTCGATGTAGTCGCCGACCTCGACGCCTTCGGCTTCTTCGATCGCGTCCATCAGACGCAGCTGGCGGTCCGGCGACTCCATGACGACGTCGTCGGCCACCACTTCCCAGCGGCGGAAGGTCTCGTAGCTGCCGTCCTTCGAATCGATCGCGACGCGCGTCAGCACGTCCTGGTCCATGTAGCGCTTCTTGGCGGCAGTCGCCAGCGCGGCTTCGATGGCCTCGAGAATCACGGATTCCGGGACGCCCTTCTCGCTCGCGACCGCGTCGACGACCAGCAACAGTTCCTTGCTCATCTTTTCATTCACTCCGCACCGGTCGACGGATCCGCCGACCGCTTGTTGTCACGTGGTGTGTGGTTGGCCTTGCGGGTCGCGCCGGTGGCGCGGCCGTTGTCCTTCTTGTCCTTCGACGCGGCGAGGCCCAGCGCGGCCCAGTCGGGCACCACGCGGGCCTTCTCGATGTTGTCGGCCTGCACGGTGAACGTGTTGCCGTCGACATCGAACGTCACGGTGTCGCCTTCGACCGCGGTGATGCGACCGGTCAGGCGGCGGCGCCCGTCCTGCGGCAGCTTCAGGCCGACCTTCGCGGTCTCGCCCTGGAACTGCGCGAACTGCGCGACGTTGAACAGCGGACGGTCGATACCGGGCGACGACACCTCGAGGGTGTAGTTGCCGCTGATCGGATCCTCGACGTCGAGCTGCGCCGACACTTCGCGGCTGACCGCCTCACAGTGTTCGATCGTCACGCCCTGGCCGCCCTCGCCTTCCGGATCGGCCTGGCCGACTTCGGCGCTGGCCGGCACGTCGATGTAGATGCGCACGAGCGCGCCACCCGGCGCCGTCAGGTATTCGATGCCCAGCAGTTCGAGCCCGAGGGCCTCGACCGTCGGTGCCAGCAATTGCGTCAGTTGTGTCGCTTTGTCCGCCACTGATCCCTCGTCCGTTGCGTATCCGGTATCGCACGATCGTCGCTGTCGTGAAGCGCACCGCGTTGCCCCGGGCGCCTGCGGTTTTCCGATCGCGGAAAACGACAAAGGGCCCGATGGGCCCCTTGTCCGATACCACTGGATGTCGGCGCCGAAGCGAAGCAGTTGCTTCGGCAAAGCCCAGATTCTTCGCGTCGGATGCACCCGGAGGTGCGCCTTCTTTACTGCGTTGAATGTGGTAGCGGGGGCAGGATTTGAACCTGCGACCTTCGGGTTATGAGCCCGACGAGCTGCCAGACTGCTCCACCCCGCATCAGAAGCGGAATTATGAAGATTTCTCTTCGATAGTGCAAGAAGTTTCGAACGATTCCGCGTCCCTCGAACTTCCCCCCGATCGCTGCGTTCGCAACGACCGGGCGCGCATCTTAACAGACTCAGGCGGCGAATGCCTGCTGGCACCACGCCATCAGCGGACTGAAGAACGGTACGACCACCAGCAGCGCCAGCACGTTCAGCGCGAACACCACGCGCATCGGCGTGCCGGGACGCTGGGCCATCGGCGCGGCCTCGGGGGCGTCGAAGTACATCACCTTGATCACGCGCAGGTAATAGAACGCGCCGATGACGGCGAACACGATGCCGACGATGGCCAGCCACAGCAGATCGCCCTGCAGGGCGCCCTGCAGCACGGCGAGCTTGGCCCAGAAGCCGAGGAACGGCGGCACGCCGGCGAGCGAGGCCATGACGCACAGCACGAGGCCGGCCATCCACGGGCTGCGCTGGTTCAGGCCCTTGTAGTCGTCGATGCGATCGGCTTCGAACCCGTTGCGCGACAGCATGACGATCGCGCCGAACGCGGCCGCCGACATCACCGCGTAGCTGACGACGTAGAACATCGCCGAGGCATAGCCCACTTCCCCGCCACCGGCGAGGCCGAGGAACAGGAAGCCGACGTGCGAGATCGTCGAGTAAGCGAGCATGCGCTTGAGATTGGTCTGCGCCAGCGCGAACAGGTTGCCGACCACCAGCGACAGCGCGGCGAGGATCGACAGCAGGATCTGCGCCTGGTCGTGCATCGGGCCGAGCGCGGTGTCGAGCAGGCGCCAGGCCATGCCGAACGCGGCGATCTTCGGCACCGAGCTGATGAAGGCCACGATCGGCGTCGGCGCACCGTGGTAGGTGTCGGGCAGCCACATGTGGAACGGCGCGGCGCCGAACTTGAACGCGATACCGACGATCAGGAACACCATCCCAGTCAGCATCAGCACGCGGCCGTCGCCCGACAGGTCGCCGATCGCGTCGTTGATCGCGGGCAGCGACAGCGTGCCGGTGGCGCCGTAGATTAGCGACATGCCGAACAGCAGCATGCCCGACGCCAGTGCACCGAGAACGAAGTACTTCATCGCCGCTTCGGACGCGAGCTTGCTGTCGCGGTCGCAGGCGACCAGCGCGTAGGAACACAGCGCCAGCAGCTCCAGACCGACGTAGACCATCGTCAGGTTGTTGGCCGACACCAGCAGCATCATGCCGGCGGTGGTGAACAGGAACAGCACCGGGATCTCGCCCTGGTACAGATCGCGCTCGCGCAGCCATGTCCAGGCGTAGCCCAGCGCCGCGGCGCCGACCACGAGACCGGCGACCTTGAGCACGTCGGCGCCGCCATCACGCACGAACATGTCGGCGAGGATGCTGCCGTGGCCACCGACGCCGAACACGATCAGCGCGGCGGCGGCGAGCATCGTCGCGACGGCCAGCACGTGGGTGATGATCCGGCGGCGCGGGTCGATGAACAGGTCGAGCATCAGCAGGGCGAACGCACCCAGCACGATCACGAGCTCGGGCACGATCGGGCCCAGCTCGGCCAGCGTGCGGATGGGAGGCGTCATCGGGGCAGAAATCATCGCAACGGTGTCCTTAAAGCTTGCTTGCGGCGATCAGGTTCGCCAGTTGCGCGATGGACGGCTCCATCAGGTCGGTCAGCGGCTTGGGATACACGCCGATCAGCAGCGTGCCGGCCGCGAACACGCCGAGCACCAGCGCTTCGCGGGCGTTGATGTCCTTGAGCGCCGCGACGTGCGCATTCGACACTTCGCCGTAGAGCACGCGCTTGACCAGCCACAGGGTGTAGGCCGCACCGATGATCAGCGTCATCGCCGCGAAGAACGCGATCAGCGGATGGCTCTGGAACGCGGCCAGGATGACCATGAACTCGCCGACGAAGCCCGAAGTGCCCGGCAGGCCGGAGTTGGCCATCGCGAACAGCACGTAGAACGCGGCGAACCACGGCATCACGTTGGCGACGCCGCCGTAATCCTTGATGTTCCGGGTGTGCATGCGGTCGTAGAGGATGCCGATGCAGGAGAACATCGCGCCGGAGATGAAGCCGTGCGAGACCATCTGCACCATCGCGCCCTGCAGGCCGAGACGCGCGGCGTCCGAGCCACCCTGCACGTCGCGCATCAGCGCGAACGCGATGAACACACCCAGCGTCACGAAGCCCATGTGCGACACGGACGAATACGCGACCAGCTTCTTCATGTCCTGCTGGACCAGCGCCACCAGACCCACGTAGACGATCGCGATCAGCGACAGGCCGATGACGAGCCACGCCCATTCGTGGCCGGCGTCCGGCGTGATCGGCAGGTTGAAGCGCAGGAAGCCGTAGCCGCCGATCTTCAGCATGATCGCCGCCAGGATCACCGAGCCGCCGGTCGGCGCCTCGACGTGCGCGTCCGGCAACCAGGTGTGCACCGGGAACATCGGCACCTTCACCGCGAACGCGGCGAGGAACGCGAAGAAGATCCACATCTGCTCCGTCGACGACAGGCGCAGTGCGTACAGATCGGGCAGCTGCCAGCTGCCGGCCTGGAGGTACAGGTAGATCAGCGCGACCAGCATGAAGACCGAGCCGAGGAACGTGTACAGGAAGAACTTCACCGACGCGTACACGCGGTTCGCGCCGCCCCAGACACCGATGATGATGAACATCGGGATCAGCATGGCTTCGAAGAACACGTAGAACAGCATCGCGTCCACGGCTGCGAACACGCCGACCATCATGCCTTCGAGGATCAGCATCGCCGCGAAGTACTGCGAGACACGCTTGGTCACCGAGCCCCAGGCGCCGATCAGCACCAGCGCGGTGGTCAGCGTGGTCAGGATGATCAGCGCGACCGAGATGCCGTCGGCGCCGAGGTGGTACTCGATGTCGAGCGACGGGATCCACTCGCGCCGCTCGAGGAACTGCAGACCCGCGTTGGCGTAGTCGAAGCCGGTGAACAGCGGAATGCTGAGAACGAAGACGAGCAGCGCGAACGCCAGCGATACCCAGCGCGCCGCGTCGGGGCGGCGTTCGCCCAGAGCGAGCACGCACGCACCGCCGAGGATCGGCAGCCAGATCAGGAGACTGAGAAGAGGCCAGTTCGACACGTATCGTATTCCGTCAGCGCCAGTACTTGATGAGGATGGCCAGAAGCACGATCAGGCCGACGATCATCGCGAATGCGTAGTGGTAGAGAGCGCCGGACTGCAGCCGGCGGACGACGCCCGAGACCAGGCCGACGACGCGCGCCGGACCGTTGACGAAGACGCCGTCGATCACCTTGGTGTCGAACACCCGCGACAGCTTGCCCAGCCCGACACCGCCACCGGCGAAACCGCCGATCCACAGGTCGTCCATGCCGTACTTGTTCTCGAGCACGCGGATGGGCAGGCGGAACACGTGCGCGGCCTTCGCCGCCAGCTCGGGCTTCCACCAGTACATGACGGTCGCCAGCACGAAGCCCGCGACGACCAGCCAGAACGCCGGCGCCATGAAGCCGTGCAGCGCGAACCCAGCGGGGCCGTGCCACAGCTCTTCCTTCAGCGCGGCCAGCACGTCGTTCGACGCCAGCACGTGGATCACGCCGTCGAAGAACCCGCGCACCTCGTGATGGCCGGTCCAGTCGGTGCCGAACAGCATCGGACCCGCGGTGAAGTAACCGATCAGGATCGACGGGATGGCCAGCAGGATCAGCGGCAGCGTCACCACCCACGGCGACTCGTGCGGCTCGTGCGGACCGTGGTGACCATGGTCGTCGTGCGCGTGGTCGGCGTGACCGGTCGCGGCGACCGCATGGCCGTGGCCGTCGTCGTGCAGCGGCTCGTGATGCGTTTCGTGCCCGTGCGCGTCGTGCGTGGCGTGGGCGTCGGACGCATGCGCGTCGCGGAAACGCTCCTTGCCGAAGTACGTCATGTACAGCAGGCGGAAGCTGTAGAACGAGGTCACGAACGCACCCAGCAGCACCGACCAGTACGCGTACTGGAACACCCAGCCGCCACCGTCGCTGGCGTGCTTGGCCGCCTCGATGATCGTGTCCTTGGAGTAGAAGCCGCTGAAGAACGGCGTGCCCACCAGGGCCAGCGTGCCGATGACGCTGGTCCAGAACGTGATCGGCATGTACTTGCGCAGGCCGCCCATCTTGCGCATGTCCTGCTCGTGGTGCATGCCGATGATCACCGAGCCCGCCGCCAGGAACAGCAGCGCCTTGAAGAATGCATGCGTCATCAGGTGGAACACCGCGGCCGAGTACGCCGACACGCCGAGCGCGACGGTCATGTAGCCCAGCTGCGACAGCGTCGAATACGCGACGACGCGCTTGATGTCGTTCTGCACGATGCCGATCAGGCCGGTGAAGAAGGCCGTGGTCGCACCGATGAAGAGGATGAACTGCAGCGCGGTTTCCGACAGCTCGAACAGCGGCGACATGCGCGCCACCATGAAGATGCCGGCGGTGACCATGGTCGCGGCGTGGATCAGCGCCGAGATCGGGGTCGGGCCTTCCATCGAGTCGGGCAGCCACACGTGCAACGGCACCTGGGCCGATTTGCCCATCGCGCCGATGAAGAGACAGATGCAGACCAGAGTCGCGACCGACCACTCGAAACCGGTGATCACTTCGATCGTCTGGCCGCCGCCGATCGTGGTGTCAGCCGCAGCGAAAACGGTCGCGTAATCCAGGCTGCCGAACCAGTACAGCACGCCGGCGATACCGAGCAGGAAGCCGAAGTCGCCGACGCGGTTGACCAGGAACGCCTTCATGTTGGCGAACACCGCGGTCGGCTTCTTGAACCAGAACCCGATCAGCAGGTACGACACCAGGCCCACCGCTTCCCAGCCGAAGAACAGCTGCAGGAAGTTGTTGCCCATCACCAGCATCAGCATCGAGAAGGTGAACAGCGAGATATAGCTGAAGAAGCGCTGGTAGCCCGGATCCTCGGACATGTAGCCGATGGTGTAGACGTGCACCAGCAGCGACACGAAGGTCACCACGACCATCATCATCGCGGTGAGGTTGTCGATCAGGAAGCCGACGTGCGCGGAATAGTTGCCGACCTCGAAGAACGTGTAGACGTTCTCGTTGAAGGTCGGCGCGCCCTGCATCAGCTGCCACAGCGTGTAGATCGACAGCGCGCAGCTGATCGCGACGCCGGCGATGGTCACCGTGTGCGCACCGGTGCGGCCGACCTGGCGGCCGAACAGGCCCGCGATGATCGAGCCCAGCAGCGGCGCGAGCACGATCGCGACCAGCGTGGTCTGGGAAATCATGATCTCGGAAACAGCGTTCTCCATGCCCGGATCAGCCCTTCAACGTGTCGAGTTCGGCGACATTGATCGTGCGCCGGTTGCGGAACAGCGTGACCAGGATCGCGAGACCGATCGCGGCCTCGGCCGCAGCCACGGTGAGAATGAAGAACACGAAGATCTGCCCGGCCGCGTCGCCGAACTCGCGCGAGAACGCGATGAAGTTGATGTTGACCGCGAGCAGCATCAGCTCGATCGACATCAGCAGGATGATCACGTTCTTCCGGTTGAGGAAGATGCCGGCGACGGAGATGCAGAACAGCACCGCGCCCAGCGAGAGGTAATGGCCCAGCGCGAGGCCGGTTCCGAACAGCTCGGTCATTTCGCTTCTCCCTCGCCTTGGCCCGGTGTGGGCTCGACGACCGGACGCACCGCGTCCATCTTGACCACGCGCATGCGATCCGACGCCCGCACGCGGGCCTGCTCGCCCGGGTTCTGGTGTTTGGTGCCGGGACGGCGGCGCAGGGTGAGCATCACCGCGGCGATGACCGCGACGGTCAGGATGACCGCGGCGACTTCGAACGGCAGCAGGAAGTCGGTGAACAGCCGGCGTGCGATCCACACCGTGTTCGACACGCCCGCCTCGTCGACCGCATCGACGGCGAACGGCGCCATCTTCGCGCGCACGCCGATCAGGGTGACGATCTCGACCAGCATCACCACCGCGACGATCAGGCCGACCGGCAGATAGCGCACGTAGCCTTCGCGCATCGGCGCGACGTCCACGTCGAGCATCATCACCACGAACAGGAACAGCACCATCACCGCGCCGACGTAGACCAGCACCAGCGCGAGGCCGAGGAACTCGGCGCCGACCAGCAGCCAGGTGCAGGCGGTGGAGAAGAACGTCAGCACCAGGAACAGCGCCGCGTGCACCGGGTTGCGGGCACTGATCACCGCCACCGCGGACATCACGGTGATCGCGGCGAAGACGAGGAATGCAATCAGGTCGAAATTCATGACTTACCTGTACGCGGAGTCGGCGGCGCGACGTTCTGCGATCTCGCTCTCGAGACGGTCGCCGATCGCCAGCAGCTGCGGCTTGGTCACGATGTTCTCGCCGCGGTTCTCGAAGTGGTACTCGTGCAGATGGGTCTCGACGATCGAGTCCACCGGGCACGATTCCTCGCAGAAGCCGCAGTAGATGCACTTGAACAGATCGATGTCGTAGCGCGTGGTGCGGCGGGTGCCGTCCTCGCGCTGCTCGGAATCGATCGTGATCGCCAGCGCGGGGCAGACGGCCTCGCACAGCTTGCACGCGATGCAGCGCTCCTCGCCGTTGGGATACCGACGCAGCGCGTGCAGCCCGCGGAAACGCGGCGACTGCGGGGTCTTCTCCATCGGGTACATCAGCGTGTACTTGTCGCGGAACAGATACCGGAAGGTCAGTGCCATGCCGCCGAGCAACTCGAGCAGCAACAGGCCCTTGAACCATGCAACGAACTTGGCCATTACTGCCCTGCCTCGAAGATTCCGAAGTACGCCATCAGCGCGGTGACCACGATCCAGCCGATGCTGATCGGAATGAAGACCTTCCAGCCCAGCCGCATGATCTGGTCGTAGCGGTAGCGCGGGAACGAGGCGCGGAACCAGATGAAGCAGCTGGCGAAGAAGAACACCTTCGCGAACAGCCACCACCAGCCGTCGACCGACAGCAGCGGAATGCCCAGGCCCTGGAACGGGGACAGCCAGCCGCCGAGGAAGAAGATCGCGACCAGGAAGCTGATCAGGATCATGTTCGCGTATTCGGCGAGGAAGAACAGCGCGAACGCCGACCCCGAATACTCGACCATGTGACCGGCGACGATTTCCGACTCGCCTTCGACGACATCGAACGGCGCGCGGTTGGTCTCGGCCACGCCGGAGATGAAGTAGATGACGAACAGCGGCAGCATCGGCAGCCAGAACCAGTCGAACAGGCCCTTGCCGCCGGCTTGCGCCATGACGATCTCGGACAGGTTCAAGCTGCCCGCGCCGACCATCACGCCGACGAGCGCGAAGCCCATCGCGATCTCGTAGCTGATCATCTGCGCCGAGGCGCGCATCGCACCGAGGAACGCGTACTTCGAGTTGGAGGCCCAGCCGGCGAGGATGATGCCGTAGATGCCCAAGCTCGTCATCGCCAGCAGATACAGCAGACCGGCGTTGGCGTTCGACAGCACCAGCTGCGCATCGAACGGCACCACGGCCCAGGCCGCGAACGCCGGCGCGAGCGTGATCAGCGGCGCCAGCACGAACAGCACGCGCTGCGCGTTGGTCGGCTGGATGACTTCCTTGAACAGCAGTTTGAAGACGTCGGCGAAGGCCTGGAAGATGCCCATGCCCACGTACATCGGACCATGGCGCTGATGCATCCAGCCCAGCAGCTTGCGCTCCCAGACCACGTAGAACGCGACGGCGATGATCACCGGCATCGCGATCAACAGGATCTTGAGCACGATCCACAGGATCAGCCCGATCGCGCCCAGCGACATCAGCCAGTCGTACAGCGGCGCCGACAGATCGCCCAGCAGCGATGCGGTGTTGGTCACGCCGGTTTGGGTCGCACTCATGCCGCCACCACCTTGACCTTGCCGGCCGACAGCGCCGCCGTGGCGCCATAGCCCGATTCCACCCACGCCGCGCCCGGTGCGACGCGATCGTCGATCGCCACCTGCAGCGTCGCGGTGCCGACCGCATTCGAAACCTTGGCCATGCCGCCGTCGGCGACCTGGCTTGCGGCCGCGTCGTCGGGATGCAGCACGATGCGCGGGCCGACGGTCAACGGATGCGACTGCAGCGCGGCAGCGCGACGGGTCAGACCGTCGACGCGGTAGATCGCCTGGCTGACGGCCAGTTCGAAGCCGTCACCGTCGACGACCGGCGCCGCGGATGCAGCCACCGAGACCGCCTTGCCCTGCAGGCCCGCACGCAGACCGGCGAGATCGGTGAACTCGAAGCCCGGCGCTTCGAGCGCGCCACCGAGGGCGCGCAGCACGCGCCAGCCGGCACGTGCGTCGCCCGGCAGCTTGCCGGCCGAGGTGGCCTGCTGGTCGCGGCCTTCGAGATTGGTCAGCGTTGCGTCGATTTCGGCGAGCGCGCCGATCGGCAGGATCACGTCGGCGACGCTGCGCGTTGACTGGCAGGCAAAGTGGCTGAAGGACACGACCTGCGCCGCGCCCAGTGCCTGCAAGGCCTGCGCCTGGTCGGCGAAGTCCAGACCCGGCTCGATGCCGTAGATGACGTACGCGCCGCGGCGCTCGGCCAGCATCGCGTTCGCATCGCGCGAGGTCGGCAGCACGCCGGCACGCGACAGACCCAGCGCGTTGGCGCCGTGCGGAATGCGGCACAGCGACGCGCCGGTCTCCACGGCGAGCGCAGCCGCGGCCTTGCGGATATCGGCCGCGTGCGCGCTGGCTTCCGCCTGCGCACCGACGATGATCGCCGCATGCTTCGCGCCGCTCAGTGCGTCGCCGAGTTCGGCAACCTGCAGCGTTTCGGCGATCTTCGACGGCGCCACGATGGCCTTGTCCTCGATGTCGAAGGTGAACTCGAAATCGACCGGATTGACCACGTACACCTTGGCGCCGCGCTTCCACGCCTGGCGCACGCGGTGATGCAGCAGCGGCACTTCATGGCGCAGATTGCTGCCGACCAGCAGCACGACATCGGCCTGCTCGAGTTCGGCGACCGGCATCGCGAAGGCTTCCGCAACGGCGCCATCGGACAGGTCACGCTGGGCGATGCGGTGATCGAGGTTGCCGGTGCCCAGGGCCTCGGCCAGACGTGCCAGCAGCGCGCCTTCCTCGTTAGAGGTCGACGGATGCACCAGCACGCCGAGCTCGTCGGCCGCGTTCTCACGCAGGATCGTCATCGCGCGCTCGAGCGCCTCGTCCCACGAGGCCTCGCGCCACTCGCCCCCGTCCTTGACCAGCGGATGCACCGCGCGGTCATCGGCCGTCAGGCCCTGGTGCGAGTAACGGTCGCGATCGGAGATCCAGCACTCGTTGACCGCTTCGTTGTCGCGCGGCACGGTGCGCATCACGTCGCCGCGGCGCAGGTGATGGAACAGGTTGCTGCCCAGCGCGTCGTGACCGCCGAGCGATTCGCGCGCGATCAGTTCCCAAGGACGCGCACGGAAACGGAACACCTTGTTGGTCAGCGCGCCGACCGGGCACACGTCGATGACGTTGCCCGAGAGTTCGGTCGTCAGCGGCTTGCCGTCGTAGGTGCCGATCTGCAGGTTCTCGCCGCGCTGCATGCCACCCAGCTCGTAGGTGCCGGCGATCTCGGCGGTGAAGCGCACGCAGCGCGTGCACTGGATGCAGCGGGTCATCTCGGTCGCGACCAGCGGACCGAGGTCCTCGTCGGCGACGACGCGCTTGCGCTCGGCGAAGCGGCTCACCGAACGGCCGTAACCGAGCGACAGATCCTGCAGTTCGCACTCGCCGCCCTGATCGCAGATCGGGCAGTCGAGCGGATGGTTGATCAGCAGGAACTCCATCACGTTGCGCTGGGCTTTGAGCGCCTTCTCGTTGCGCGTGAAGACCTTCAGGCCGTCCATCACCGGCGTGGCGCAGGCCGGGGACGGCTTGGGCGCACCGCGGCCGCCGACTTCGGTGTCGACCAGGCACATGCGGCAGTTCGCGGCGATCTCGAGCTTGTCGTGATAGCAGAAACGCGGGATCGGAATGCCGGCCTTGTCGGCGGCATGGATGATCATCGAGCCCTTGGGCGCGGCCAGTTCGACGCCGTCGATGAAGACGGTGACGTGGTCGGGCGGCAGGTTCGGATTCACGGGTTGCGCGCTCATGCGGCGACCGCCTTGGGCACCACGGTGCCGTTGCGCTGGTCGTCGACGAGGAAGCGCTTGTTCACGATCGCGTACTCGAATTCGTCCCAGAAATGGCGCAGGAAGCCCTGCACCGGCCATGCGGCCGCTTCACCGAACGCGCAGATGGTGTGTCCCTCGATCTGGCCGGCCGCGGCCCGCAGCATCTGCAGGTCTTCGACCGTCGCCGTGTGGTCGGCGATGCGGCACAGCATGCGGTACATCCAGCCGGTGCCTTCGCGGCACGGCGTGCACTGGCCGCAGCTCTCCTTGTAGTAGAAGCGCGCGATGCGTCGGCACGCGCGCACCATGCAAGTCGTGTCGTCCATGACGATGACCGCGCCCGAGCCGAGGCCGGAACCGGCCTTCTGCAGCGCGTCGTAATCCATCGTCAGGCCCATCATCGTCTCGCCCGGCAGCACCGGCATCGACGAACCACCCGGAATTACGCCCTTGATCGTGCGGCCTTCGCGCATGCCGCCGCACAGCGCCAGCAGATCGGCGAACGAGGTGCCCAGACGGATCTCGTGGTTGCCCGGCTTGGCCACATGGCCGGAGACCGAGAAGATCTTGCAGCCGCCGTTGTTGGGCTTGCCCAGATCCATGAACCACTGCGCGCCGTTGCGCACGATCGCGGGCACCGAGGCGTAGGTCTCGGTGTTGTTGATCGTCGTCGGCTTGCCGTACAGACCGAAATTGGCCGGGAACGGCGGCTTGAAGCGCGGCTGTCCCTTCTTGCCTTCCAGCGATTCCATCAGCGCGGTTTCTTCGCCGCAGATGTAGGCGCCCGCGCCGAGCGCGTTGTAGATGTCGACATCGATACCCGAGCCGAGCAGGTTCTTGCCCAGCCAGCCGTTGGCGTAGGCCTCGGCGGTGGCTTCTTCCAGATGCTCGAAGGGCTCGTGATGGAACTCGCCGCGCAGGTAATTGTAGGCCACCGTCGAGCCGGTCGCGTAGCACGCGATCGCCATGCCCTCGATGACCGAGTGCGGGTTGTAACGCAGGATGTCGCGGTCTTTCGCAGTGCCCGGCTCGGATTCGTCCGAATTGCAGAGGATGTACTTCTGCATCTCGCCCTTGGGCATGAAGCTCCACTTCAGACCGGTCGGAAAGCCCGCGCCGCCACGGCCGCGCAGGCCCGACTGCTTGACCATCTCGATCACGTCGGCCGGCGGAATCTTCTCTTCGAGAATCTTGCGCAGCGCGCTGTAACCACCCGTCTTGAGGTAGTTCTCGTAGGACCACGGCTTGTCGAAATGCAGCGTGGTGTAGACCGCCTGGTGTTCCTGCGGCGCAGGCCCGACGGGCCCGTAACCTTCGGAAGACTTGGGATGGTGATGTGCCATGTCCGCGCGATGCCTTACTTCAGACCGTCGATCAGCTCGTCCACCGTCTCGGGTGTGAGCTTCTCGTGGTAATGACCGTTGATGACCACGACCGGCGCGCCGCAGCACGCAGCGACGCACTCTTCTTCGCGCTTGAGGAAGACGCGACCGTCGGCGGTGGATTCACCCAGCTTGCAGCCCAGCTTCTTCTCCGCGTGCGCGACGAGATCCTCGGCGCCGTTGAGCCAGCAGCTGATGTTGGTGCAGAACGCGACGTTGTTGCGGCCGACCTTCTCGGTCTCGAACATCGAGTAGAACGTCGCCACCTCGTAGGCCCACACCGGCGGCAGGTCCAGATACTTGGCGACGCCGGCGATCAGCTCGTCGGTCAGCCAGCCGTTGTTCTGCTCCTGCGCCGCGAACAGCCCCTGCAGCACCGCGGACCGCTTGCGGTCTTCGGGGAACTTGGTCAGCCAGTGATCGATGTGCGCGCGCGTGTCGCCGCTGAGCACGACCATCGGGTCGACGTTGCGGGCGTTCTCGAAATTGCCAGTCGCCTTCATCGGTCGACTTCTCCGAACACGATGTCATAGGTACCGATCATCGCCACCACGTCGGACAGCATGTGTCCGCTGGTGATGGCGTCCATCGACGAGAGATGTGCGAAACCGGGCGCGCGCAGGTGCACGCGGAACGGCTTGTTCGCGCCGTCGGAGACCAGGTAGCAGCCGAACTCGCCCTTCGGGGCTTCGACGGCGCTGTAGGTCTCGCCGGCAGGCACGCTGTAGCCCTCGGTGAACAGCTTGAAGTGATGGATCAACGCTTCCATGTCGTCCTTCATCGACTCACGCGACGGCGGCGACACCTTGTAGTTGTCCAGCATGACCGGGCCGGGATTCGCCCGCAGCCAGTTGACGCACTGCTGGATGATCTTCGCCGACTCGCGCATCTCGAACACGCGCACGAGATAGCGGTCGTAGCAGTCGCCATTGACGCCCACCGCGATGTCGAAATCGACTTCGGCGTACTTGGCGTAAGGCTGGGTCTTGCGCAGATCCCACTCGACGCCCGAACCGCGCAGCATCGGACCGGTCATGCCCCAGGCCTTGGCCAGGTCCGGCGGAATCACGCCGATGCCGACGGTGCGCTGCTTCCAGATGCGGTTGTCGGTGAGCAGGGTTTCGTACTCGTCGACGCGCTTGGGGAAATCCTTGGCGAATGCCTCGAGATAATCGAGCATCGAGCCGCCGCGCCACTTGTTGAAACGCTTGAGCTTCTCGCCCTTGCGCCAGCGCGACTCGGCGTACTGCGGCATCTGCGCAGGCAGGTCACGGTAGACGCCGCCGGGACGGTAATAGGTCGCGTGCATGCGCGCGCCCGACACCGCCTCGTAGACGTCCATCAACTCTTCGCGCTCGCGGAACGCGTAGAGCATCACCGCCATCGCGCCGAGATCGAGCGCGTTCGAGCCCACCCACATCAGGTGGTTGAGGATGCGGGTGATCTCGTCGAACAGCGTGCGGATCCACTGCGCGCGCTCGGGCGCCTCGATCCCCATCAGGGTCTCGATCGCGCGCACGTAGGCGTGCTCGTTGCACATCATCGACACGTAGTCGAGGCGATCCATGTAACCGATCGACTGGTTGAACGGCTTCGACTCGGCCAGCTTCTCGGTGCCCCGGTGCAGCAGGCCGATGTGCGGATCGGCGCGCATCACGGTCTCGCCGTCCATCTCCAGGATCAGGCGCAGCACGCCGTGCGCGGACGGGTGCTGGGGACCGAAGTTGAACGTGTAGTTGCGGATTTCCTGCTTCAGCGCTTCCGCACTCGGCGTCGCGTTGGTGTGCAGCGAGGTGGTCGGCACGGCGCTCACTTGGCAGCCTCCACGCGGCGCGCGGCCTGTTCGCCGCTTGCGGTCGCGAAACGGGCGTCGTCACGGATCACGCGCGGCACGCCGACACGCGGTTCGACCGAGGTCACCGGCTCGTACACCACGCGCTTGCGCTCGGCGTCGTAACGCACTTCGACATTGCCGATCAACGGGAAATCCTTGCGGAACGGATGACCGACGAACCCGTAGTCGGTCAGGATGCGGCGCAGATCCGGGTGACCTTCGAAGATCACGCCGAACAGATCGAAGGCTTCCCGCTCGAACCAGTTCGCGACCGGCCAGAGCACGGTCAGCGAGGACACCACCGGCAGATCGTCGCTGGGCGCGAAGCACTTCAGCGTCACGCGCTGGTTGTGCTGGATCGACAGCAACTGCGCGACCGCGGCGAAGCGGCGCTGCGGCACCGGAATCCCGGCATCGCCATGCGGCTGCGAGACCTGGCGGCTGCCGGTTTCGCCGAACTTGAAACGGCCCGGACCACGGCCTTCGACGCCGCGGCTGAAACCTTCGGAGGACACGTCGGTGTCCCATTCGTCACTGCCGTGGCCGAGATAGTCGACGCCGCAGACGTCGATCAGCGACTCGAAGCCGAATTCGTCGCGCAGCGCGCGCGCGGTATCGAGCCAGTCGCCGGCCGTGGTGATCGTCACCTCGCCGCGCGGCAGTGCGACCGCCACGTCGGCGTCGGAGAAGCGCGCGCGCAGACGCGCCGCGAACGCGGTGGAGGACTCACGCATCGCGCTGCCCCGTCTTGGTGTCGCCGAAGTTGGTGGCGCGGCGGATCTTTTTCTGCAACTGCAAGATGCCGTAGATCAGCGCTTCGGCCGTCGGCGGGCAGCCCGGCACGTAGACGTCGACCGGCACGATGCGATCGCAACCGCGCACCACCGAATACGAGTAGTGGTAGTAGCCGCCGCCGTTGGCGCAGCTGCCCATCGAGATGACCCACTTGGGATCCGGCATCTGGTCGTAGACCTTGCGCAGCGCCGGGGCCATCTTGTTGACCAGGGTGCCGGCCACGATCATCACGTCCGACTGGCGCGGCGACGGGCGGAACACCACGCCGTAGCGGTCGAGATCGAGGCGCGCCGCACCGGCGTGCATCATTTCCACCGCGCAGCAGGCGAGACCGAAGGTCATCGGCCACATCGAGCCGGTGCGTGCCCAGTTGAGCAGCACATCGGAACTGGTCGTGACGAAACCGCGCTCGAGCAGCGGGTTCTCGCCTTCCGGGCGCAGGATGTCGTCCACGCGGCCTTCCGGCAGCGGGTTGTTCATCAGGCGCGCGACGGTCTGGTTCACTCCCATTCCAGCGCTCCCTTCTTCCACACGTAGACGAAGCCGAGCAGCAGCATGCCGGCGAAGATGCCCATCTCGATCAGGCCCAGCACGCCGAGTTCGCGGAACACGGTGGCCCAGGGCACGATGAAGATGATTTCCAGATCGAAGACGATGAACTGGATCGCGATGAGGTAATAGCGCACGTCGAACTGCATGCGCGCGTCTTCGAAGGCTTCGAATCCGCACTCGTAGGGCGACAGCTTTTCCAGCGTCGGGCGCTTGGGCCCCAGCAGGTTGCCAATGATCAGCAAGGCAATGCCGATCCCCGTGGCAACGATCAGGAACAGCAGGGTCGGCAGATATTCGGCCAGCACTCGGATGTTCTCTCGGCTACGGCCGCAATGTGCGGCCTTGGCTCGGCGCCTGTGGACGCCGCATTCTCGAAGCGTCGGAGCGCTTCACGAAGGCCGGGCGATGCACGTTGTGCGATCGCCCGATTCCGGCAATTGTACCGGTTACAGAACTGGTGAGTAAACGATTTCCGCCGCTGCATACGCCGCTCATGGGCTGCATCGCGATGCAGCGCCGCACGGCACGTGAAGTGCGCGCGCGAATGATTCCTGTCCGCGCGCCGCCGCATACTTCCGCGCACGAAAAAGCCCCGCTTGCGCGAGGCTTTTCGTGTCCGATGCGCGTGACCCGCATCGCTTTTCCGGTTGGTGCCCAAGAGGGGACTCGAACCCCTACGACCTAAGCCGCTACCACCTCAAGGTAGTGCGTCTACCAATTCCGCCACCTGGGCAGGTCAACCTGAAACCTCATCCGGGCCTACCGCCCCGGCGAGCCGCGCATTGTAATCCCAATCAATCGTTCTGGGGAGTGGGCTGCGGCGATTCCTGCGAAGAATTTTCCGCCGCCGGCGGCGCGGCCGGGACTGCGCCCTCGGCAGACGGTGCAGCCGGCACGGTCGCGTCGGCGGGTGCGGGCGGTGCGACCGGCGCGCCTTCGACCGGCGCGGTCGGCACCTCGCCGCCCATGACGCCCAGGTCCATGTCCAGCGCGTTCGGATTGGCGCGATGCATCGCGTACCAGGCCATGAACAGCGTGATCGAGAAGAAGCTGATCGCCAGCCACTTCGTCGCCTTCGACAGGAAGTTCGACGAGCCGCGCGCGCCGAACACGGTCGCGGACGCACCGCCACCGAAGCCGGAACCGGCCGCGGCACCGGCGCCGCGCTGCATGAGGATCAACGCGATCATCGCGATGGCGATGATGACGAACAGGATGTTGAAGACGGTCAGCAGCATTGCGTGGGCGCTCTGGGGTGCCCGCGGACGGGCCTTGTGTCGGAATCGCCGGCTGCGCTCAGCGCGCGGCCGCGGCGACGATGGCCAGGAAGTCGTCGGCCGCCAGCGAGGCGCCACCGATCAATCCGCCGTCGACGTCGGGCTGCGAGAACAGCGCAGCGGCATTGTCGGGCTTGCAGCTGCCGCCATAGAGCAGCGGCAACGAATCGGCGATTCTAGCATCCTGTCCGGCGACCACGCCACGCAGGAAGGCGTGCACGGCCTGCGCCTGCTCGGCGCTGGCGGTCAGGCCGGTGCCGATCGCCCAGACCGGCTCGTAGGCGACGATCGCGCCATCGAATGCGGCCACACCGGCCTCGGCCAGCACGGTCCCGACCTGGGCGGCGATCACCGCTTCGGTACGGCCGGCCTCGCGCTGCTCGCGGGTCTCGCCCACGCACAGGATCGGCACCAGGCCGGCGGCGCGGGCGGCGATGAACTTCCGCGCGACCAGCGCGTCGTCCTCGCCGTGGTACTGGCGGCGCTCGGAATGGCCGACCAGCGTGTAGACGGCGCCGACGTCGGCCAGCATCGAGGCGGCCACCTCGCCGGTGTAGGCGCCCTTGGCGTGCGCGCTGACGTCCTGCGCGCCGAAGGCCACGCCGCGCCCCGAATGCGACTGCGTCAGCAGCGGGAGATACGGATACGGCGGCAGCACGATCGCCTCCACCCCGCCCGGTAGCCCGGCGGCGATGCCCTCGACGAGTTCGGTGGCGAATGTGCGGCTGCCCTGCAGCTTCCAGTTGCCGGCGACGATCCTGCGGCGCATGGGCGACTCCTTGAGACGAGAGGCGCAAGAGGATAGCCGATGCGCCTGCCGGCCCGGTTCAGGGACCACGCACTGCCGCGCGCCTGGGCTCCGCTGGCGCGGCAGCCGGTGCGGACGCCGCGACCGGCGGCGCGCGCAGCTCGACCTTCTGCTGCGTGGATACTTCCGGTGCCCAGGAACGGACACGGCGCCCTCGGGCGCCGTGTCTGCTTGCGTCTGACGCCGCTGACGCCTTACTTCAGCTTGATCTCGCGCAACCGCTCCTCGAGATAGCCCTGCGCGGTGATCGCTTCGGGATAGCGGCTCGGGTTGTCGGCGGTCACCGTCGACGGCAGCACGTCGATGACGAAGTCCGGATTCGGATGCAGGAAGAACGGCACCGAATACCGCGGCTTGCGGGCCTGCTCGCCCGGCGGATTGGTCACGCGGTGCGTCGTTGACGGATACACGTGGTTGGTCAGGCGCTGCAGCATGTCGCCGATGTTGACGACGATCGTGTCGGCGTCCGACGTGAAGGGCACCCACTCGCCATCACGCGACTTCACTTCCAGACCCGCCGCCGATGCGCCGACCAGCAGCGTGATCAGGTTGATGTCCTCGTGCGCGCCCGCGCGCTCGTTGGGAATGTCGTCCGAGGTGATCGGCGGGTAATGGATCGGGCGCAGGATCGAATTGCCGTAGTCGGTCTTGTCGACGAAGTAGTTCTCCGGCAGGCCGATGTGCAGCGCCAGCGCCGAGAGCACCTTCGAGCCAAGCTGGTCCAGCGTCTGATACAGGCCGTAGCCGTGTTCGCGGAAACCCGGGACTTCGGTCGGCCACAGGTTCGGCGGCATGACCTCGCGGTACTTGGAGTCGTCCGGAATCTCGCGGCCGATGTGCCAGAACTCCTTGAGGTCGAAGTGCTTTGCGCCCTTGGCGGTCTCGACGCCGAACGCGGTGTAGCCGCGCGCGCCGCCGCCGCCGGCCACGTGGTAGCGCTTCTTAACGTCTTCGGGCAGCGCGAAGAAGGCCTTGAACACGTCGTAGGCGCCGTCGATCTGCGCCTGCGCAATGCCGTGGCCGTTGATGCCGGCGAAGCCCCACTCTCGGTAGGCGGCGCCGAGTTCGGCGACGAAGGCTTCGCGATCCGTGTCGAAACGGCGGATGTCGAGGGTCGGGATGCGTGCGCTCATGGCGGAATCCTTGGGTCAGGCAGCGGCCGCGCGCACGGCGTCGGCCAGTTGGTCGAGTGTCGATTGCATCAGGGTGTCGTCGTCGGCTTCGACGGTCACGCGCACGACCGGCTCGGTCCCCGACGGACGCAGGAACGCGCGCCCGCGGCCCTGCACGGCGGCCTGCGCATCGGCGAGCGCGGCCTGCACGGCCGGCGCCTCGACGGGCTTGGACGCACCTTCGTAACGCACGTTGACGGTCTTCTGCGGCACCTTCGACAGGCCGTGCAACGCTTCCTGCAGCGACGCGCCGCGGCGGCGCAGCACTTCCAGCACCTGCAGCGCGCTGATGATGCCGTCGCCGGTCGTCGCGCGATCCAGACACAGCAGATGCCCGGAGGTTTCGCCGCCGAGCACGCCCTCGTGTTCGAGCAGCATCTGGTGCACGTAGCGGTCGCCGACTTTGGCGCGCGCGAAGCCGATGCCGGCCTCGCCGAATGCGCGCTCCAGGCCGTAATTGCTCATCAGCGTGCCGACCACCGGACCCTGCAGGCGGCCCGACTGCTGCCAGTCGCGCGCGAGCACGTACAGCAGGTCGTCGCCGTCTCGCACGGTGCCGTTGGCGTCGACGAACAGCACACGATCGCCGTCGCCGTCGAAGGCGATGCCGAGGTTCGCGCCGCTGCGGCTGACGCGCTCGCTCAGGTGTTCGGGATGGGTCGAGCCGACGCCATCGTTGATGTTGACGCCGTTGGGTTCGGCGCCGATCACCTCGACCTGCGCGCCGAGTTCGCGCAGCACGATCGGACCGACCTGGTAGGTCGCGCCGTTCGCGCAGTCGACGACGATGCGCATGCCGTCGAGATCGAATCCACGAGGCACCGAGGCCTTGCAGGCTTCCACGTAGCGGCCGACGGCATCGCGCGTGCGCACGGCCTTGCCGAGCTTCTCGGACGCCACGGTGCGGAACGGCTGGTCGAGCGCGGCCTCGATCGCGAGTTCGGTCGCATCGTCGAGCTTCTCGCCCTGCGCGCTGAAGAACTTGATGCCGTTGTCGTGATGCGGATTGTGCGAGGCGGAAATGACGATGCCACCGTCGGCGCCGAGCGAGCGCGTCAGGTGCGCCACGGCCGGCGTGGGCATCGGGCCCATCAGCTGCACGTCGACGCCGGCCGCGACCAGTCCGGCCTCGAGCGCGGCCTCGAACATGTAGTTCGAGATGCGCGTGTCCTTGCCGATCAGCACCTGCGGACGACGCCAGTCCCCGCCGCGTCCGCGCAGCGAATGGCCGTAGGCATTGCCCAGGCGCAGCACGAAATCGGCGGAGATCGAACCCTCACCGACCCGCCCGCGAATGCCGTCGGTACCGAAGTACCTGCGGCTCACGCAGCGGCCTCGGTCGGCATGTCCTGCTTCGTCAGCAGCGCCAGCAGGTGGGCCACGCGCGGACGCATCTCGCGACGGTCGCAGATCTGATCGATCGCGCCGTGCTCGAGCAGGAATTCCGATGTCTGGAAGCCTTCGGGCAGGGTCTCGCGCACGGTCTGTTCGATCACGCGCGGGCCGGCGAACCCGATCAGCGCTTCGGGCTCGGCCAGGTTGATGTCGCCGAGCATCGCGAACGACGCCGACGTGCCGCCGTAGGTCGGGTTGGTCAACACCGAGATGTACGGCAGGCCGGCTTCGCGCAGTCGCGCCAGCGCAGCCGAGGTCTTGGCCATCTGCAGCAGCGAGAACATGCTTTCCTGCATGCGCATGCCGCCACTGGCGGCGAAGCTCACGAGCGGCGCCTGCAGGGCGAGCGCCTGTTCCGCGGCGCGAGCGAACTTCTCGCCGCCGACCGAGCCCATCGAGCCGCCCATGTAGGCGAAGTCCATCGCGCAGGCGACGATCGGGCGCTGCATCAGCGTGCCCTGCATCGCGATCAGCGTGTCGCGCTCACCGGTGGCGCGCTGCGCGGCCTTGATGCGGTCCGAATACTTCTTCTGGTCCTTGAACTTCAGGATGTCGGTCGGGCCCAGATCGGCCGCGATCTCCTGCAGGCTGCCCGCGTCCAGGAACGCCTTCAGGCGCGCGCGGGCACGGATCGCACGATGGAAGTTGCACTTCGGGCAGACCTCCAGATTCTCTTCGAGCTCCGGGCCGTACAGCACGGTGCTGCAGCGCTCGCACTTCTCCCACAGACCCTCGGGCACGCTGCGCTTCTTGGCCGCGGGCGCATCGGTGCGGATGCGCGGCGGCATGATCTTCTGCAACCAGGACATGGGCGTTTTTCTCCCGGCGGCCGCAACGGGGCCGCAAAGCGCGGAAGTGTAACCGACGGGCCGTTGGGCTTCCGGCGGGGGGCGTACGGCTCATACCGCGCCCGCCCGACCCGTCGTGGAGGGTATCGAGCCCCCGGCGCCCGCAGGGAACGGCTCGAATCCCGCGCTTGTTCAGCCTGCGTCGAGCGCCTTGCGCAGCGGCATGAGGAATGCCCCCGCACGCGCGGCAGCCTCGTCCGCATCTGCCGCGCCGTCGAGTGCCGCGACCAGCGCACTGCCGACCACCACGCCATCGGCATCGACCGCCATCGCCGCAGCGCTCGCGGCGTCGCGGATGCCGAAACCGGCCACCACCGGTGCGCGACTGGCAGCGCGGATGGTCCGCAACCGGGACGAGGCCTGCGCGGTGTCGAGCCGGTCCGCCGCGCCGGTCACACCCGCGAAGCTGACGTAGTACAGATAGCCCTGCGCCCCTGCGCACAGCGCCTCGATGCGCGCATCGGTAGTCGTCGGCGACGCCAGCAACACCAGCGCGATGCCGGCGCCATCGAAGGCCGCGCGGAATTCGTCGGCCTCCTCGGGCGGCAGATCGACCAGCAGGACGCCATCCACGCCCGCATCGCCTGCCTGCTTCGCGAACGTCGCCGCGCCACGGATGTCGATCGGATTGAGGTACCCCATCAGCACGACCGGCGTGGCGTCGTCCTGCGTGCGGAAGTGGCGCACCGCGTCGAGCACGTAGGTCATGCCCGCGCCCCGCCCCAGCGCGCGCTCGGAACTGCGCTGGATCGTCGGGCCGTCGGCCATCGGGTCGGAGAACGGCACGCCGAGTTCGATGACATCAGCCCCGGCCGCGACCAGTGCATGCATCACCGGCACCGTGGCTTCGAGCGAGGGATCGCCGGCGGTGAAGAACGGAATCAGCGCTTTGCGGCCGGCGGCGCGGAGCGCGGCGAAACGGGTGTCGATGCGGTTCATGGGTTCCGGCGTTGAAAGGTTCGATTGGGAGGGCGATGCAGACATCAGACGCATCCTTCCGACAACGTGATCGCGTCAGCCAGACCCGGTTGCCACCATCGCTCATGTCCCACTCCGGTCCGAACCCGGTGATATCGACGGCATCTCCGATGCGGAACTCGCCGACACGGTCATGCGGCCACGCATCGGCGGATGCGGGCATCGCCGTGAGGGACAGCATGGCTGCCAGCAAGCAGACGCCCGTTCTCACAGTACGAACCCTTCCCGCTGCGCGATCGTGTGCACGTCCTTGTCGCCGCGACCGGACAGGTTGGCGAGCACGATCGCGTCCTTCGGCAGCTCGCGGGCGAGCTTGATCGCCTGCGCGATGGCGTGGCTGGATTCGAGTGCGGCGAGGATGCCTTCGGTCTTCGCGAGCTGGTGGAACGCGGCCAACGCTTCGTCGTCGGTGATGCCGACGTACTGCGCGCGGCCGGCGTCGGCGAGGAAGGAATGCTCGGGTCCGACGCCCGGGTAATCGAGGCCGGCGGACACCGAATGCGTTTCGGTGATCTGGCCGTCGTCGTCGCAGATCACGTAGGTGCGGTTGCCGTGCAGCACACCGGGGCGGCCGGCGGCGATCGAAGCTGCATGACGTCCGGTGTCGATACCGTCGCCCGCCGCTTCGGCGCCGACGATGCGCACGCCCGGATCGTTGAGGAACGCGTGGAACAGGCCGATCGCGTTGCTGCCGCCGCCGACGCAGGCGGTGATCGCATCGGGCAGGCGGCCGTATTCGGCCAGCATCTGTTCGCGCGCTTCGCGGCCGACGATGGCGTTGAAGTCACGGACCATGCGCGGGTACGGATCGGGACCGGCGACGGTGCCGATGATGTAGAAGGTGTCGGCGATGTTGGTCACCCAGTCGCGCATCGCCTCGTTGAGCGCGTCCTTGAGCGTCGCCGAGCCCGAGGTCACCGGCACGACTTCCGCACCCAGCAGGCGCATCCGGTAGACGTTGATCTTCTGCCGCTCGATGTCGGTCGCGCCCATGTAGACCACGCACTCCAGACCGAGCCGCGCGGCCACGGTGGCCGATGCGACGCCATGCTGGCCGGCGCCGGTCTCGGCGATGATCCGGGTCTTGCCCATGCGGCTGGCGAGCAGCGCCTGGCCGATGGTGTTGTTGATCTTGTGCGCGCCGGTGTGGTTCAGGTCCTCGCGCTTGAGCAGGATGCGCGCGCCACCGACGGCGTCGCTCAGCCGTTCGGCGTGATAGATCGGGCTCGGCCGGCCGACGTAATGCGCGAGGTCCTTGTCGAACGCCTGCTGGAACGCGGGATCGGCCTTGGCGGTGTCGTAGGCCGCCGCGAGTTCGGCGATGGGCCCCATCAGGGTCTCGGCGACGAAGCGCCCGCCATAGCGGCCGAAATGGCCGTTGGCGTCGGGATAGGCGTGAAAATCGGTGATCGGAGGCTGCGACATCGGGAGGTGCACGGTGCGGGCTGGCTTGCACTCTAACGCACACGTCGCGCGTCCAGAATCGATAAGATCTGACGCATACGTCAGGAAATCTCACATGACCGAACCCGAGCTGCCGCCGCTCAATGCGCTGCGCGCCTTCGAGGCCGCCGCCCGCCTGGGCAGCCTGAGCCGAGCGGCCGAAGCGCTGCACGTGACCCACGGTGCGGTCAGCCGCCAGGTGCGCCTGCTCGAAGACGCGCTCGGCATACCGCTGTTCGTGCGTGCAGGCCGCGGCCTGCGGCTCACGCCGGCCGGCATGCGCATGCGCGACGCCGCCGGCGATGCGTTCGCGCGCCTGCAGGGCGCAGCCGCGGCGATCCGCCGCTCGGGCACGTCGCCTGCGCGGGTGCTGGGCTGCCCGGGCAGCCTGCTCGCCCGCTGGATGATTCCGCGACTGCCGCGCCTGAGCGATGCCCTGCCCGATCTGAAGTTGCATCTGTCGCCGCATGAAGGCGCGTTCCCGGCATCGCTGGACGGATTCGATGCGGCGCTGCTGATCGGCACGTCGCCGTGGCCGGCCGCGTGGACGGTGCGCGCACTCGCGCCGGAGCGGATCGGCCCGGTACTCAGTGCACGCCACTCGGACGCGACACGCCTCGCAGCACTGACGCCCAATGCGCTGTTGCGCGAACCGCTGCTGCACACCACCTCGCGCCCGCAGGCGTGGCCGACGTGGGCCGCGTTGCACGGCGCCGCGTCGCCCGACGATCTCGGCACGGGATTCGAGCATCTGTATTTCCTGCTCGAAGCCGCGGCCGCCGGCCTCGGTGTCGCCATCGCGCCGCAGGAACTCGTCGCCGACGATCTCGCCGCCGGCCGTCTGCTCGCGCCGTGGGGGTTCGTCGAAACGGATGCGCAGTGGATTCTGGCGACGCGGCGCGACGATGACGATGCGCGACTCGATGCGCTGGCGGCGTGGCTCCGACACGAGCTGGCCTGACGTCGACAGGCCATCGTGGGAGCGCGCTCACGCGCGATGGGGCGCTACCGGAAAGTGCCGTCGCGCACGAGCGCGCACAGGCATCTACATTCCGGAGCTGACGATCAGCGCGTGCCGCGCACCGCCTCAACGAATGCGCGCATCCGCGCCGCATCCTTGATGCCCGGCGCGGATTCGATGCCGCTGGACACATCGACGCCTGCCGGACGCGCAATGTCGATCGCCTGCGCGACGTTGCCCGCGTCGAGGCCGCCCGCGAGCCAGAACGGCTTATCCAGCGACGCCGGCAGCGCGGCCCAGTCGAAGCGTTCGCCACTGCCACCGGGTTCGCCTGCAGCATGACCGTCGAACAGGAACGCCGAAGCGTTCGGCCACGCATCGAGCGTGCGCAGCGCCGCGGCCGGATCGCCGCCCATCGCGATCGCCTTCCAGTACGGCAGACCGAACCCCGCGCAGAACGCGTCGTCCTCCGCGCCGTGGAACTGCAGGATGTCCGGCCGCACGGTCGACACGATGGCCGCGACTTCGTCGGCCGGGTTGTCCATCGTCAACGCGACGACGCGGATCGACGCCGGCACCGCCTCGCGCAACACGCGCGCATCCTCGGGCGTCAGGCGACGCGCACTGCGCGCCGCGAACACGAAACCGATGCAGTCGACGCCGAGTGCAACCGCTTCGGCGACGTCTTCAGCGCGGGTCAGGCCGCAGAACTTGATCAAGGTGCGTGACATGGCGACAGCCTAACGTCGCCCGCGCGTGTTCGCGCGCTTGACAGCACATCAGGCGATGCACACGCTACGCGCCGCCGGCAGGGGGTGCCGTCAGGGACGACGACAGGTGGACAGGGATGTGCGGTCACGACCGCTGTCCTGCCGCGCCCTTCGTTCTATCCGATGAATCGCCCCGATCTTGAGGTCCGCGTCATGTCCGACGCGCGGTCGGCACGCAGCTCGTTTCGCGCACTAGCGCGCGCCGCATCCGGAAGGCTGCGAGCATGTCCGCGGCTGCATGACAGGGGGAATTCCATGACATCCACATCCATTCCACGCGCGCTTCTCTTCGTTGCATTGGCGGCGGCATTGCCGGTCCACGCGCAGAGCCTGTCGCCCGCCTGGACCGAGTACCGCGAACGTACGCAGTCCGATGCGCCGGCTACGGCGCCGACCGACACGCACAGCACCGACGCTGCACCTGCAACCGTGGCACCCGCGCAGCCGGCGTACGCACCAGCCGCCAGCGCGCCGGTCGCGCATGCATCGGAGAGCGCATACGTCGCTACGCCCGCCGATGGCGCGCGTGGCGCGTTCTTCGTGGCCGCGCAGGCCGGTCAGGCGTGGATCGTCGATGACGTCCGCCAGGACACCCGGGCCATCAGCGCCGGTTATCGATGGCAGGCGGGTCCGGTCGTGCAGGTCGGCATCGAAGGGGTATACGGACGCATCGACGACAAGGCCTTCAGCGAGGCCGGCCGGCCCTACCGCACCGGCGAGGCCGATTACGCCAGCCTGGGCGCGAACGCACGCTTCCAGTTTGGCCGCAGCCCTATGTTCGCGATGACGCGCCTCGGCTACTGGCGCGCCGATACCGAGACGGTGTTTGGTAGCGAAATCGTAGACGGCGGCTATGCAGGCGTCGGTCTCGGGGCCGACTTCAGCCGACACGTCAATCTGACGCTGGCGTACACCTTCCACGCGTACGCGACCCGATATGGATACGACACGTACGACTTCGACATCAATCGAGCCGACCTGGTGATGCTCGGCCTCGAAGCCCGCTTCTGAACCAGAACGGTCCGGGCGCCATGCGCCCGGATCTCAGGTCAGCGTCACTTCCGCCGGCAACTCCCACTCCGGCGGATAGAGCGGCCCCAGGAACACGAGACCGGCCGCCGGCGCGGTGGGCCCTGCGACGCTGCGATCGCGCCCGGCCAACAGCTCGCCGATCCAGGCTTCAGGCTGCTCGCCGGCGCCGACGACGAGCAGCGAACCGACGATATTGCGCACCATATGATGCAGGAACGCGTTGGCCTGCACTTCGACGATGACCTCGTCGCCGTCGCGCGTCACCGCGATGCGTTGCAGGTCACGACGCGCATGCGGGGCCTGGCAGTGCACGGTGCGGAAGGCGGAGAAATCCTGTTCGCCCAGCAACGCCTGCGCGGCGCGGTGCATGGCGTCGGCATCGAGCGGGCGCAGCTCCCACGACAGGTATTGGCGGTGCAACGCCGGCCGCACCGGGCGGTTGATGAGCCGATAGCGGTAATGCCGCGCGCGCGCGGAGAAGCGGGCGCTGAAATCGTCGGACACCGGCTGTGCCCAGCGCACGCAGACCGCGGGCGGCAGGTGCGCGGTGGTGCCGAGCATCCACGCACGCGGCGTGCGCACGGCGTCGGTGTCGAAATGCACGACCTGGCAGCGCGCGTGCACACCGGCATCGGTACGGCCGGCGCACGTGGTCACGACCGGATGCGCGGCGACGCGCGACAGCGCGTTCTCGAGCGCGGCCTGCACGGAGCCGGGCCCGGTCTCGGCCGCCTTGCCCAGCCGCTGCCAACCGTGAAACCCATGGCCGTCGTACTCGACGCCAATCGCGACCCGCATCGTGTGGCTCAGCCCAGTGTGCGCAGCAGTTGCGCGGCCTGCGCGGCGGCCGCCAGATCGTCGCCTTCCACCACTTCCAGCAGCAGGCTGCGCGCCGTGTCGGTGTCGCCCAGATCGATGTAGGCGCGCGCCAGCTCGATGCGCTCCACGCCGATCGGCGTCTCGACGGCGTCGCCGCTGTCGAGTTCGACCGGCGCGTTGCCGGCCGGCGTCGCATCGACGACCGGTACGGCCTCGGGTTCGACCGGCTCGACCGGCGATGCCGTCGGCGCGTGCCAGGTGGGGCCGCCGGACACGGGCGACGCGACGACCGGCGCAGGGTCGACGACCGGTGCAGGCGCTTCCCGCGCGAACGCAGGCGGTGTCGCCGGCTCCGGCACGGTCACCACCGGCGCGGCCGGTTCGGCGGTCGACGTCGGCAGACCCGCGGCCAGCGCGGCGCTGTCGAACGGACGCTTCGGGGTCGGCGTGCGGCCACGACGGCCGAGCAGGAAAGCGAGCGCGGCGACGACGAGGATCGCGACGCCCAGCCACAGCCACGGCAGCGGTGCAGCCACGCTGGTCTGCTGTTGGTTGCTCGCGTCCATGCGCTGTTGCGCAGCGGCGAGTTCGGCGTCCTTGAGCTGGATCAGCTGCTGCTGTTGCTGCTGCAGCTGTTCGAGATCGTCGAGGCGGGCCTTGAGTTCGTCGATCTCCGCGGTACGCGCGGCGACGGTCTCGTTGGCCTGTTGCAGTTCCTGACGCAGCATGTCGCCTCCAGCGCCGGCAGCGATGCCGGATTGGGTGCCCGCCGGCTGGCTGTCGCTGGCGGGCGGTGTGATTTCGAGTCGTGCATCAGCGGTGCGCGGGGCCGCGGCCGGCGGCGCAGCGGCCGCCGCCGTCGGCGTCGCATCGGCGACCGGGTCCGCAGGCTGCGGCGCGGGACGGCGCATCTCGCGCCACTGGCCCACCTGTTCGCGCACCACGGCATTCGCCTCGGCAGCGCTGAACTGCGACCAGGCATCGCGCGCCGGCACCCGCAGCACCGCGCCCTGGCGGATCAGATTGAGGTTGCCGCCGATGAAGGCATCCGGGTTCGTGCGCAACAGCAGCAGCATCGCCTGGTTGACGCTGATGCCGGCCTCGTCGGCGAGCGGCGCGGCGATCGACGACAGCGTCTGTCCCGGGCGTACTGCGGGCAGCGCATCGCCCGGCGTGACGGCAGCGGCGGCAGGACGCGCCGCGGGTGCGGGCGTCGGGGCAGAAGCAGGTGCCGGAGTTGGCGGAGGCGGTATCGTCGCGATCGCATCGCTGGCCGGCGCCGGCTCTGCGGGCGCGGACGCCTGCTGCGGCGGCGGCGCGGGCGGTGCCTGCACGGGCGCAGGCGCAGCAGCCGGCGGACGCACGATGCTCGGTGCCGGCGCGGCCACCGGCGCCTGGATCGTCGGCTGCGCGGGCGCAGCGACGGTATCGGGCACGGCAACCAGCGCGGAGTATTCGCGAACCAGACGGCCCTGCCCCCAGTCGACTTCGACCAGGAACGTCAGCGCTTCCTGCGTCACCGGAGCGGCGCTGGTGACACGGATCACCGGACGCCCGCTCCGGTCGAGCGCGACATTGAACTGCAGATCGGACACCACACCGCGCGGCGGCTCGAGGCCGATGCGCGCGAAGGTCTCGGGCGATGCGAGACGTGCCTGCAGCTGGCGCAGCTCGGCCGGATCGCTGGAGACGACGGGAATTTCCGCCAGCAGCGGTTGGCCCTGCTGCGAGCGGACCTCGATGCGGCCCAGCCCCAGCGCGAGCACGGGCCCGGCCAGGGCCAACAGGCCACCGGCCAGCAACAGACGCGGAAGGATGCGCGACACGAACGTCCCCTGTTTCTTGCGGGCTTGCCCCACCCGGCATTGCCGGGCCTGCTGCCGATGATCCGGATTCATCCGGCGACTGTAGCGGCGCGGACTCCCGCTCCGCAACGCGCGATGCGTCCACCGCATCGCGCCAGTATCCACACAATACGCCGCAGCTGCGGCTGCGATGCGGCATCGCGCGGGCTCAGCCCTCGGCAGCGACCAGTTCGGCGACCTGCACCGCGTTGAGCGCGGCGCCCTTGCGGATGTTGTCGGCGACGATCCACAGGTTCAGACCGTTCGGGTGCGAGAGATCCTCGCGGATGCGGCCGACGAACACCGGATCGCGACCCGAGGCGTGCGTCACCGGCGTCGGCCAGCCGCCCGTCGTGCGCTCGTCGACGACTTCCACGCCCGGCGCCGTCGCGAGGATCGCACGCGCCTCGTCGACGGTGATGCGCTCGCGAAGTTCGACAGCGACGGATTCCGAATGGCCGTAGAACACCGGCACGCGCACCGCGGTGGGGTTCACCAGGATGCTGTCGTCGCCGAGGATCTTGTGCGTCTCCCAGACCAGCTTCATCTCTTCCTTGGTGAAGCCGTTCTCGAGGAACGCGTCGATCTGCGGGATCAGGTTGAACGCGATCTGCACCGGGAACTTCTGCGGATCGATCTCGCGGAAATTCAGCAGATCGCCGGTCTGGCGGCCGAGTTCTTCCATCGCCGAGCGACCCGCGCCCGACACCGACTGGTAGGTCGACACGTTGATGCGCACGATGCCCGCCTTGCAGTGCAGCGGCGCGAGCGCGACCAGCATCTGCATCGTCGAGCAGTTGGGATTGGCGATGATGCCGCGCGGACGCTTGCGGGCTGCCTCGGGGTTCACTTCGCTGATCACCAACGGCACGTCGTCGTCGTAGCGGAAGGCCGAACTGTTGTCGATGACGACGGCGCCCGCAGCGGCGAACTTCGGCGCGTAGGCCTTGCTGGTGTCGCCGCCGGCGGAGAACAGCGCGATGTCGATGCCGGCGGGATCGAAGGTGGCGAGATCCTGCACGACGATGTCGTCGTCGCCGAACTTCACGGTGGTGCCGGCCGAGCGCTCGCTCGCGAGCGGCACGAGTTCGGAGACGGGGAAATCACGCTCGGCGAGGATCGACAGCATGGTCTCGCCGACGGCGCCGGTGGCACCGACGACGGCAACGCGGAAACGGCGGTTCTGGGAACTGGACATGGACAACTTCTCGAAAAGATCTGGACGTGGGTCGCGCGGCACGCGCGGGCGCTGCATTGCGTGGGCTTCGGGGAACCGCCCGCCCCTGACGCTCAGGCGGTTCCCGGACGTTTCGCGTCTTTGCCGTCTTTCGCTGCAGACGCGATCGGCGTCGGCGGATGACCGGCATCCGGGCCCGCGCCGAGCGCGGCGATCAGGTTGTCGACCGCGAGCGTGACCATCGCGCGACGCGTGGCGAGGCTGCCGCTGGCGATGTGCGGGGTCAGCACGATGTTGTCGAGCGCGAGCAGGCGCGAATCGACCGCGGGCTCGCCTTCGAACACGTCGAGTGCGGCCGAGGCGAGGCGGCCGCTGCCGAGCGCATCGGCCAGCGCGGCTTCGTCGACGATGCCGCCGCGCGCGATGTTGGTCAGCGTCGCGGTCGGCTGCATCTTCGCCAATGCGTCGGCGTCGACGATGTGGTGGCTTGCAGCCGAGTACGGCAGCACGAGCACCAGATGATCGGCCTGCGCGAGGAGCGTGTCGAAATCGACATACGACGCGTTGAATGTGCGCTCGACATCGGCCGGCAGGCGGCTGCGGTTGTGATAGATCACGCGCATTTCGAAGCCGGACGCACGCTTGGCGATGCCCTGCCCGATCCGGCCCATGCCGAGGATGCCCAGCGTGCTGCCGTGCAGATCGGCGCCGAGCAGACCCTTGAAGTTCCAGCCCTGCCACTTGCCGGCGCGCAGATGGCGCTCGGCCTCGGTGACGCGGCGCGCGGCGGCCATCATCAGCGCGAAGCCGAAGTCGGCGGTGGTCTCGGTCAGCACGTCGGGCGTGTTGGTCGCGATGATGTCGCGCGCATGCAGCGCCGGCACGTCGAGATTGTTGTAGCCGACGCCGACGTTGGCGATCGCGCGCAGCTTCGGTGCATCGGCGATCGCACCGCCGTCGATGCGCTCGTTGAGCGTCACCAGCGCGCCGTCGACATCGCGCAATGCATCGGCAATCGCAGCGGCGTCGTGCTCGCTGACGACGGGCACCTGCACCACGTCGAAATGCGCGTGCAGGCGCTCGACGATGTCGTCGAACAGCGGTTGCGACACCCAGACCTTCGGCCGCGACTCAGCCATCGATGCGCCCCGGAATCCGCGGCGTCACCGTGCCGACATCGCCGCACTGCGCGCGATGGCGCAGCGCCTGATCCATCAGCACCAGCGCCAGCATCGCTTCGCAGATCGGCGTCGCGCGGATGCCGACGCACGGGTCGTGACGTCCGGTGGTGATCACTTCGACGGTGTTGCCGTCGGTATCCAGGCCATCGGCCGGCAGGCGCAGGCTGGACGTCGGCTTGAACGCCGTCGACACCACGATCTGCTGGCCGGTGCTGATGCCGCCGAGCACGCCGCCGGCATGATTGGATGCGAAGCCCTGCGGCGTCATCAGGTCGCGGTGTTCGCTGCCCTTCTGCGCGATCGAAGCGAAGCCCGCGCCGATTTCGACGCCCTTGACCGCGTTGATCGACATCATCGCCGCGGCCAGATCGCCATCGAGCTTGCCGTAGACCGGCTCGCCCCAGCCCGGCGGCACGCCATCGGCCACGGCGGTCACGCGCGCACCGACGGAGTCGCCGGACTTGCGCAGCGCGTCCATGTAGGTCTCGAGTTCCGGCACCTGCGCGGCGTCGGGCCAGAAGAACGGATTCGACTCGACGACATCCCAGTCGATCGCGGCGCTGTCGAACTGCGCCGGCACGATCTCGCCCAGCTGCGACAGATAGCCGTGCACGCGCACGCCGAAGCGATCATGCAGCCACTTCTTGGCGATCACCGCCGCAGCGACGCGCATCGTGGTCTCGCGCGCCGACGAGCGGCCGCCACCGCGCGGATCGCGGATGCCGTACTTCTGCCAGTACGCGTAATCGGCATGCCCGGGCCGGAACTGCTGGGCGATGTTGCCGTAATCCTTGCTGCGCGCATCGGTGTTGCGGATCAGCAGCGCGATCGGCGTCCCGGTGGTCACGCCCTTGTAGACGCCGCTGAGGATCTCGACCTCGTCGGCCTCGCGTCGCGCCGAGGTGTGCCGGGTCTTGCCGGTCGCGCGCCGGGCCAGATCGTGTTCGAAATCCTCGACCGCGAGCGCGATGCCCGGCGGGCAGCCATCGACCACGCAGCCGATCGCCGGACCATGGCTTTCGCCGAAGGTCGTGACGGTGAACAGTTGACCGAAGCTGTTGCTGGACATGGGACGGGGCGTCGGAGCGACGCGGCACGAAAACGCGGGCCGGCAAGCTTAACGCGCCCGGGCCGCGCGTGGACGCATGGTTTCGGGGCGAACCGTTGGGTACGGCTCGGCAGGGATCGCGCAGGGCTCACATCGTCGCCCCAGCGGATGCTGGGGCCCATTTCGATTGCCTCGAAGATCAGAATGGATCCCAGCTTTCGCTGGGATGACGCGAATCTGCCGTCAGCGAGCCCGCAGGCATTGCGCCCGCTTTAGTGTCATCCCGGCCTGACCAGACATGCGTCTGTTGAAAGCCGCTGGGATGACGGCGAAAAATCAGAACAACCCCGCCCCTGCACTGCCCGTCGCCGCGACGGCAGCCGGGGTCGTGCCCTCACGCGCCGCCGCCAGTTGCGTGATCTTCGCGCTGTGCGTGACCAGGTCGTGGCGCTCGACGACGAAGATGCCCATCTGGCCGACCTGGAACTCGATCCACATCAGCGGCAGTTCCGGCAGCAGCTTGATCAGGTGCTGTTCGGACTCGCCCACTTCGCAGATCAGCAGGCCGTCTTCGGTCAGATGCAGAGGCGCGTCGCGCAGGATCTTCAGCACGAGGTCGAGGCCGTCGTCGCCGGCGCGCAGGCCCATCTCGGGCTCGTAGCCGTACTCCCGCGGCAGCGCATCGGTTTCGTCGTTGGTGACGTAGGGCGGGTTGGTGACGATCAGATCGTAGTGCTCGCCCTGCAGCCCGTCGAACAGATCGGATTTGAGGAAGCACGTATTGCGCACTTCAAGGCGCTGCTCGTTCTCGGCGGCGAGGCTCAGGGCGTCATCGCTGAGGTCGACACCGTCGACGTGCCAGTCGGGATTGTGGTGCGCCATCGCGATCGCGATGCAGCCCGAACCGGTGCACAGGTCCAGCGCACGGCGCACTTCGCGACCGCCCAGCCACGGCTCGAACCCACCCAGGATCAGTTCGGCGATCGGCGACCGCGGCACCAGCGCACGCGCATCGGACTTGAAGCTCAGACCCGCGAACCAGGCCTCGCCGGTCAGATACGCGGCCGGCATGCGGTCCTCGATGCGGCGCAGGAACAGCGCCAGCACGTCTTCCTTCTCCGCGAGCGTGACCCGCGACTGGCCGTAGACGGGGCTCAGGTCGTGCGGCAGATGCAGCGCGTGGAGGGTCAGCTGGGTCGCCTCGTCGATCGCATTGTCGTAGCTGTGTCCGAAGGTCAGGCCGGCGGCGTTGAAGCGGCTGGCGCCGTAGCGGATCAGGTCGACGATCGTCTGCAGTTCTTCGGTCATGGCGCGCGGAGCTCGGGACGGCTTGATGGCCGCGGATTATAGGTCACCGCCCCGCCACGGCCCTGCCGGGCGCGCCGGTTATCATGCCCGGCGCCCGAACCGGACTTCGCGATGTTCAACAGGACCACCCTCGTCATTCTCTGCGTCGCGCTCGCCGGCGGGCTCGGCCTGCTGGTCGCGCAGAAGTATTTCGCCTCGAACGGCAGCGCCGCGACGCCGCAGCTGGAGGTCGTGCAGCTGTATCCCGCGCCGCGCGATCTGCCCGATTTCGCGCTGCAGCAGTCCGATGGCACCCAGCTGCTGCCGGGCGAACTCGCCGGCCACTGGACGCTGGTGTTCATCGGCTTCACCCACTGCCCCGATGTCTGCCCGATGACGCTGACCCATCTCGCCCAGGCGCAGCGCCAGTGGGAAGCGCTGCCCGAAGCGACGCGCCCGCGCGTGCTGTTCGTGTCCGTCGATCCCGAGCGCGACACGCCCGAACGCCTCGGCGACTACGCGCATGCTTTCCATCGCGACACGCTGGCCGCGACTGCCGACATCCCGTCGCTGGAGCGTTTCGCGCGTTCGCTGTCGATGGTGTTCGCCAAGGTGCCGCTGGACCGCGACGCGCCCGATGGCGCCTACACCGTCGACCACAGCGCCTCGCTGGCCGTGCTCGATCCGCAGGGTCGCATGGCCGGCGTGGTCTCTGGCAGCGTGCTCAATGCCGAGACGCCGCGCCCCGAAGCCGTGGCCGCCGACCTGCTGCGCCTGACCGCCGAGCACCGCCCATGAGCCTCGTCACCTCGCTGACCTACGCCCTGCCACACCGCTATCTGTCGTCGCTGGCGCGGCGTCTGGCGTATTCGCAGAACCCCGGCACGCGCCGCTGGCTGATCGACACCGTGGTGCGCAAGTTCGGTGTCGACCTGTCGGAAGCGGCGAATCCCGATCCCGCGTCCTACGCCAGCTTCAATGCATTCTTCACCCGCGCCCTGCGCGAAGGTGCGCGCGTCCCCGATCCCGATCCGCGTGCGCTGGTGATGCCGGCCGACGGGCACATCAGCCAGTGCGGCCCGATCGAGGCCGGGCGCATCTTCCAGGCCAAGGGCCAGTCGTTCACCGTCGCCGAACTGCTGGGCGACGCCGCCGATGCCGCGCCGTATCTCGACGGCAGTTTCGCGACGGTCTACCTGTCGCCGCGCGACTACCACCGCGTGCACATGCCGTGGACCGGCACGCTGCGCGAAACCGTGCACGTGCCCGGCCGGCTTTTCAGCGTGGGCACCGCCGCGGTGTCGAAGGTGCCGCGCCTGTTCGCCCGCAACGAGCGTCTGGTCTGCCATTTCGACACCGACTTCGGGCCGATGGTGCAGGTCATGGTCGGCGCGCTGCTGGTCTCGGGCGTGGAGACGGTCTGGAGCGGCGAGGAAATTCCCGCTTACGGCGACCGCATCCAGCGCAAGGACTGGCGCGGCCAAGGCATCATCCTGCAGCGTTTCGAGGAAATGGCGCGCTTCAACTACGGCTCGACGGTGATCGTGCTGCTGCCCAGGGGCGTCGCCGAGCTGGAGCCGTCGCTGCATGCCGAGTCACCGGTGCGGCTGGGTCAGCGGCTTGCGATGCGCAGCGACGTTTGAAGCTTGAAGCCCTCCCCCGCTCGCGGGGGAGGGTTGGGTGGGGGCAATCGGGCCGGTCGCAACTAACCCGTTACAAGCAGTCTCTAAGAGACTCGCTCGATGAGGTGCCGTCGGCCCTCGTGGTTCGCCCCCATCCCAGCCTTCCCCCGCACGCAGGGGAAGGAGCGAGAGCAGGTCATTGCCTCAGCGCGAACACCCTTCCAGCTTCAACGACTGCCCCTGCCGCAGCGCATACGCCGGCGCGCGCAAACCGTTCGCACGCGCCAATGCCGGCACCTCGCATCCATACCGCTGCGCGATGCTGCCAAGGGTTTCGCCGCGTGCCACCCGGTGCGTACGTGCCGGCGTCGGTGCAGGTGCAGCCTCCGGCGGACGCGGCGCAGCGGCGGACGGCGGCAACGCCGCCGGCGGCGGATCGCCATCGGTCGACAGCACTTCGATCGCGCCCGTGCGCACGATCGCCGCGCGCGGATCGCTGTTGACCAGTTCCGCGGCGAGATCGGCGCGCTCACCGCGCACGCACCAGCGCTTGTACAGGCTGGCCATGCGCGTGGTACCGGCGAGCGTGGTGCCGACCGGCAGCAGGCTTTCGGCTTCGTAGCTCGGGTTGAGATTGCGCAGCGCGCGCATGTAGCCGTCGCGGGTGTTGCCGTTGCCAAGGCAGATCGTCAGCTCGTAGATCGACGCCGGGCGCTCCAGGGTGAACGTCGCCGGACGCGTGTCGATCTTCGGGAACGTCAGGCCGTACTCCTGCGGGTGCAGGTACAGCCACGCCGCGGCGATCACCATCGGCACGTAGTCCTTGGTCTCGGCCGGAAACTGGTTGTAGACATCCGGATCCCAGAAGCTGCGGCCGGCCGCCTCGCGATAGACGCGCAACGCGCGACCTTCGCCGCCGTTGTAGCCGGCCAGCCAGTATTCGATCTCGTTGCCGTGCTGGGCAAAGCGCTCGTTGAGATACACCGCGGCTGCGTCGGCCGACAGGCGCGGGTCGTAGCGCGTGTCGAAACCGGTGCCGTCCGGGCCGAGGCCGAAGCGGCGCCCGGTGGCCGGCATGAACTGCAGCGGACCGGCAGCGCCTGCGCGCGAGCGCGCATGCACGCGGCCGTTGGACTCCTTGGCCATGATGCCGAACAGCAGCGCCTCGGGCAGACCGCTGCGCTTGAACGCCGGCGACATCAGATGCTGCATGTACTGGTAGTTCTCGTGGCTGGTCATCAGCGACACGCGCATGTCGGTGAGCCAGCGGCGGATCGAGGCCTGCACGGCGGGATTGAGCTGGACCATGCGCTTGAAGCGCTCGTCCTCGGCCAGCAGCGCCGAGGCGCTGGCGGCGGCCGGTACATCGGCGGTCGGCAGCGTGCCTTCGGCACCGTCGACATCGGCGTCCTCGGGACCTTGGCCGGCCTGCGCATCGGCATCCGATTTGAGCAGGCGCTTGTAGGTCGTCAGCAGCTGCGGAACGCTGCAACCGCGCTGCTTCTCGCAGGCGAGCATCACGTCTTCCATGTCCTCCAGCGCCGCGTTGCTGGCATCGATGCCGGCCGGATCGTCGTTGGCGATCTGCACCAGCGCCTGGCGGTAGCGGGCCTCGGCATCGAGCATGCGCTGGTTGAGCGCCTCGCCGGCCTCGCGGTCGCGGCGCGACTGCGCATTCGCATCGGTGGCCATGGCGGCCAGCGCGAGCGCCAGCGCAAGCGCGCCGAGGCGCAGCGTCGTGGAAACGGAATCTCGCATCGTGACGGGGGTCCAGCAGACAGGGCCCGCAGGGTAGCCCTGCCTGTCGCGGCGCGGCAAGGCGCGCAGCGCGAACCGCGACGCAGTCGCTAGAATCGCGGCATCCACCTCATGGAGTGCCCGCGCGATGGATCCGATCCTGCTCGGCAAGGCCGTCACGACCCCCGACGCCGGGCCCGTCCACCTGTTGCCGAAGCTCGGCAACCGCCACGGCCTGGTCGCCGGCGCAACCGGCACCGGCAAGACCGTCACCCTGATGACGCTGGCCGAAGGCTTCTCGCGCATCGGCGTGCCGGTGTTCATGGCCGACGTCAAAGGTGACGTCGCCGGACTCGCGGTTGCGGGTACGTCGAACGACAAGCTGCTCGCACGCGCGGCCGACATCGGCGTTGCCGACTGGGCCCCGGCCGCGAATCCGGTGGTGTTCTGGGATCTTTACGGCAAGCTCGGTCATCCGGTGCGCACGACGGTCAGCGAAGTCGGCCCGCTGCTGCTGGCGCGCATCCTCGAACTCAACGACACCCAGTCGGGCGTGCTCGACATCGTGTTCAAGCTCGCCGACGACCGCGGCCTGCTGCTGCTCGATCTCGCCGATCTGCGCGCTTTGCTGGGCGTGGTGACGGACGAGCGCAAGGACATTTCCACGCAGTACGGTCTGGTCAGCCCGCAATCGGTGGCCGCGATCCAGCGTTCGCTGCTGCGGCTGGAACAGGACGGCGGCGATCACTTCTTCGGCGAGCCGGCGCTGGAACTCAACGATCTGATGCGCACGTCCACCGACGGTCGCGGCGTCATCGGCATCCTCGCCGCCGACCAGCTGATCCTGCGCCCGCGGCTGTATTCGAGCTTCCTGCTGTGGCTGCTGTCGGAACTGTTCGAGACGCTGCCGGAAGTCGGTGATCTCGACAAACCGAAGCTCGTCTTCATCTTCGACGAGGCGCATCTGCTGTTCGACGATGCGCCGCCCGCGCTGCAGCAGCGCATTGAACAGGTCGTGCGTCTGATCCGCTCCAAGGGCGTGGGCGTGTATTTCTGCTCGCAGTTTCCCGATGACGTGCCCGACAACGTGCTCGGACAGCTCGGCAACCGCGTGCAGCACGCATTGCGTGCGTTCACCCCGCGCGACCAGAAGGCGGTGCGCACCGCCGCCCAGACCTTCGTACCGAATCCCGCGCTCGATGTCGCCAGCGCGATCTCGCAGCTCGGCACCGGCGAGGCGCTGGTCTCCACGCTGCAGGACAAAGGCGTGCCGACGCCGGTCGAGCGCACCCTGATCGCCCCGCCGCGCTGCCGCATGGGCGCGATCACGCCGGAAGAGCGCGCGCAGGTGCGTGCGAACAGCCCCGTCGGCGGCAAGTACGACACCGCGATCAATCGCGAATCCGCAGCCGAACTGCTCGCAAAGCGCGCCGAGGATGCGACCGCGCAGGCCAGGACGCCGCCGGCGAAGACCGCGCGCGACGACACGCCTGCCGAAGGCGGCGCCGGGCAGAAGATCAACGACTTCCTGTTCGGCACTGGCCGTCGCCAAGGTGTGGTGGAGGCGGCCGGCAAACAGGCCGCGCGCACGATCACCAACCGTCTTGTGCGCGGCCTGCTGGGCAGCCTGCTCGGCGGCAAGCGCTGAGCGGAACGCGATGAGCCGCTGGCGGCCGCCTGCCGAGAAAAGCACTGCGTTGATCACGCCCGAAGGCCATGCGCGTCTGAAGGCCGAAATCGACGATCTGTGGCGCGTGCGGCGGCCCGAAGTCGTGCGTGCGTTGTCGGCCGCCGCCGCGGAAGGCGACCGCTCTGAGAACGCCGAATACACCTATCGCAAGAAGCAGCTCGGTGAGATCGACCGGCGCGTGCGCTATCTGTCGAAGCGGCTGGAATCGTTGCGCGTGATCGACGCCGCGCCCAGCGATCCGGACGCCGTGTTCTTCGGCGCGCACGTCGAGGTGGAAGACATCGACAGCGGCGAGCTGGCGCACTACCGGATCGTCGGGCCGGACGAAACCGATGCGAAGGCCGGCTGGATCAGTATCGATTCGCCGCTGGCGCGGGCGATGCTGAAGAAGCGGGTCGACGACGAATTCGAGGCGCAGTTGCCGGGCGGCCCGGTGCGCTTCATGGTCCTCGCCGTGGACTATCGCGCGGCGTGAGTGCGACGGTTGTCCCTGCGCCACGATGGCACTGGAACGCGCGCCGCATGAGCGCGTGGCTGCTGCCGCTCGCATTGCTCGCCCTGCCCGCCTGCACGCGGGACGCGCCGACTGCGCCGCCGTCCCGGGAACGCCCGGCGCAGCCGGCCTCGGACGCGAAGACGCTGGCGCATGCGGATCTCGCGCACCGCCTGCGGCGTTTCCTGATCGAACGCAGCCTGCCCGGTGTGGCGCGCGGCCAAACCGCGGCGGACGACGAACGCTTCCGGCTCGGCGCGTTCTGGCGTGCCCGTACGGACACCCATCATTTCGGCGCCGATTTCCAGTCGCGGGCGGCGCACGCCCTCGCCGCAACGGGTTCGGCGCCGACTGCCGACGCCGCGCTGCGCCAGCTGCGCGACACCGTCGATGCGCGGCTGCCTGCGTGGCAGGCGCTGGTCGACTACAACGTCGCGGGTACGATGCGCGACGACGGCGGCGAGGAAGGCCGGCGTCTGCTGCCGTGGGCGATCGCATCGATCGATGCGATCGAGGTCGCCACCTGGGATTACGTCGACGCCGTCGAGACGACGCGCTGACGCATCGAGACCGGCGCTGCAGGCGCGCGTTTCAGCTCCCGCGCGCTACACAGCGTTCGATCGCGGTCAGCCACGTCGCACGCGGCAGCTGCCCTCAATCGACGCGACGCATCTCGAAGATCCCGTTATCCGACAGGGCGGTGAAATACCCTGTGGTCGACGTGAAATTCTTGTCCGGGAACGCCGTGCCCGGCGACACGCGGCAGAACAGGAACGCACGCGAATACGCGCACTGCAGGCGCGCTTCGGGACCGATGTCCGGAAACAGACCGTGCTGCTCCATCGCGCTCAGCGGCAACAGCGCGAGACCTTCGCCGCGGAACATCGCCAGCCAGCCGCGACCTTCGGCGCGCACCACCAGCTGCGCGTCGGCGGGAAACGCTGCGCCCGCGTCGCCGGCCGGCTGATACGTGCCGCTCAGTCCATCGGCGGCGTGCGCGATACCGGCCGCGCACAACGCGGCCGCGAGCAGCACCGCGCGGCGGATCACGCCAGCACCTGCGCGACCTCGCCGTAGAGATCGTGCTCGTCGCTCCCCATGATCGCGACATCGACGAAATCGCCGGGCTGCAGGTCGGCCTCGCGGCCATCCTGGATCTGCACCACGCCGTCGATCTCGGGCGCATCGCCCATCGAGCGTGCGATCGCGAGATCGCCGTCGACCATGTCGACGATGCACATCTGCACCGTGCCGACCTTGGCCTCGAGCCGTGCGGTCGAGATCTCCGCCTGCTTCTCCATGAAGCGCGCAAGGCGCTCCTGCTTCACTTCTTCGGGCACTGCGTCGGGCAGCGCATTGGCGGTCGCGCCGGTCACCGGCGAGTAAGCGAACGCGCCGACGCGGTCGAGCTGCGCCTCGTCGAGGAAATCGAGCAACTGCTGGAAATCGTCCTCGGTCTCGCCGGGAAAGCCGACGATGAAGGTGCTGCGGATCGTCAGTTCCGGGCAGATCTCGCGCCAGCGCGCGATGCGTTCGCGGGTCTTGTCGATCGCACCCGGGCGCCTCATGAGTTTCAGGATGCGCGGGCTGGCGTGCTGCAGCGGCACGTCGAGATACGGCAACAGCTTCGGCATGCCGTCGGCATGGCGCTCGGTCATCAGAGGAATGATGTCGTCGACGTGCGGATACGGATACACGTAATGCAGACGCGTCCACACGCCGAGCTCCGACAGGCCTTCGCACAGCGCCTTCATGCGCGTGGCGTACTGGCGCTCGCGCCAGGTGCGCTCGGCGTAGCGCACGTCGACGCCATAGGCCGAGGTGTCCTGCGAGATCACCAGCAGCTCGCGCACGCCGCCGCGCACGAGCTTCTCGGCTTCGCGCAATACGTCGTCGACCGGGCGCGAGACCAGATCGCCGCGCATCGACGGAATGATGCAGAAGCTGCAGCGGTGGTTGCAGCCCTCGGAAATCTTCAGATAGGCGTAGTGCTTAGGCGTCAGCTTGATGCCGATGTCGTCGAGCGCCGCGCGGCGTGGCACCAGATCGATGAAGGGATTGTGCGTCTGTGGCGCCGCCGAATGCACCGCGCGCATCACCGAGCCGTAGTCCTGCGGGCCACTGATCGACAGCACGCCCGGATGCGCCTCGCGGATCACCTCTTCGCGTTTGCCCAGGCAGCCGGTCACAATGACCTTGCCGTTCTCGGCGATGGCCTCGCCGATCGCGTCCAGCGATTCGGTCACTGCCGAATCGATGAAGCCGCAGGTGTTGACGACAACGACGTCGGCATCGTCGTAGGTCTGGACGATGTCGTAACCCTCCACCCGGAGCTGGGTGAGGATGCGTTCGGAATCGACGAGGGCTTTCGGACAGCCGAGGCTGACGAACCCGACCTTGGGATTGGCTGCGGACATGGGAACCGTGGCTTGGAGATGGCCGCCGAGGGCGGCTGGGATCGCGGCCGCGCGGCGTGACGCCCGCGCGCGATGGCCGCGCAGTATACCGCCGGCCCGCCCGTGGACCGGGCGCACGGATTCGCCGTTCGCGACTCGGTTAGACTCGGGGCGCCACCTGAACAGGAATTCCCCATGGGCCGGGACGTCATCCTCACCACGCCCTCCGGACCGGTGAACGCCTGGCGCGCGGATCCGCCCCATGGCGCTGCCGCGCTGGGCGCGATCGTCGTGATCCAGGAGATCTTCGGCGTCAATGCGCACATCCGCAGCGTCGCCGACGGCTATGCGGCCGCCGGTTACGTGGCATTGGCACCGGCACTGTTCGATCCGGTCGCGCGCCACGTCGAACTCGCCTACGACACCGACGGCTTCGCGCGCGGCCGCGAGCTGGTCGACGCGCTGGGCACCGAACGCGCCGTCGGCATCCTCCGCGCCTGCCGCGTCGCGCTGCAGACCGAAGGCCATCGCGGCATCGGCGTGATCGGCTTCTGCTGGGGCGGCACGCTGGCCTTTCTCGCCAACACGCGTCTTGCCCTCCCCGCGGTCAGCTATTACGGCGCGCGCACCGTGCCGTTCCTCGACGAACCCTTGCAGGCACCGATGCTGTTCCAGTTTGGCGCCGAGGATGCCGCGATCCCGCCGGCGGATATCGAGCGCCATCGCAATGCACAGCCCGACGCCGCACTGCTGGTGCATCCGGGCGGGCACGGCTTCAATCGCGATGTCGACCCGGATCATTACCACCCTGCCAGCGCAGCCGCCGCACGGCGCGCCACCCTCGCCTTCCTCGACGCCGCCCCGCGGCAGGACGCGACGCCATGACCCACACCGCCTTCTCGCTGCATCCGCAGCTGGCCGACGACACCCACCCGCTGACGACACTCACGCTTTGCGAGCTGCGCTTGATGGACGACGCCAACTATCCGTGGCTGGTGCTGGTGCCGCGCATCGCCGGCGCCCGCGAGATGATCGATCTCGATGTCGGCCAGCGGCGCCAGCTGACCGACGAGATCGACGTGGCTGCGCGCCTGCTGCGCGATGCATTCCGCCCGTACAAGCTCAACGTGGCCGCGCTCGGCAACATGGTCGAGCAGCTGCATGTGCATGTGATCGGCCGCGAACAGGACGATCCCGCGTGGCCGGCGCCGGTCTGGGGCCGCGTGGCTGCGCGGCCCTACACGCCCGAACAGCTCGTCGCCCGCATCGGCCAGTTGCAGGCCGCGTTGCCGCGCTGACTCAGCGCGCGCGGACCACGCGCGTGCCGGCGACGAAATCGTGGCCGCAGCGCCGGTCCTGGCGGAAGATCATGCAGACGCTGCCCAGTACGAGCAGCGTTCCCAGGAGCGGAATGCTGCCGACTATCTGCAGCGGGAAATAGCGCGCAAGAATCGCGCGCAGCGCCGTGACCGGACGGCCATCGAGCGTGACGATGCGGATGCCGAGCAAGCGCTTGCCCCAGGTCTGGCCGCCGACGTGCAGCGGCCATGCATGGATCGCCGCAAACATCAGCAGACTGATGGCCATCCACATGAGTTGCATACCCAATCCGATCTGGAACCCGCGCTGCGCGGAGTCGATCACCGCGGAGAAGTAACCCCCAAACCACATCAGCGGCGTCATCGCGACCACTGCAATCAGCGCATCGATCATGACAGCAGCCAGACGCAGACCCCGATCGGCGGGTTCTTCCTGCGCGTTGGTCTGCAGTTGCGCGGTCGGCGCCTGATAGGGATTCGTCTCGTGCATCGCAGCGTCCTTGCGTGATGGGTTCGAACGATCAGGTGCGCGGGAGGGTCACGCCGCGCTGGCCCTGGTACTTGCCGCCGCGATCCTTGTACGAGGTCTCGCACACATCGTCGGCATCGGACTGGAAGAACAGCATCTGCGCGACACCTTCGTTGGCGTAGATGCGCGCCGGCAGCGGCGTCGTATTGCTGAATTCCAGCGTGACGTGGCCTTCCCATTCCGGTTCGAGCGGGGTCACGTTGACGATGATCCCGCAGCGCGCGTACGTGCTCTTGCCCAGGCACACGACCAGCGTGTCACGCGGGATACGGAAGTACTCGACCGTGCGCGCCAACGCGAACGAATTCGGCGGAATGATGCATTCGTCGGCTTCGATGTCGACGAAGCTGCCGGGATCGAAATGCTTCGGATCGACGATCGTCGAATTGATGTTCGTGAAGATCTTGAACTCGCGCGAGCAGCGCACGTCGTAGCCATAGCTCGACGTGCCGTAGCTGACGATGCGCTGGCCGGCGGGGTCCTGCTTCACCTGGCCCGGCTCGAAGGGCTCGATCATGCCCTGCTCGGACATGCGGCGGATCCAGCGGTCGCTCTTGATGCTCATCGTGGGGTTCCTGCGGCGCGGCGGCCTGGACGCGCATTGTCGCCGCCCAGCCCGCCTGCGTCACCCCGCCGCGGCAGCGCCGTCAGACCAGCGACGCGGAAATCGACATCGGCGCCCGCGGCCGCTTCTCGAGTTCTGCCACCAGCCGCCGTGCCGTGGCGCGATAGGCCTGCGCGGCGGGCGAATCCGGCGACGCGACGACGATCGGCACACCGGCATCGCCCTGTGCGCGGATGCCGATCTCCAGCGGCAAGGAGCCCAACAACGGCACGCCGTACTGCGTCGCCATGCGCTGGCCGCCACCGTCGCCGAACAGATGCTCGACGTGTCCGCAGTTCGAGCACACGTGCTGGGCCATGTTCTCGACCAGCCCGAGCACCGCGACCTCGACCTTCTCGAACATCTTCAGCGCCTTGCGCGCATCGAGCGTCGCCACGTCCTGCGGCGTGGTCACGATCACCGCGCCGGCCACGGGAATCTTCTGCGCCAGCGTGAGCTGGATGTCGCCGGTTCCGGGCGGCAGATCGACGAGCAGATAGTCGAGCGCGTCGTCCCCACCCCACAGCGTGTCGTTGAGCAACTGCGTCAGTGCCGACGTCGCCATCGGCCCGCGCCAGATCATCGGCGTGTCCTGGTCGACCAGCAGCCCGATCGACATCGCCTCGATGCCATGGGCCTGCATCGGCAGGATCGACTTGCCATCCGGACTGTCCGGCTTGCCCGACAGGCCCAGCATCATCGGAATGCTCGGTCCGTACACATCGGCATCCAGTACCCCGACCCGCGCCCCATCAGCCGCGAGCGCGAGCGCGAGGTTCACCGCGGTGGTCGACTTGCCGACGCCGCCCTTGCCGGAGCCGATGGCGATGATGTTGCGGATGCGGGCATGTGGCGAGAGCGCGTTTTGTACTTCGCGAGCCGGGACAGGGACGTGGGTCATAGAAAATAGCGACGATCCGGGAGCCTCGCATTGTCCCATCAACCGGACGCGGGGAATCACGAGAACACAGCCGCAGAAGGAAGCAGGGCTACCTCGCCTCGCCATCGCGCTACATCACTTGCTGAATGACGGTCGAGAAGCCGTCACTGACCATGGCTTATCGGCTATAACTCCGCCATCTGCGCAGGCGCTGTGCTGGTCGCAGCTTCGAGGGAGGGATCGAAATGTTGAACAGGAAGAAGATGTGGCTGGTGGCTGTGGTGGGGATGCCTCTGATGCTCGCGTCGATGGTTGCCGCCGCCCAGTCCCCGGTCGGCCGCTGGAAGACCATCGACGACGAGACCGGTCGGGTGAAGTCGATCGTCGAGATCACGCAAGCGGCAAACGGCACGCTGAGTGGCCGTGTGGCGCAGGTGCTGCAGTCCGATCGTGGTCCGAATCCGGTCTGCGACAAATGCAGCGGCACGCGTCGGAATCAGCCGATCACGGGCATGACGATCCTGTGGGATCTCAAGCCGGACGGCAGCGAGTGGTCGGGTGGCACGATTCTCGACCCGGCCAATGGCAAGACCTACAAGTCCAAGACCAAGATGCTCGATGCCAACCGCATCGGCGTGTCGGGCTGCATCGCGTTCATCTGCCGCGAGCAGGTCTGGCAGCGCGAGTGAGCCGCCAAGCCGCGGGCACCGAGGTTCCCGCGGCGCTTCACCCGTTCTGAGCCCGATCAAGCGTTGTCAGACGGGTGCCCGACGTGCTCGACAAACTTTGAATCTACGCGGCGGATCGCTCTTGCTGTGGCGATATGCAAGGCTCATGAAACGCCGTGTGAGTGCCAGTGATTACCGCCTGGCGTATGGATGTCCTTCTTTGCCGGCCGGTTCTTCCCAAGGCCCTATTCAAGGACCAGAAGAGCAGCGGCGCATAGAGACGCCGCAACGCAGAAGCCTCCAGAGCACTTGAATGGGCGCGCGCTTCGTCTGTGTCACCTCATAGCCCCATGCGTATTCGGCAAATATTTGACTCAATTTTTGCGAATTTAAAAGACAAGAATTGCAAATATTTCGGCCAGAAAGCTTGCATTCGTTACTAAGATATGGCAAATAAGTTAACGCTGCGTTAAGCAGGGTGTTCGTGGGTCAGGAGTGGCCCGCGGTTTTCTATATAGGGGATTTCCATGATTGTTAACAAAGTTTCGCCGCTGTACGCGGCGATCGCGACCACGCTTCTCGCCTCGGCCGCAGGCGCGGTACACGCGCAGGATTCGAATTCTGCGAACGATGCCCAGACCCTGGATCGCGTCAGCGTGACCGGTTCGCGTATCGCACGCGAGGGATTCGTCACCCCGTCGCCTGTCACTGCGATATCGGCTGAAGAGATCCGCGCCACTGGCGCCGTGACCATCGCCGATCTGATGACGAAGATGCCCGCTCTGAGCCCGAACTACACGCTCGGCAATTCGACCCGTTTCATCGGTACCGCTGGCCTCGGCCTTCTGGACCTGCGTGGAATGGGTACCTCGCGCACGCTGGTGCTGGTCAATGGTCGTCGCCACGTAGGCGCCACGCCTGGTACCACCGCCGTCGACGTCAACACCATTCCGGTGGAGTGGATCGAGCGCGTTGAAGTGATTACGGGCGGCGCGTCCGCGGTCTATGGCGCCGACGCTGTGGCGGGCGTGGTCAACTTCATCACCAAGAAGTCGTTCGATGGTATCGAGATGCGCGCCCAGCGCGGTGCAGCAGGCGAAGGCGGCTTCGGCCGTGCGTTTGCAAGCGTCTCCGCCGGCGGCGAGTTCGCGGATGGCCGTGGTAACGCGGCGATCTCGGTTGAACGCAGCGAGCAGGACCGCTTCAGCCGCACAAGCCGGGAAATCGGCCGCCGCTATCTGGTCTCGCGCCCCAATCCTAATTTCGATCCAAGCCAGCCCTCGAGCGAGGCCAATCCGCAGACGATCCTGGACGGCCCGGGCGGCAATCATTCGCTCTCCTACGGCGGTACGTTCAATGTCGGCACCTTCAACCCCGCCAATCCGACGCAGCGCTACCGCTTCCTCCCTGACGGCAGCTTCGTCCGCAACACGTACAACGGCTGGCTCAATGCCAACTCCTGTATCGACTGCGAATTCACTGACCTCAACGCGCTTGCCGACCTTGAGCCAGAGTTCGATCGCACCAGCGTCAACGCGATGTTCAATTTCGCGCTGAACGACGACCACAACGTGTTTGCCGAGGCCAAGTACAGCAAGACCGAGTCGCACTTCTTCGGCCAATCCGCATTCGACCAGTCAATCCGCGTGCGTCCGGACAACGCGTTCATTTCGCCCCAGTTGTCGGCATTCATTGCCGCCAACCCGGCTGCTCTTAGCACCGTCAACTTCAACACGCCGGTGCCGGGCACGCCGAGCTCGTATCGCGTCCTCAACGTGAATCGCATGAATGTCGATGCCGGTCGCCGTGGCGAGCGCATTGATCGTGACACCAAGCGCATCGTCGTGGGCCTCGAGGGTTTCCTCGGCGACGACTGGACCTACGAGACCTCGGTCAACTTCGGCGAATCGACGATTTCGCGCATCAACCTCAACAACCGTATCAACGAGCGCTGGCATGCAGGTCTTGATGCAGTGCGCGATCCCGCGACCGGCAACATCGTCTGCCGTGCCACGCTCGACCCGAACGCCATCAACGTTCATACGGGTCAGCGTTACAACGCCGCACTCGTCCAAGGCTGCGTGCCGTTCTCCATCTTCGGAGACGGCGCCGTTGCAGCGAACCCGGCTGCTGCCGCATGGTTCAATGCCAATTCGCTGAACACATCGAAGCTCAAGCAGACGGTCTACAGCGCCTCCGTCGCCAACAACGCGTTGTTCTCACTGCCCGCCGGCGATGTCGGTTTTGCAGGTGGCATCGAGCATCGCCGCGAAGAGAGCCAGGAAAACACCGATCCACTGTCTGCACTCGGCTTGACCTTCCTCAACGCGATCTCCAGCCGTGGCGGCCGCTACGACGTCACCGACGTGTTCGCGGAAACCACGATTCCGCTGCTGGCCGATCTTCCCGGTGTCGAGCGTCTGTCGCTTGATCTGGCCGGTCGCTATTCGGACTACAGCACGATTGGAACGACGACCACCTGGAACGTGGGTCTCGATTGGCAGATCGTTCCCTCGCTTCGCGTTCGAGGCACCACCGCAAAGGCAGTGCGCGCACCGGGCATCGGCGAATTGTTCAATCCGCAGTCGCAGAACTTTGCGGTCATCAACGATCCGTGCAACACCCGCATCACCAACCCGAATCGGCCGTCCACCGCGGCTGACGTCGCACTTCGTCAGGCGAACTGCGCGGCACTCGGCGTTCCTGCCAACTGGGAAGACGAGTACACCGCCAATCGTCCGGGCGTGAGCGGCGGCAATCCGAACCTCAACCCTGAAGAAGCCGACACGGTGTCGTTCGGCGTGGTGTGGCAGCCCGAGTTCGTCAAGGGCCTGGGCGTCTCGATCGACTACTGGCGCATCACGTTGCATGACGCGATCGGCGCAGTCACAGCACAGACCAATGCGACGCGCTGCGTCGATTCGCCTGGCGGCGTGACCAATAACATCTTCTGCGACCAGATCCTCCGAGCGCCGGCCGGTGGCTACAACGACCCGCAGGGACGTGCCTTCCCGAGCTACAGCATCTACAACTGGACCGCATTGAACGAGAACCTCGCCAAGTCGCGCCGCGTCGGCGTCGATTTCGAGGTTGATTACCGCTTTGACCTGGCAGGCGGCAATGCTGTCACGCGCCTGGTCGGCACCCGCCTGATCCAGTCGCGCGAGTGGGCGTTCCAGGACTTCCCGAACGAGTTCAAGGAGTGGGTCACGTCCGTCAGCGATCCGCGTTACCGCGCGAATCTGGAAGCTGCGTACAACCGCGACGATTGGGACGCGTCGTGGACGATGCGCTACATGCATCACAACCTGCGCGTGGAGCCGGCCTCCTACCAGAGCAATCCGGGGCAGGCCAACCCGATCCGCAACGGTTCGTACGTCTATCACAACGCGCAGATCGGCTACACCTTCCCGGATTCGGGCATCAAGGTCTACATCGGCGCCGATAATCTGTTCGACAAGGATCCTCCGGCGAACTACTTCGGCGCGGACATCAACTCTGCGTTCTACGACAGCGTCGGTCGCTTCGTGTATCTGGGCGCCACCTACAAGTTCTGATGAACCTGTAACCGCTGCATGAAAGAGCCCGGCTTCGGCCGGGCTCTTTTTTTGAAGAGAATCCCCCATGCGATAATCCCGCTCCGCCCGCTCTTCCAAGCCTCGCCCCATGTCGCGCACGCTGCTCGTCACCACCGCCCTGCCCTACGCCAACGGGCCGCTGCACCTCGGTCATCTGGTCGGCTACATCCAGGCCGACATCTGGGTGCGGGCGCGGCGCATGGATGGGGATACGGCGCGGTTCGTCTGTGCGGACGATACGCATGGCACGCCGATCATGCTGGCGGCAGAAAAGGCGGGGACGACACCCGAAGCCTTCATTGCGGACATCCAGGTCGGACACGAGCGTGACTTTGCCGCGTTCGGCGTGGACTTCGACCACTACGACTCGACCCATTCGGCGGGCAATCGCACGATGGTCGAGACGATCTACGCACGTCTCGACGCGGGCGGTCATATCGCGCGTCGCGATGTCGCGCAGCTGTTCGATCCGGTGCGCGGCATGTTCCTGCCGGACCGCTACGTCAAGGGCATCTGCCCGAAGTGCGGCACGCCGGACCAGTACGGCGACAACTGCGAACACTGTGGCGCCACGTACTCGCCGAGCGATCTGATCGATCCGGTCTCGGTGGTCAGCGGCGCGACGCCGGAAGTGCGCGAGTCGGAGCACTTCTTCTTCGAGCTCGGCCATTTCGAAGCCTTCCTGCGCGAGTGGCTGGCGGGCGATGTCGCCGTGTCGGGCGTCAAGGCGAAGCTGGCCGAATGGCTCGACGGCGAAGGCGGCCTGCGCGCGTGGGATATCTCCCGCGATGCGCCCTATTTCGGCTTCGAGATTCCGGGTCACCCGGGCAAGTTCTTCTACGTCTGGCTGGACGCGCCGATCGGGTATCTCAGCAGCTTCAAGGCGCTGTGCGCACGCGAAGGCCTGGATTTCGATGCGTGGCTCGCACCCGAGGGCGGCGCCGAACTGCACCACTTCATCGGCAAGGACATCGTCAATTTCCACGGCCTGTTCTGGCCGGCGATGCTGCACGGCGCCGGTCTGCGCGCGCCGACGCGGCTGCACGTCAACGGCTACCTGACCGTTGACGGCGCGAAGATGTCGAAGTCGCGCGGCACCTTCGTCATGGCGCGCACGTATCTCGACCAGGGCCTGGATCCCGAGGCACTGCGTTACTACTTCGCGGCGAAATCCTCGGGCGGTGTCGATGATCTCGACCTCAACCTCGGCGACTTCATCGCGCGCGTGAACAGCGACGTGGTCGGCAAGCTGGTCAACCTCGCCAGCCGCTGCGCCGGCTTCATCGGCAAGCGCTTCGAGGGCCGTCTGGCCGACGCGCTGCCGGAGCCGGCGACCTACGCGCGTTTCGTTGAGGCGCTGGCGCCGATCCGCGAATCCTATGCGCGCAACGAACCGGCCAGTGTGCTGCGTCAGGTGATGGCGCTGGCCGACGAGGCCAACCGCTACATCGACGACCGCAAGCCGTGGGTGATCGCGAAGCAGGACGGCAGCGACGCCGAACTGCAGGCTGTCTGCACGCAAGGCCTGAACCTGTTCCGTGTGCTGGCGACGGCACTGCGGCCGGTGCTGCCGCGCGTGTCGCGCGACGTCGATGCGTTCTTCGCCGCACCGTCCGACACGTGGGCCGCGCTCGACGCGCCGCTGCTCGGCCACGTCATCCAACCCTATGCCCCGCTCTTCACCCGAATCGACCCCAAGCAGATCGACGCCATGACCGACGCCTCCAAGGACACCCTCGCCGCCGCACCGGCCGCGCCCGCCGCCGTGAAGAAGCCGGTCGAAGCACCTGTCGCGTCGCCGGCGAAAGCCACGGACGCGGGTGCGCCGGCGCACATCTCGATCGACGACTTCGCGAAGCTCGATCTGCGCATCGGGAAGGTCGTCGCCTGCGATTTCGTCGAAGGTTCGGACAAGCTGTTGCGCTTCGAACTCGACGCCGGCGATCTCGGCACGCGCCAGATCTTCTCCGGCATCCGTGCGAGCTACGGCGAGCCGGACACGCTGGTCGGGCGCAACGTGGTGTTCATCGCCAATCTCGCGCCGCGCAAGATGCGCTTCGGCATCAGCGAAGGCATGATCCTGTCGGCCGGTTTCGATGGTGGTGCGCTCGCACTACTGGATGCCGACGCCGCCGCGCAGCCGGGCATGCCGGTCCGCTGAGCCGGCGCGGCATCGCCGCGAACCCTGCCCAGCCCGCACGCCCAGCCGAACGCCACGCATGCCGCCGTCCCTCGTCGAACGTCTCGACCGCCTGTTGCCGCAGACCCAATGCGGCCAGTGTGGTTTCGACGGCTGTCGTCCCTATGCCGACGCGATGGCGCGCGGCGAGGCCGAGGTCGATCGATGTCCGCCCGGCGGAGATGCCGGCGCACGCGCGCTGGCCCGCGCACTGGAGACCGTCGCGCTGCCGTTCGACCGCGAGCGGGGCGAGCACCACGCATTGCCGCCGGTCGCGCTGGTCATCGAGGTCGACTGCATCGGCTGCACCAAGTGCATCCAGGCCTGCCCGGTCGACGCGATCGTCGGCGGTTCGAAGCTGATGCACACCGTGCTCGTCGATGCCTGCACCGGCTGCGAACTCTGCGTGCCGGCGTGTCCGGTGGACTGCATCGAGATGGTCGCGGCCGCCTAGACGGCCGGCACGTCAGATGCCTTGTTCGGGCTGCACCGGTGCAGGTGTCGCAGGCAGCGTCGCATCAGCCGGCGCACAGGCCGAACACACGCGCTCGACCGCATAGCCCTTCGCCGCGAGCTTCTCGACGACACCGTCAGGCCCGACCAGATGCAGTGCACCGACGACGACGAGGATGTCGCCCTGCTGCTGCAGCATCTGTTCGAGCTTGGGTAACCAGGCGTCGTTGCGCTCGGTGTTGATGCGCGCGTAGAGCGCGGGGAAACGTGCCTGCATGTCGAGGCCCATCTCCTGCCACAGCGCATCGGCGTTGCCGGCGCGCCAGGTCTCGTGCAGCGCCTGGATCGATTCGGGACCTGCGCCCGCCTGCTCCAGCGCTTCCTGCAGCATCTGCGTCTGCTCGACGCGGCCCATGCCGTCGAGCAGTTCGATCTGCTGCTGGGCCGATTCCAGTCCGGCGGTCGGCGTACCGGCGGCCTGGGCCTGACGCGCGAGTTGCGCGTCCATGCCCAGCTTCGCCTCGAGGCCGAAACGGCCGAGTTCGGTGGTCGTCACCAGCAGCGAGACGAACCAAGGCTCGAACAGCTGCAGGTTGGACGCGCCGCCTGCGCCCTGCAGCGACGCCGCATTGGCATTCGCCCACGCGCGCAATTGCTCGGCCGTCTGCGCGGGGAGCTCGTCGTCGAGCTGGCTGCCGTCACTGCGCAGGCCGGCTTGCATCATCTGCAGGCCCAGCGTCGGCGAATGCAGTTCCTCGGGCGCGAGTTCGAACACCACTTCGCCTGCGCCGGAGATCACCCGCGCAACGTCCTCCGACAACGGATAGTCCGCAGGCGTGAGGAAATGGAACGAGCCGAGCAGATACAGCGCGCCGTGCTCGCCGCTCACCCGCCATAGCAGCGGTACCGGTGCGGAGGCCAGAGCGCCGTAGCCGATCGCAGGCGTTTCCTGGCGTCCATCGGCCGGCACGACGACCGGCGAGAGCAGCGTCGCGGGGGCCTCCAGCAACGGCAGTTCGGCCTGGCTCGCGCCGCCCGCGAGCAGGCAGACCACCACGGCACACGAGCGGAGGAAACGGATCGGTGCGGATCGACGCATGCGGGAGCGGTCCTGTTCGGAGTTCGGGGTCATACCGTGGTCGCGGGTACGTAGACCTTCTCGCCCGCAGGAATCGCGAGATCGAGGCGGTTGCCGGCCGGCGGCAGCGGGCACGTCGCGAACGCGGTGAACGCGCACGGCGGGTTGTAGGCGCGGTTGAAATCGATCTGCAGCCGACCGTCGCTGCCCGGCGCCGGCGCATCGAGATACCGTCCGGCGCTGTAGCTGCCGTGGCCGCTGGTACGGTCGGCGAAGATCAGGAACAGCGTACCGTCGCCACCGTCGAGCGCCTGCAGCGTGTAGCGCGTGCCGTCGCGTTCGAATGCGACCGAGCCCGGCGTCGGCGTGTCCTCGACCATGCCCAGAATATTGGCGATCGGCAGCGTCGCACCGGCCGCCGCCGGCACGAACTCCGCATCGACCTGCCAGTCGCGCGCGGTCGGCCAGTATTCGATGCCGGTGAAGCGCCGCCGCGTGGGCGCGTCTTCGTGGCGTGCGCGCACGAACGCCGAGCCGCCACGTTCAATGAGCGTCAGCGCACCCTTGCCATCATCGAATCCCAGCACGCTGGGCGCTGCATCGGCGTCGGTCCGCAGCGACACGCGGCCGCGCACCGGCGCGCCATCGAGCGTCACCGCGACACCGCGCTCGGGCGTGAACGCATACGCGCCGTCGTCGGATTGCAGCAGGCCGAGCTTGTCCGGCCCCATCGACAGGCGGATGCCGGCCGTCTCACCGCTGCCGATGAAATGCGATTTCAGCTCGATGCGATGCAGGCCGATCAGGCTCAGCCAGCCATCGGGCGCGACCAGCTCCGCGCGGCGCGCGTCCTGCCAGACGCGGGTCTGCGCCGAGAACATCACGTCGCGTCGCGCGGCGTCCGCGCGGGCGGACGGATCTTCGGGCGCGGACGTTTCACCACAGGCGGCCAGCAATGCCACCAGTCCGATCGTGCAGCAGTGGCGCCATCGCAGCATGTCAGCGTCCTCGCAGGAACCAGCGGTCGATCTCGGCGAGCGGGAAATGCGCCCACGTCGGACGACCATGATTGCATTGCCCGGAACGTTCGGTGGCTTCCATCTGCCGCAACAAGGCGTTCATTTCCGGCACCGTCAGGCGTCGGTTGGCGCGTACCGCGCCGTGGCAGGCCATCGTCGACAGCAGTTCGTCGCGCGCCGAGCGCACGCGCAGGCTCTCGCCGTGCTCGCGCAGGTCGGTCAGTACGTCGCGCAGCAGGGCTTCGGTGTCGCCCTGCGCGAGCAGCGCCGGCACGCCGCGCAGCAGCAGCGACTGGATACCGGCGCGCGAGACTTCGAAGCCGAGCTCGGCGAGCGTCGCGGATTCGGCTTCGGCGACATCGGCTTCGCGCTCGGACACCGCGACCGTCTGCGGCACCAGCAGCGGTTGCGTGCGCACGCCTTCGCCGTCGTGTGCGGTCTTGAGCTTTTCGTAGCCGATGCGTTCGTGCGCGGCGTGCATGTCGACGACGATCATGCCGTCTGCCGCCTGGCTCAGGATGTAGATGCCGTGCAGCTGCGCGACCGCGTAGCCGAGCGGCGGCACCAGTGCGCCGCTCTCGTCGACCGCGGCGTCGGGCGCCATCGGCGACGGTGTCCACACGTCTGCGCCCGAGGCGATCTGCGCCGGCGTCGGTCCGTAGAGCCCGGCATAGGCCGCGCGTGTTTCGTCGACGCGCAACGCCAGATTCGGCTGTGGCATCGGCCGCGACCAGTCGGGCATCGATGCGGCGCCGGAGGCCGGCACTGCCGCGAACGCCGTCATCGCCGCATCCGGTGCTGCGTGATGCGTCTGCCCGGCGCGCGTATCGGCCAGGGCTTCGTGCAGCGTGCGGTAGACGAAATCGTGGATCAGCCGCGCGTCGCGGAAACGCACTTCGTGCTTCGCGGGATGCACGTTGACGTCGACGCGCGTCGGATCGAGTTCGAGAAACAGCACATAGGCCGGCTGGCGACCGTGGTACATCACGTCCGCAAAGGCCTGTTTCACCGCGTGCGCCACGCTGCGATCGCGGATTGCGCGGCCGTTGACGTAGAGGTACTGCTGATCCGCGCTCGCACGCGAGTACGCAGGCTTGGCGATCCAGCCGTGCAGGCGCAGACCCGCGGCGCTGTGATCGATGCGCAGCGCGTTGTCGGCGAATTCGCGGCCCACGGTTTCGACCAGACGCGCGCCGGAGAACAGATCCTCGTCACCCTTGTAGCGACGCGATGCCTTGCCGTTGTGGCTGATGCGCAGTTCGACATCCGGCCGCACCAGTGCCAGCGCGCGCAGCCATTCCTCGATGTGGCCGAGCTCGGTGCGTTCGGCGCGCAGGAACTTGCGGCGTGCGGGCACGTTGTAGAACAGATCGCGCACTTCGACCGTCGTGCCGCGCGGGTGCGACCGCGGCGTGACGTCGCCCACGCGGCCGCCCTCGACTTCAAGCGCAGAGCCGTGAGCCTCGTCCTCGCGACGCGAGATCAGCGAGAAGCGGCTCACCGACGCGATCGACGGCAGTGCCTCGCCGCGGAAGCCGAGTGTCGCCACGGCTTCCAAGTCGTCGAGCGAACCGATCTTGCTGGTCGCGTGACGCTGCACGGCCAGCGGCAGTTCCTCAGGCGGAATGCCACCGCCGTCGTCGCGGATGCGGATCAGGCGGACGCCGCCTTCTTCGAGATCGATGTCGACGCGCAGCGCGCCGGCGTCGAGCGCGTTCTCGACGAGTTCCTTGACCACGGACGCAGGGCGTTCGACCACTTCGCCGGCGGCGATCTGGTTGACGAGGATGTCGGGCAGCTGGCGGATCGGCACGTGGGCATCGGCGACGCAGGCGCGTCGCGGCAGGAATCAACGTGGATGATACCGGCTCGAGCGTCGGGCCCGGTCGATCAGGGGCTGCCGCCGGCCGCCACGCCCGCATCGGCCGCAGCCGCCGCGCGCGCGGCATACAGCGTGCCCGGCGGCGGTTGCGCGGTGAAGTAGGTATTGATGCCGTTGAGCACGGCGCTGGCGAGGCGGCGCTGGTGCGCGGGATCGAGCAGACGCTGCTCTTCCTCGGCGTTGGAGATGAAGCCGGTCTCGACCAGCATCGCCGGCATGTCGGCGTTGCGCAGCACCGAGAAATTCGCGTACTCGACATTCGCCTTGTGCGTCTTGCCCACGTTGCGCAGGCCCGAGAGCACGTGCGTCGCGGCATCCTGCGAAGCGCGCATATGACCGCTCTGCGCCATTTCCAGCAGCACGTTCGACAGCGTGTCCTGCGACAGCGACACGCCGCCGACCAGATCGGCGCTGTTCTCGCGATCGGCCAGCCAGCGCGCCTGCTGCGACGACGCGCCGCGCGTGGACAGGGTGTAGACCGACGAGCCGTATGCCGCGCGGTTGTGCGCAGCGTCGGCATGGATCGATACGAACATGTCGGCCTTGGCCCGGCGGGCGCGCGCTGCACGCTGCGGCAGCTCGATGTAGGTGTCGTTGTCGCGCACCAGATGCGCGCGCATGCCCGGCGTGGCGTTGATCTGGCGCGCGAGTTCGCGCGAGATCGCCAGCACGACGTTCTTTTCGTGCGTACCGGCCGGACCGATGGCACCGGGATCGCGTCCGCCATGTCCGGGATCGATCGCGACGACCAGTGGACGCATGCCGGGGCCCACCGCTGCGGGCATCGGCACCTGCGGCGCGGGCGCGATTTCGCGCTGCACGGCAGGCGGCGGCGTGGGAATGGGCGCGGGCGGCAACTGCGTGACCGGAGCCTGCGCGGTGGCCGCGACGGGCGCGGACGGCGCCGGGCCCTGCTGCGGGCCCATGCTGGAAATCAGGCGCGAGGTCGCATCGTTCGAGGCCAATGCAGGATCGGCCGCGGGCACTGCAGCCGGGGCAGTGCCGGCGGCAGGCGTCGCCGCAGTCGATGCGGCGATCCGCGCGATCGGATCGGCTGCGCCGTCGCCCGGCCATTCGATGACGAGCCGGGGGCCGTCCGGGCTGTCTTCGAGCCGCGGCGGCATCGCCTTCACCGACGAGGACAGGTCGAACACGATGCGCGTGGTGCCGGCGACCGGCTGGCCGCTGCGCACGGACTTGATCGTGCCCGCGCCGGCGGGCATTGCCGTCGTGCGCAGACGGGTGCCGGGCAGATCGACGACCAGGCGGTCGGGATTGGCGAGCGAGATCACCGAATATTCGGCACGAGCATCGAGCTTGAGCTCGGCGCGGGTGCCGGTGGCACCGGAGCGCACGTCGACGCCGCGCAGCTCGGCACCGTAGGCAAGGTTCCAGCACAGCGCGGCGATCAGGGCGACCGCCAACGTGAGCTGAGACAGATTGATCCCCCGGATACGCATGGCGGCTAGTCAATCACCGCATCTGGAACATTGCAAGCCGTTTTCCCTTTCAAATCCGTGGCCTGCAGATCCTTCCTATGGTTTCGGTTCAGGAAGCGTCGACAAACGGGGATCGTCGAGAAGTGCGGCCAGCCAAACGTGACCGCCCTTCCCGTCGGGCACGAGTTCGACCGAACGGCCCGCGCCGTCGACGGCCAGGTGGATCTCCAGATCGGCGGGCGCCAGCGCCGCGGCGCCGCGCTCCGGCCACTCGATAAGCCACAGCGCAGCGTCGATATCGTCGAGCCCGAGAAAATCGAGTTCGCCGGCATCGCCGATCCGGTACAGATCCAGATGCAGGGCCTCACCGCCATCGACCGGATAGCGTTCGACGAGGGTGTAGGTGGGACTGCGCACGGTGCCGGTCACGCCGAGCGCGCGCAGCCACGCGCGGGCCAGCGTGGACTTGCCGGCGCCGAGGTCGCCCTGCAGGTGCACGACGGCGCCGCGCGGCTGATGCGCGGCGAGAAGTTCGGCGAGCAGGCGGGTCGCCGCGTCGTCGGGAAGATGGCGTCGGATCATGGGTTCGGTTCCGGATTCGCGCAGGCGCGCAGCACGTCGATGAGATCGCCCGGCAACAGGCCGCGTTCGCCGGACGTGCGCGCGGCGGTGTCGCCGGCCACGGCGTGCAGCAGGGCGCCACAGGCGGCCGCGTGTTCGGCGTCGAGTCCCTGCGCCCGCAGCGCGGCGATCACGCCGGTCAGCACATCGCCCATGCCGCCGGTGGCCATGCCCGGATTGCCGGCGGCGACGAGCCACGGCAGTCCGCCGGGCGCGCAGACCAGTGTACCGGCGCCCTTGAGTACGACGACGGCGTGCCAGCGCGCGGCGAGTGCGCGCACCGCGGCCGGCCGATCGCGCTGGATCGCGGCGGTATCGCGATCGAGCAACCGCGCGGCTTCGCCCGGATGCGGGGTGAGTATCGCGCCCGCCGGCAACGCGCGCGGACGCGCGGCGAGCAGATTGAGCGCGTCGGCATCGAGCACCAGCGGCGTGCCGGCGGCACTGGCCGCATCGAGCGTTTCGTCGAACAGCGCATGGCCCCAACTGCCCTGGCCGAGGCCCGGACCGAGCGCGATGACATCGGCGGCCTCGAGGGCGCCGGCCAGCGCCGAAACGTTGTCGGTGCGCCGGACCATCGCCTCGGGCCAGCGCGCGAGCAGTGGCGCGACGTGGCCGCCCTGGGTCGCGACTTCCACCAGCCCCGCGCCTGCACGCAACGCCGCGCCGGCCGCTAGCAGCACCGCGCCGCCGGTGCCGTGGTCGCCGCCGATGCACAGCACGCGTCCATGGGTGCCCTTGTGCGCATTGCGCGGACGCGGCCGCAGCCAGTGCGCGAGATCATGCGCGTCGATCCGGCGCGCCTGCGCCTGCGCATCCGCGAGGCAGTTCGCGCCGATATCAAGCGTGTCCAGCGACAGGGCGCCTGCATGATCCGGGCCGTCGCCGGTCTGCAGACCGATCTGCGGCGCGAGGCACTGCAGCGTGCGCGTCGCGCGCACGGCAACGCCGTCCGCACTGCCGCGATCGCCGGACAGGCCGCTGGGCGTATCCAATGCGAGCACCGGCACGCCGGCAGCGTTGATCGCGTCGATCAATGCAGCGCTCGCGTCGTCGGGTGCGCGCGACAGGCCGATACCGAACACCGCGTCGACGACGAGGTCGGCAGCCGGCAACGCGCCGTCGAACACGAGGATCCGGCCGCCGGCGGCCCCGAACGCGGCGCACATCGCCTGCGCCGCATCGGTCCGCGGTGCATGCGATGCGAGCCGGACGACGACCGCGTCGCGCCCCGACGCCTGCGCCTGTGTCGCAAGCACGTAACCATCGCCGCCGTTGTTGCCAGGCCCGCAGACCACGACGATACGCCGCGCCTGCGGCCAGTGCGCGAGCAACGTGCGCCAAGCGGCCTGCCCCGCCCGTTGCATCAGCACGGTGGTGTCATCTGCGCCAGCGAGCGCCGCGGCCTCGATCGCGCGCAGCGCGGCCGCGTCGAACAGCGGGGTGCCCGGCAGCGAAGCGCCGGACGCAGGCGTGGCACAGGAAGCACTCATCGGGCGGATTCTATACTTCGCGCATCGTGATGCCCTCAGCCGCCACCGCCGTTCCAATGACCGCGTCGCCCGACGCGCTCGCCGCGCGCATCAAGGCGATCGCGGGCGAGATGGGCTTCCAGCGTTGCGGCATCGCCGGCATCGACCTGCGCGAGGACGAAGCGCATCTGCGCGACTGGCTCGCGCAGGGGCTGTACGGAACCATGGACTGGATGGCGCGCCACGGCGACATGCGTGCGCGTCCGGACGAGCTGCTGCCGGGCACCGTGCGCGTGCTGTCGGTCGGTCTCGACTACGGCCGCAACGATGACGACAGCGCCTGGGACACGCTCGCAGACGGCAGCCGCGCCTACGTGGCGCGCTATGCGCTGGGCCGCGATTATCACAAGCTGATGCGCAACCGGCTGCAGAAGTTCGCGCATCGCATCGCCGACGAAATCGGGCCGTTCGGCCATCGCGTGTTCGTCGATTCGGCGCCGGTGCTGGAACGCGCCCTCGCACGCAATGCGGGCCTGGGCTGGATCGGCAAACACACCTGCCTGATCGACAAGCACGGCGGCTCCTGGTTCTTCCTCGGCGAGATCTACGTCGACGTGCCGTTGCCGGTGGATCCGCCGGCGACCGCGCATTGCGGCACCTGCGTGCGCTGCATCGACGTCTGCCCGACGCGCGCGATCATCGCGCCGCATCGGCTCGATGCGCGTCGCTGCATCGCCTATCTGACGATCGAGCACGAAGGCGCGATCGACGTCTCGCTGCGCCCGCTGATCGGCAACCGTATCTTCGGCTGCGACGACTGCCAGCTGGTCTGCCCCTGGAACAAGTTCGCCAAGCGCACCGACGAGCCCGACTTCCGTGCGCGCAACCACCTCGACACCGCGAGTCTGGCCGAGCTGTTCGCCTGGGACGAGGATGAATTCCTCCAGCGCACCGAAGGCTCGCCGATCCGCCGCAGTGGCCATTGCCGCTGGCTGCGCAATCTCGCGGTCGCGCTCGGCAATGCACCGACGACGCCGGAGACCATCGCCGCGCTGCGCACGCGCCGCAACTCCGGCGATCCCCTGATCGAAGAACACGTGGATTGGGCGCTGGCACGCCACGGCGTGGATTGAATCCGCAAGCGCGGGACATGCCCGCGCGAACAGCGATCGATCAGCGCGCGCGACGCGCGCGGATCTCGTCCAGCACCGCGCGCGTGACCGGATCGGCCACCGCCACGTCATCGCCCTGCACCGCCGGCATCAGTTCGCCGGCAATGCGCTTGCCGAGCTCGACGCCCCACTGGTCGAACGCGTTGATGCCCCACAGCACCGACTGTGCGTAGACGCTATGTTCGTAGAGCGCGATCAGCGCGCCGAGGCTGCGCGGATCGAGACGGTCGAGCAGCAGCAGCGTCGACGGACGGTTGCCGGGATACGACTTCTGCGCATCGTCGGCCGAATACCCGTTGGCCAGCGCTTCGGTCTGCGCGAGCAGGTTCGACAGCAACGCCGCGTGGTTGTCGGCGTGCGGGTGCGCGGGATTCACCACGCCGATGAAATCGGCCGGCACGCTCTGCGTGCCCTGGTGCAGCGCCTGGAAGAAGCTGTGCTGCGAATTGGTGCCCGGCCCGCCCCAGAGCACCGGCACGGTATCGATGCCGACGGCTTCGCCATCGGGCGTGACCGACTTGCCGAGGCTTTCCATCACCAGCTGCTGCAGATAGGCGGGCAGCAGCGCGAGGCGCTCGTCGTAGGGCAGCACGGCATGCGTAGCGAGGCCGAGCGCATTGCGGTTCCACACGCCCGTCAGCGCGTGCAGCAGCGGCAGGTTCTCGCCGATCGGCGTCTGCAGTGCGTGCGCGTCCATGTCGGCGGCGCCGGCGAGCAGCGCCTCGAACCCGTCCATGCCGACGGCGAGTGCGATCGAGAAACCGACGGCCGACCACAGCGAATAACGCCCCCCCACCCAGTCCCACATCGGCAGCACACGCTCGGGCGCGACGCCGAAGGCTTCGGCGCGCGGCACGTTGGCGCTCACCGCGTACAGACGTTCGCTGCCGCCGAGCCAGTCGCGCACGACCGCGCCGTTGAGCAGGGTTTCCTGTGTGCCGAAGGTCTTGGACACGAGGATCGCGGCGGTCTTCGCCGGATCGAGCCTTGCCAGACGATGCTGCGCGTCGCTGCCGTCGACGTTGGTCAGGAAATGCACGCGGAAGCGACCGGTGCCGAAATCCTTCAGCGCGTCGACCACCAGACGCGGGCCGAGATCCGAACCGCCGATGCCGACATTGACGATGTCGGTGACGTCGGACGCTTCGAGCTGCGCGACCAGTTCGGCCATGCGCACGCGCGCTTCGGCAGCCTGCGCATGCGCGTCGCGCGCGATCGCGGTGTCGGACAGCGCGGACCGCAGCGCAACGTGCAGCGCCGGCCGATTTTCCGAGGTATTGACGATGGCGCCGTCGAACAGCGCGCGGAACGCCTGCGGCAACGCCGCGGCTTCACCGAGTGCGACCAGCGCACCACGCGCGTCGCGGTCGAATCGCTGGCGCGCGAAGCTGGCGTAGAGCCCGCCGATGCGCAGCGCGAAGTCGTGCGGGCGCGCCGCATCGGCGTCGACGAGGTCGGCGATGCGCGCCGAATCGAGGCGACGCGCGTGCGGCGCCAGCGTATCGATGATCCGCCGCGCCGCCGTCGTCATCAGGCGGCCTGTGCGGGAATCGAATCGTTGGTGTGGGTCATGCGGTTGTCGCGGTCCACGTACACCAGCTTGGGCTTGAACTTGGCCACTTCGGCCTCGTCCAGCGCGCCGTAGGCGCAGATGATCACCAGATCGCCGACGCCGGCCTTGTGCGCGGCGGCGCCGTTGACCGAGATGATGCCGCTGCCGACGTCGGCGCGGATCGCGTAGGTCGCGAAGCGCTCGCCGTTGTTGATGTTGTAGATCTCGATGCGCTCGTACTCGCGGATGCCCGACAGGTCGAGCAGACGGCCGTCGATCGCACACGAGCCTTCGTAATGCAGCTCGGCGTGGGTGACGGAGGCGCGGTGGATCTTGGCTTTCAGCAGGGTGAGTTGCATGACGGATGCGGCCGGATCACGGCATCGGACAACGCGGGAAGCCCGCAGGAACCGCGAAGTATAGGGACCATCTGCGGCATCGCAACATCGCCGCCCGGCGCGGCGACGGGAGATTCAGCGGGCCGACGGCGTCCCGTCGATGCTGAATTCGAGGTTGTCGATCAGGCGCGTGGCGCCCAGGCGCGCCGCGGCCAGCGCGACGGCCGACTGTTGGCCGTCGAAATGGGCCGACAGGTCGGGGGCACGCACCTCGACGTAATCGACCACGAAGCCGGCCTCGCGCAGGGCCACAGCGGCCTCAGCCGCCGCGTCGGCCGCGGACGCGCCGCCCTGCATCTGGTCGCGCAGTGCGCGCAGCGCCGCCTGCATCGCCGGCGCGCGAGTGCGCGCATCGGCGTCGAGATACTGGTTGCGTGAGCTCATCGCCAGGCCGTCGGCCTCGCGTGCGATCTCGACGGGGAGCAGTTCCACCGGAAACGCGAGATCGGCGACCAGATGCGCGATCACCGCCAGCTGCTGGTAATCCTTGCGCCCGAATGCGGCGACGTCGGGCTGCACCTGGTTGAACAGACGCGCGACCACGGTCGCCACGCCGTCGAAGTGGCCGGGGCGGTGCGCGCCGTCGAGCACCTCGGTCACGCCCGGCACGCGCACGGTCACCGTGTTGCGCAGGCCCAGCGGATACATCGCCTCGACCGACGGCAGCCACAGCAGATCGCAGCCTGCGTTGGCGAGACCCCGCGCGTCCTGGTCCGGCGTGCGCGGATAGCGGGCGAAGTCCTCGTTCGGGCCGAACTGGGTGGGATTGACGAACACGCTGGCGACCACGCGATCCACGCGCGCGCGCAATGCCTCGACCAGCGAGAAATGACCCGCATGCAGATTGCCCATCGTCGGCACGAGACCGATGCGCAGGCCCGCGCGCTTCCAGTCGGCGATCCGCGCGCGCAGCGCGGCGAGGTCATGGACGGTGTCGATCACGGCGGGTCCGGCAATGGGGAGGCGTCGATTTTCGCAGATCGGCAGCGTCGGGCGTCAGCGCACGCTTCGGCACATCGTCGTCTACATGTCGTCGCCGCCCTGCCCGGACACCACGATCGCTTATTTGTAGGAGTGTTCCGGACCCGGGAAGCTGCCGTCACGCACCGCGTCGATGTAGGCGCGCGCGGCGCCGGCGACCGAGCCGCCATCGACGAGGAAATCGCGCACGAACTTCGGCCGGCGATGGCCGCTGTCGAGGCCCAGCATGTCGTGCAGCACCAGCACCTGACCATCGCAGTCCGGGCCGGCGCCGATGCCGATCGTCGGGACAGGAGAGGCGGCGGTGATCTCGGCCGCCAGCGCAGCCGGCACGCCTTCGAGCACGATCAGCGTCGCGCCGGCGTCGGCGATCGCGCGTGCGTCGTCACGCAGCGCCTGCGCCGCGGCATCACCACGCCCTTGGATCTTGAAGCCGCCGAAACGCAGGACCGACTGCGGCGTGAGGCCGAGATGCGCGCAGACCGGAATTTCGCGTTCGACGAGAAAACGCACCACCTCGCACTTGTTCGGCGTCGCGCCTTCCAGCTTGACCATGCCGGCGCCTGCCTGCAGCAGCCGCGTCGATGCGTCGAGGGCGCGCTCGGGCGTCGCGTCGGCCTGGAACGGCAGGTCGGCCACGATCAGCGCGCGCTGTACGCCGCGCGCCACGCAGGCGGTGTGATACGCGATGTCGTCGACGGTGACCGGCAGCGTCGAGCCGTGCCCCTGCACCACCATGCCGAGCGAATCGCCGATCAGCAGCAGGTCCACGCCGGCGGCATCGAAAGTGCGGGCGAAGCCGGCGTCGTAGGCGGTCAGCATCGCCAGCCGGCGACCGGCGGCGCGTGCCTCGAACAGCGCGGGCACGGTGACCGGCGCGGAAGATGAAGTGTTCATCGCCTTAGTGTCGCACCAATGCCGAAGGGGCGGTCGCGCGCGCCGGCATCGACGCGCCGCGCAGTGCGTCGCCGCGGATCAGCGAACGATGGCCCGACGCGCGATCAGGGCAGCGCTTCGATGCCGGCACGATCCACGTGCACGAGCGCCTCGACGGCCGCGCCGATGCGTGGAATCACGATGGCGGCGTCGAGTTCCAACAGGGGCACGAGCGCGAATGCGCGCTGATGCAGGCGCGGATGCGGAACGGTCAGTCCCGGCAGCGTGATCACGGCATCACCGTAGAGCAGCAGGTCGAGGTCCAGCGTGCGCGGGCCCCACTGGTCGCCGGCCTCGTCGCTGCGGGTGCGGCCGAACAGACGTTCGATGTCGAGCAGCGCGTCGAGCAGATCCATCGGCGCGCGGTCGGTGTCGAACACCGCGACCGCGTTGACGAAATCGGGCTGGTCGGTGCGGCCCCAGGCCGGCGTTCGGTACAGCGACGACAGCCGGAGATCCCGGATGCCGGGCAACGCCGACAGCGCCGACGCCGCGTCGCGCAGCACCTGCGGCACGTTGCCCAGATTGCCGCCGAGTCCGACCCAGGCGCGCACGCTCATGTGCGGGCGCCGCTCTGCCCGCTCCGCGGGGCGCGCGGGGTCATCCAACCGCGGCCGGCGTACGACGTCGCCGTCGACGGCGACGCGGTGCGTCGTCGCTGCCACCCGCCTCGTCCTCGCCCGGATACAGCGCGATCGCGTGGTCGGGATCGTGCTGGGCTTCTTCCCAGAACGCGACGTCGGCGGCATGCGCATCGGACGCGGTCTGGCGCAGCACCAGGAAATCGAACGCGGCGCGGAAACGCGGATGCGACAGCGTGCGCGTGACGCGCTTGCGCTGGCGCAGCGGGAAGCGCGCCTGCAGCAGCCAGATTTCCTGCATCGGCAACGAGAATCGACGCGGCAGCGCGACCGTGGTCACCTGATGCAGCGTGACGCGATCGGCCGCGCGGCGCTGCGCTTCGACCGGCTGCACGCCATCGGCCTGCAGCTTCATCCAGGCGCGGCAGAACGCCGGCCACAGCAGGGTCGCGAACAGGAACGCCGGCGACACCGGATCGCCCGCGGCGATGCGGGCATCGGTCGATGCCAGGCCCGCGAGCACCATCGCGCGCAACGCGCCACTGCGGTTGCTGGCGAGCGCGGCCGCGGACTCTGGGAACAGCGCCGGCAGCAGACCGTGGCGCTCGAGGCCTTCGAAGCTGGCGACGGCATGCCCGGACAGGAACAGCTTCAGGCACTCCTCGAACAGCCGCGCGGGCGCAGCTTCGGCCAGCAGCGGGGCCAGCCGCGGAATGGGCGCCGCGGTACCGGGCTCGATCGTGAAACCGAGCTTGGCCGCAAGACGCACCGCACGCAGCATGCGCACCGGGTCTTCGCGATAGCGCGTGTCGGGATCGCCGATCAGGCGCATGACGCGGTTCTGCACGTCCTCGAAACCACCGGTGTAATCGCGCACCGAAAAATCGGCGATCGCGTAATACAGCGCGTTGGCGGTGAAGTCGCGGCGCACCGCGTCGTCTTCGATCGTGCCGTAGACGTTGTCGCGCAGCAGGCGACCGCCATCGTGGACCTCGCGGTCGCCGCTGCCGTCGTCGACGTTGGCGCGGAACGTGGCGACCTCGATGATCTCGCGGCCGAACACGACGTGCGCCAGGCGGAACCGGCGACCGATCAGGCGACAGTTGCGGAACAGTCCCTTGACCTGCTCCGGCGTCGCGTCGGTCGCGATATCGAAGTCTTTCGGCGTCAGACCAACCAGCACATCGCGCACCGCCCCGCCGACCAGATAGGCCTCGTGACCGGCCTCGTGCAGGCGGTACAGCACGCGCAGCGCGTTCTGGCTGATCTGCCGCCGCGAGATGGTGTGCTGGTCGCGCGGAATGATCCGCAGGTCGGCGGACACGGCGCTTTGAATCGGAGCGGAATCGGTATGCATCAAGTCTGAAAAAATTCTCAGGCGGCCGTTGCGGCGCCAGCAAGCCTGATATACTAGCAAGCTGCACACGTCTTAGACGCGTTTGCAGGCCGGTCGTCCAACCGGAGCCGTTCGCGGCACCCAGCTCCCTTCGTCTAGAGGCCCAGGACGTGGCCCTCTCAAGGCTAAAACACGGGTTCGAATCCCGTAGGGAGCACCATATAAAAGTCGACAGCCCATGCCGCAAGGCGTGGGCTGTCTGCGTTTGCGCGCGTGGTGCACCGCCGCCGGCCGGCGAAGGATGAGGGACGGCAGCCCACCCGAAGCGTCCTCCGCCGACATGCGCGCCCGCTCGGCGGAATGCACCTGCCCCGCCGGCGGCAGACGGGTCAGCGATCGCAACCCGTTGTCACACGGCCTCGGACCTGCGGCACGGTCGACGACATCTCCGCGACCACGATCGATCCTGGCCGTGACTTCGAGTTCGCGCCGGGCGCGGGACACCGTCGCACGTCATCCTCCGACCAGACCCGACCCGACGCAGCGCAACGCACACGCTTTCCCGGCAAATGCGAACACTTCGCACCGGCGCCGCGGGCGCTGCCTTAAACTGCAGCCCGTCGCCGCCCCGCCCGATCCGAATTCCATGCCTTTCGTCGTCACCGAAAACTGCATCAAGTGCAAATACACCGACTGCGTCGAAGTCTGCCCGGTGGACTGCTTCCACGAAGGGCCGAACTTCCTCGTCATCGATCCCGACGAGTGCATCGACTGCACGTTGTGCGAGCCGGAATGCCCGATCAACGCGATCTATCCCGAGGACGACGTGCCGGCGGGCCAGGAAGCGTTCGTCGCGCTCAATGCCGATCTGGCCAAGGCGTGGCCGGTCATCACCACGCGCAAAGATGCGCTGGCCGATGCCAAGGACTGGGAAGGCAAACCGGACAAGCTGCCGCTGCTGGAGCGCTGATCCGCGCAGCGCGCTCGCACGACGAAAAAAAACGGGCGCCGAGGCGCCCGTTTCCGTATCCGGGAATCGACAACGTCCGGACCGCGAACGCCGTCGACCCGTCCTACTGCGCCAGCGCCGCCTGCAGCGAGGCGATCAGACGCACCGGCGCATCGCCGGTCGCGGCCACGCCGCGCGGATCGACGGCCGACACCACGGCGCCGCCCTGCTGGGAGGCCACGCGCACCAGGAACTGGCTGCCGGCATAGGACACGTCGTAGGTGCCCAGCACCTGCGAGCGGCTGTTGACGGTCACGCCGTCGGTCGCGGCCAGCGCTTCGCCGACCTGTGCGAACACCGCGTCGCGCGCGCCGGTGGCGCTGAAGGACACGTTCGAATCGGCCGGCACCGCCGCGGTGCCCGAACGGGTGACCGACGTCGTGGCTTCCGGCAGCGCCATCGCACCGTCGGTCCGCGGACGGTCGAGATCCGGCGGCACTTCGAGCGGACGGGTTTCCGGGCTCTGCGCGTACAGCGCGTTGTCCTTCTTGAACCAGCGGCAGCCGCTGGTGCCCACGACTGCGACCGCGACGACGGCAATGGCGAGATAGCGCATGGAGGAACGGGGTGGACGCATCGTGGAATCTCCTGGGAAATCAGGCGGCGCGGGCACGGCAGGACGTTTCGAGGTCCGCCGCGAGTCGCGTCGCATCGTCGGCCTGCGCATCATGCGCCTGGGCCAGTGTCGTCAAAGGCAGACGCAGGCCATGGCCGAGGCCCTGCCTGCTCAGCACCGCCTTGACGGGAATGGGGTTGGGTTCGATGCCGCAGAACACGTGCAGCGGCTGCAGGCGCGCGTCCCAGTCGTGTGCGGCGTCGGCCTGGCCGTTGCGGGCCAGATCGCACAGCTTGCGGAACGCGCCTGGCACGAGGTTCGACACGACCGAGATCACACCATCGGCGCCGGCGAGCATCGCGCGCGCGGCGGTCGGATCGTCGCCACTGAGCACCGCGAACGTCTCGCTCTGCAGGGCGAGCAGCGCCTGCATGCGCTCCGCGCCGCTGTGCGCTTCCTTGATGCCGACGATGCGCGGGTGCTTCGCCAGCTCGGCGACGGTCTCGGGCAGCATGTCGGTGCCGGTGCGGCCGGGCACGTTGTAGAGCAGCACCGGCAGGCCGCCGGCATCGGCCACCGCGCGGTAATGCGCGATCAGGCCAGCCTGGGTCGGCCGCACATAGGCCGGCACCACGACGAGTGCGATATCCGCGCCGAGCTGCGCGAGCCGCTGCGTCGCGGCGATCGTCTTCGACGTCGCCGACAGTCCGGTGCCGGCGAGCACGGGCACGCGGCCGCCGGCCAGTTCGACCGCGCTGCGGACCAGCCATTCGTATTCATCGTCTTCCAGCGTCGCGGCTTCGCCGGTCGAACCCGCGACCACGAGCCCCTGGGTACCGGCCGCCAGCTGCCACTCGACCAACCGTTTCCACGCTGCGCGGTCGAGTGCACCGGTGGCGTCGAAGGGCGTGGCGAGTGCGGTGATGCTGCCTGAGAGTCGCAAGATGGGAGTCCGATGGGCGGCCGCGGCGCGGTCGCAGAGAAACGAGGAGGCCGGGAAACGCGCGGTTTGGCCCGGAAAAGCTGGCCGATGTTACTTGCGGCCACGAAGCGCGGGCAAGTATGCTGGCCGCCGCATCCGGCCCCGACCGGACCGCCGTTCACCCTCCAGTCGCCATCGACCCTCGCAGTCGAACAGATTTCCCGCCGCGGACGCCCCCTTGACCGATTCCGACACCGCTGCCCGGCCCTCGCCGAACGAGAATTACCTGCTGATCAACGCGTACACCACGCATCCGGCCTCGCCGCTGCTGTCGGTGTCGCGTCGCATCTCCGACAGCGGCTGCAACCTGGTCGACACGCGCCTGTCGACGGTGGGCCGGGACGTCTCGGTGACGGCGCTGGCGAACGGCCCGTGGGATGCGGTCGCCAAGCTCGAAGCGATGCTCACGCGTCTGGAGCGCGAGGAAGACCTGAAGCTGGTGTGGTACCGCACCGGCCCGAAGCCGATCCAGTCGAACCTGCTGCCCTACGTCGTGGAAGTGGTCGCGGCCGACAAGGCCGGCATCCTGTTCCAGCTGGCCGACTTCTTCGACCGTCAGGGCATTACGATCGAAAGCCTGCATTCTTCGCGGTATCGCGCGATGCAGACCGGCGCGGACATGTTCTCGGCGCAGATCACGATCGGCATCCCGGCGAACATGCACATCGCCGCGCTGCGCGACGATTTCCTCGAGTTCTGCGACCACTTGAACCTCGACGCGATCATGGATCCGATGAAGTTCTGATCCGGTGCGCGCGGACGCTTGCGAAAGCAGGAACTCGCGCGCATTGTGATCACGACCGTCGCAATGGAACGCCCGTTCGAACGATGAGCGGAACACGCAAGAAGCTCGTAAACGCCACCCTGCAGCTGCCGCTGGCGCTGTCGGGCGGCGCGAAGGCCACACTGGCCGACCACGCCGGACGCTGGCTCGTCCTCTACTTCTACCCGAAGGATTCCACGCCCGGTTGTACGACCGAGGGCCTGGATTTCAGCGCGCTGCTGCCGCAGTTCCAGGCGCTCGGCGCCGACGTGCTGGGCGTCTCGCGCGATTCGGTGAAATCGCACGACAATTTCTGCGCCAAACAGGGCTTCGCGTTTCCGCTGGTCAGCGACGCGGACGAAGCCTTGTGTCGCGCGTTCGACGTGATCCGCGAAAAGAACATGTATGGCCGGACCGTGCTCGGCATCGAGCGCAGCACGTTCCTGATCGATCCCGACGGCCGTATCGCGGTCGAGTGGCGCAAGGTCCGCGTGCAGGGCCATGCGCAGGCCGTCCTCGACGCACTGCAGGCTGCGCAGTCGCAGTGACGGCCATTTCCGAACGTGCCGCTCGCCGTCCCGCATCGCGGGTCACGGCGGCGCGGCCGTGCGTGTGCGACACAGGCTCCACTTCCGTCATCCCTTCTCCAACACGGAACGCCGACTGACGATGATGACCAAAGGCAAGCGCGTCTACGTTCTCGACACCAACGTGCTCATGCACGACCCCACGGCGCTGTTCAAGTTCGAAGAGCACGATGTCTACCTGCCGATGCAGGTGATCGAAGAGCTGGACAACGGCAAGAAGGGCACCAGCGAAGCCAGCCGCAACGCGCGCCAGGTCAGCCGGTTCCTCAATGAACTGATCGAAGCGGCAGGCAGCGACCAGATCTCCACCGGCCTGCCGCTGCTGCGTCCCCAGGGCCTGCAGCTGCGGGGCGCGCAGAGCGTCGGCAAGCTGCGCTTCCAGACCACCACGCCGACCGAGGATCCGACCTCGTTCGGCGCCGCCGCGCCCGACAACCGCATCCTCGGCGCGATCCTCGATCTGGTGCGCACCGAGCCGGACTACCCGGTGGTGTTCGTCTCCAAGGACATTAACCTGCGGATCAAGGCGGCGATCGCCGGCATTCCGAACGAGGACTACGAGAACGACCGCGCGCTCGACGATTTCAGCCTGCTCTACACCGGCGCGACCGCGCTGCCCGCGGATTTCTGGACGATCCACGGCAAGGATCTGCGGTCGTGGACCGACAAGGGCCGTACGTACTACGACCTCGCCGTGTCGGAAGACGACGGCTGGTACGCGAACCAGTTCCTGTACCTGCCGGGCGACGAGGAATCGGAATTCCGCGTGACCCGGGTGGAGGACGGCCGCGCGACGCTGCAGATCGTCGACGACTTCCGCCACAGCCAGCACGCGGTGTGGGGCATTAACGCGCGCAACCGCGAGCAGAACTTCGCGCTCAACGCGTTGATGGATCCCGAAGTCGACTTCGTCACCCTGCTCGGCACCGCCGGCACCGGCAAGACGCTGCTCGCACTCGCCGCGGGGCTGGCGCAGACGATGGACCAGCAGCGCTACCGCGAGATCATCATGACCCGCGCGACGGTCAGCGTCGGCGAGGACATCGGCTTCCTGCCCGGCACGGAAGAGGAAAAGATGACCCCGTGGATGGGCGCGCTGACCGACAACCTCGAAGTGCTGACGCACAACCAGGAAGGCGGCAGCTGGGGCCGCGCGGCGACCAACGATCTGCTGGCCTCGCGCATCAAGATCCGCTCGATGAACTTCATGCGCGGGCGCACGTTCCTGTCGCGGTATCTGATCCTCGACGAGGCGCAGAACCTCACGCCGAAGCAGATGAAGACACTGATCACCCGCGCCGGCCCCGGCACGAAGATCGTGTGTCTGGGCAACGTCGAACAGATCGACACGCCCTACCTCACCGAGACGACGTCGGGCCTGACCTACGCGGTCGACCGCTTCAAGAACTGGGCGCACAGCGCGCACGTCACGCTGCGTCGGGGCGAGCGTTCGCGTCTGGCCGACTTCGCGTCCGAAGTGCTCTGACCCGCGCACGACCGGCCGCACACGCGGCCGGTCGATGCGTGTGCGCTGCGTTCCGCGTCGAGCGCTGTTGCACAATGTGCGCATGACCGATCCGTCCGCGCCCCGCCCACCGTCCGTGCTCACGATCGCCGGTTCCGATTCCGGCGGTGGCGCCGGCATACAGGCCGACCTCAAGACCTTCGCCGCGCACGGCGTGCACGGCCTGTCCGCGATCGCCGCGCTCACCGCGCAGCACACGCGTGGCGTCACCGCCGTGCATGCGCCGCCGGTCGCGTTCCTGCGCGCGCAACTCGATGCCTGCTTCGACGACTTCGACGTGCGCAGCGTCAAGATCGGCATGCTCGCGACGGCGGAGATCGTCGACGCCGTGGCCGACGCGCTGGCGCTGGTTCCCGATGTGCCGGTGGTGCTGGACCCGGTGATGATCGCGACCTCGGGCGCGAAGCTGCTCGACGACGACGCACTCGGCGCGCTGCGCACGCGCCTGATCCCACGCGCACGCGTGCTGACGCCGAACCTGCCGGAAGCCGAACTGCTGCTCGGCCGCCGCATCGCGGCAGGCGCCGACGCAGAAGCCGCACTTGCGGCGCTGCGCGCACTCGGCGCGCGCGGTGTGCTGCTCAAGGGCGGGCATCTGGACGAGGGCGACGAGGTCGTGGATCGCTATGCCGATGCACACGCAGCCTTCGCGCATCGCGCGCCGCGGCTCGAGATCGACGGCCACGGCACCGGCTGCACGCTGTCGTCGGCGATCGCCGCGCGCCTCGCGCTGGGTGACGACGCCGCGACTGCGTGCCGCGGCGGCATCGACTACGTGCACCGCGCGATGCGCGACGCCTACCGCCCCGGACGCAGTGCGGTCAGCGTGCTCGGTCACCTGGGTCCGCTCGCGTCGTGAGCACAGCGGTGGCCCGCGTAGCACCGCTCGACAGCGGCGATGGCCATTGCTTCGAACTGATCCTGCGCGTACCCGATGCCCCGACGCGTCGGCTGCTGTGGCTGCCGGCGATGGGCGTGCCGGCGAAGCATTACCTGCCGTTCGCCGATGCGCTGGCGGCGCGCGGCATTGCCGTCGGCCTGCACGAATGGCGCGGCATCGGCTCGAGCAGCCTGCGCGCCGGCCGCGCGCACGACTGGGGCTACCGCGAACTGCTGGCGGACATCGCACGCAGCGAAGCGGCGCTGGACGCCGCCGTGCCGGGTGCGTCGCGCATCGTCGGCGGGCACAGCCTCGGTGGTCAGCTCGCCTGCTGCCATCTCGCGCTGCAGCCCGATGCGGCCGACGCGCTATGGCTGGTCGCCAGCGGCGCGCCCTACTGGCGCGCGTTTCCGCCGCGTGTGCGCTACACGCTGCCGCCGCTGTACCGCTTCATGGCGTGGCTCGCGCGCACGCGCGGCGTATTGCCGGGGCGCCGGCTGCGTTTCGCCGGCAACGAATCACGCGGCGTGATCGCCGACTGGACGCGCAGCGGATTGCGCGGGCGTTATGCGGCAGCCGGCATCGATGTCGATATCGATACGTCGATGGCGCGTGTCGAGGTGCCCGTCCGCGCGGCTTGGCTCGGCGACGACTGGCTCGGCCCGCCGTCGTCGCTGCGTTTCCTGCTCGGCAAGCTCGGCAGCGCGGATGTCGCGATCGAGGGGTTCGACGCCGCGCGCCTGGACGCGAGGGCCGACCATTTCGCGTGGATGCGCACGCCGGACGCGATCGCCGCCTGGCTCGCCGACACCTGAGGCGGGTTGCGAGCGTCCGCTACACTGCGTCGATCGACCAACGAGCCTCTCCTGCATGACCGCACCGCTGCCCGCACGCGACGACATCCGCATCGCCGTCATCGGCCTCGGCTACGTGGGCCTGCCGCTCGCGGTCGCATTCGGCCGCCACCACGCGACGCTGGGTTTCGACATCGACCAGACGCGCGTGACCGGCCTGCAGCGCGGCGACGACCACACCCGCGAGCTGTCGCCCGACGAACTGCGCGCGGCCGCACATCTGCGCTACAGCGCCGACGCAGCCGATCTCGCAGGCTGCAACGTTCACATCGTCACCGTGCCGACGCCGGTCGATGCCTACAAGCGGCCCGACCTGTCGGCGCTGGAAGCTTCGAGTCGCGCGGTCGGCGCGGCCCTGCAGCGCGGTGGCGTGGTGATCTACGAGTCGACGGTGTATCCGGGGGCGACCGAGGAAATCTGTGTGCCGATCCTGGAGGCCGCTTCCGGACTGCGCTATCGCGACGACTTCCACGTCGGCTACAGCCCCGAACGCATCAATCCCGGCGACAAGCAGCATCGGCTGGAGAACACGCTCAAGGTCACTGCAGGCTCCAGCGACGCGGCGGCAGAGTTCGTCGACGCGCTGTATCGCGACATCGTCGAAGCCGGCACGCATCGCGTGTCGAGCATCCGCGTGGCCGAAGCGGCCAAGGTCATCGAGAACACCCAGCGCGACGTCAACATCGCCCTCGTCAACGAGCTCGCGCTGATCTTCGATCGCCTCGGCATCGATACGCACGAAGTGCTCGAAGCCGCGGGTACGAAGTGGAACTTCCTGCCGTTCCGACCGGGTCTCGTCGGTGGCCACTGCATCGGCGTCGATCCGTATTACCTGACGCACAAGGCGCAGGAGATCGGTTACCACCCCGAAGTGATCCTCGCCGGCCGTCGCATCAACGACAGCATGGGCCTGCACGTCGCCCAGCGCGTGGTGAAGCTGATGCAGCAGCGCGGCATCCAGACCGCCGGCGCGCGCGTGCTGGTGCTGGGGCTGGCGTTCAAGGAGAACTGCCCGGACCTGCGCAACACGCGCGTGATCGACGTGGTGCGCGAACTGCAGAGCTACAGCATCGACGTCGACGTGCACGATCCGTGGGTCGCGGCGGCGTACGCGCAGCACGAGTACGGGCTCACGCCCATCGACACGCCGGAGACCGGCGCCTACGACGCGATCATCCTCGCGGTCGCGCACACGCAGTTCCGCGATCTCGGCGCGGATGGCATGCGCGCGTTCGGCAAGCCGGGCGCGGTGCTCTTCGACGTCAAGGCCGTGCTACCCGCGGACGCGGTGGACGCGCGACTCTAGCGCGTCGCTACGCTGCGCCCGGATGCGCGGCGTGACCCGCCCTCCAGACTGTCGTGAAGCGGTGCCCGCCTAGAGCGGGTCGATCGCGTCGAAGCGTCGCGTCTGCAATCCCGGTGTCCCGACGTTCCGTTCCGGCGAGCTGACGCGCTTCGCATGCGGCGGCGTCAGCGATGCAAGTTCACCACGACGCATCGAGACCCGCCTCTGCACCGGCATGCAAAGCGCGCGTAGATCTCGTCGCGCCCGCCACTCGGCGACGGGAGCGCCGCGTACGGCACGTGATCCATGCCTTCGAAGATGCATCGCGCCGCCGCGGTCGCAGGCCAACGCACGGTGCGGCGTCCACCAATCGCGAGATGCGCAGTGGATCGAAACAGACGCACACGCCCCTGCGGAAAACATGCGCGCAACAAAAAAGCCAGCGATCGCTCGCTGGCCTCTTCGTTGTTCTGGTGCGCCCGGAAGGATTCGAACCTCCGACCCCCAAGTTCGTAGCCTGGTGCTCTATCCAACTGAGCTACGGGCGCCTTGAACAGAAGCGGAATTTTCTAGCAAAACGTTTGCTTCGTCAACCACTATCCAGAATTTTTCTCTGCGATTTCCGAAGAAATCCGATCGAATTCGAGCAGTGGCGGAGAGTGAGGGATTCGAACCCTCGATGGAGTTTTAAGCCCCATACTCCCTTAGCAGGGGAGCCCCTTCAGCCACTCGGGCAACTCTCCGAAGCAACACGTTCGACGCAAGCGCCGAACGCGGTGCGAAGGATAACGGCTCAGGGCGTCTGCGGCAAATCTTCTTGCGCGTCGGCACCATCGCCTTCGCGATGGATGCGCTGATAGATCTCCTCGCGGTGCACGGCGACATCCTTGGGTGCGGTGATACCGATGCGCACCTGGTTGCCCTTGACGCCCAATACGGTGACCGACACCTGGTCACCAATCATCAGCGTCTCCCCGACGCGGCGGGTCAAAATCAGCATAGCAATCTCCTGGAACCGGCCCGTTTCGACGCGCCGGCGTGGACTGTATTCGGACCGTTCTCGACCTTGGAAACCGATTACAGACCTCGTTAGGCCGTGAAGCATGTCCCCTGCCGGGCGGCCGGTCAACAAGCGGGGACGGGCGTTTAGCGCCCGCTTAGCCGAGGCGTTCGGCGACCCACTGGCGGACGTCGCCGAGTGCCGCGAGCAACGCAGGACCGTCTTCGCCGCCGCCCTGCGCCATGTCGGGTCGACCGCCGCCCTTGCCGCCGGTTTTCGCCGCGACGTGCGACAGCAGTTCGCCCGCCTTGACGCGACCGGTCGCGGCGCCGCCGACGCCGGCGACCAGCGCCGCCTTGCCGTCGCTCGTGCCGGCCAACAGCACGACCACATCGCCGAGCTGCTGCTTGAGACGATCCACCGCATCCCGCAGCGCCTTGGCATCGAGGCCTTCGATGCGCGCGGCGACGACCTTGATGCCGTCGACGTCGACAGCGGATGCGCCGAGGTCGGCGGTCGCGCCGCTGGCGGCCTTGGCCTTGAGCGATTCGAGCTCGCGCTCGAGCTGCTTCTGGCGATCGAGCAGCGCGCGCAGTCGCTCGCCGACTTCGCCGGCAGTGCCGCCGAGCAGACCGGCCGCCTGACGCATGCGCTCTTCATCGCTGCGCACGTGATCGAGTGCGGCCTGGCCGGTCAGCGCTTCGATACGGCGCACGCCGGACGACACGCCGCCTTCGGACACGAGCTTGAACAGGCCGATGCGGCCGGTACGGTCGACGTGCGTACCGCCGCACAATTCGACCGATTCGCCCATCGTCACCACGCGCACGCGCTCGCCGTACTTCTCGCCGAACAGCGCCATCGCGCCTGAATCGAGCGCGGACTGCATGTCCATCTGCTCGATGCTGACCGGATGGTTGGCGCGCACTTCGACGTTGACGCGACGCTCGATTTCGGCGAGTTCGTCGGTCGTCACCGGCTGGAAATGCGAGAAGTCGAAACGCAGGCGCTCGGGCGCGACCAGCGAGCCCTTCTGCGCGACGTGTGTGCCGAGCAGATCGCGCAGCGCGCCGTGCAGCAGATGCGTCGCGCTGTGGTTGAGCACGATGGTGCCGCGACGTGCGGTATCGATCGCGCCGCGCACCTGATCACCGCGCTGCAGCGTACCCGACACCAGGCGGCCGACATGGCCGTGGAACTGGCCCGCGAATTTCTGCGTATCGTCGACTTCAAAACGCACACCGTCGGCTTCGAGCACGCCGGTATCGCCGACCTGGCCGCCCGACTCGCCGTAGAACGGTGTGCGGTCGAGGATCACGACGACTTCGTCGCCGGCCGATGCGGACTCGACCGGGCGCCCGCCCACGAGCAGCGCGAGGATCTGCAGACCGTCGGCCTCGTGCTGGTCGTCGCCGACGAACACGGTCGGCGACAGCTGGGCGACGAGATCGGCCGACAGGCCGGCGCTCGACGTGAATTTGCCGGCCGCGCGCGCAGTCTCGCGCTGGCGCTGCATGGCGGCATCGAAGCCGGGCATGTCGACCTCGAGGCCGCGCTCTCGCGCGATGTCCTGGGTGAGATCGAGCGGGAATCCGTAGGTGTCGTACAGGCGGAACGCGTCCTCGCCCGGAATCGCGCCGTTGCTGCGCGACGCGACGTCGTCGAAGATCCGCATGCCGGCATCGAGCGTCTCGGCGAAGCGCTCCTCTTCGGCCTTGAGCGCGCGCTCGACCAGGTCGCGCTTCTCGCGCAGTTCCGGATACGCCTCGCCCATCACGTCGTCGAGCGTGGCGACCATCGCGCTGAAGAACGGCTGGCGCACGCCGAGCATCCAGCCGTGGCGCAGTGCGCGGCGGATGATCCGGCGCAGCACGTAGCCGCGACCTTCGTTGGACGGCAGCACGCCGTCGACGATCAGAAAGCTGCAGGCACGGATGTGGTCGGCGATCACGCGCAGCGACTTGTTCTCCAGATCCTGCGTGCCGGTGAGTTCACCGGCCTTGCGGATCAGGGCCTGGAACAGGTCGATCTCGTAGTTGCTGTGCACGCCCTGCAGGATCGCGGCGAGGCGTTCCAGCCCCATACCGGTGTCGACACACGGCGCAGGCAACGGCACCAGCGTGCCGTCGGACTGCTTGTCGAACTGCATGAAGACCAGATTCCAGATCTCGATGAAGCGGTCGCCGTCTTCGTCGGGCGAGCCCGGGGGGCCGCCGAAATGCGCAGGGCCGTGGTCGTAGAAGATCTCGGTGCAGGGGCCGCAGGGGCCGGTGTCGGCCATCTGCCAGAAGTTGTCGGAGGCGAACGGCGCACCCTTGTTGTCGCCGATGCGGACGATGCGGTCTTCCGGAATGCCGACCATGTCGCGCCACAGCGCGTAGGCCTCGTCGTCGGTCTGGTAGACGGTGACCAGCAAACGGTCGGCCGGCAGCTTCCAGACCTGCGTCAGCAGTTCCCACGCCCAGGCGATGGCGTCTTGCTTGAAGTAGTCGCCGAACGACCAGTTGCCGAGCATCTCGAAGAAGGTGTGGTGACGCGCGGTGTAGCCGACGACGTCGAGATCGTTGTGCTTGCCGCCCGCGCGCAGGCAGCGCTGGACGTCGGCCGCGCGCACGTAGCTGCGCTTCTCGGCGCCCAGGAATACGTCCTTGAACTGCACCATGCCGGAGTTGGTGAACAGCAGCGTGGGATCGTTGCCGGGCACCAGCGGCGCCGACGGCACGATGGTGTGGCCCTTGCCCTTGAAGAACTCGAGGAAGTCGCTGCGGATCTGGGCGGTGCTGGTGGGGGTCTGCGTGGTCATGGGCCTGGCGTGACGGACGTGCTGGAGGGAGTAAGGGCATCCCCGGCAGCCGTGCACGCCCGCCATCTCGGCGGGGACAGGTCCGGAGCCATGCCCACAGCCGCAAAGGGTAGCAGGCCGTCCGGGGGCCACGCGCGCCGCTGCACCGGCGCAACCCGCGCGCGTGCTACACGGCGCCTGGATCGTCCCGCAACGCGCGGACCGCGCCATAGGCGGTCTCGCCGTCGAACCCACGACGCAGCAGGAAATCCACGGCCTTGCGCCGCAGTGCCGGATCGTCCGCGAACCCGGCCACGTCGTAACGACGCTCGAGCAGATCGCGTGCGCGCTGCGGCCAGTCGGCGTCGCCGTCGGCGGCCAGCGATTCGAAGGCGGCAGCGATCCTGCCCGCATCGAGCCGATGCGTCGCCAGTTCGGCCTCGATCCGCAAGGGGCCGTGGCCGCCCGTGGCCCGGCTGCGGGCGAGGCTCGCGGCGAAGCGGCCGTCGTCCTGCCAGCCGGCCTCGCGCATGCGCTCGACGGCATCGGCAGCGGCTTCGGGCTCGATGCCGCGCGCGGCGAGCTTGCGCAGGAGTTCGGGTTGCGAATGCTCACGCCGTACCAGCAACGACAACGCCCGCTGGGCGGGCGTCAGTTCGCGGCGTTTCCTGCGCCTGCCCGTGGCAGGCGTATCACCCTGGGCGGTCAATCCGGACTCGGCTGCGTCGAGGCGTTCCACGGACCCGCCTGCCGGCAGGTCCGTGTCATGCGGTTCGCCGCCGCCGGGCAGGCCCGACGCGGCCGGCTCAGTCGTCGTCGTTTTCTTCATTGCCCGCCGCCGCGGCCGCCAGCACGGCTGCCGGCAGCAGCTTCTCGCGGATGCCCGCCTCGATGCGCGCGGCCACTTCCGGGTTGTCCTTGAGGTACTGGCGGGCGTTCTCCTTGCCCTGCCCGATCCGCTCGTCACCCGCGCTGTACCAGGCGCCCGCCTTCTCGATCAGCTTGGCCTCGACACCCATGTCGATCAGTTCACCTTCGCGGCTGATGCCTTCGCCGTAGAGGATTTCGGTGATGACCTGCTTGAACGGGGGCGCCATCTTGTTCTTGACGACCTTGATGCGGGTCTGGTTGCCGATGATCTCGTCGCCCTTCTTGATCGCGCCGATGCGGCGGATGTCGAGGCGGACCGACGCGTAGAACTTCAGCGCGTTGCCGCCCGTCGTGGTCTCGGGGCTCTGGCCCGGCATCATGATGCCGATCTTCATGCGCAGCTGGTTGATGAAGAACACCATGCAGTTGCTGCGCTTGATGTTGCCGGTCAGCTTGCGCAGCGCCTGGCTCATCAGACGGGCCTGCAGGCCCGGCAGTTGGTCGCCCATCTCGCCTTCGATTTCGGCGCGCGGGGTCAGCGCGGCAACGGAGTCGATGACGACCATGTCGACCGAGTTCGAGCGCACCAGCATGTCGGCGATCTCGAGCGCCTGCTCGCCGGTGTCGGGCTGGGAGACCAGCAGATCCTCGACGTTGACGCCGAGCTTCGCGGCGTACGTGGGATCGAGCGCATGCTCGGCGTCGATGAACGCCGCGACGCCGCCCATCTTCTGGCACTGCGCGATCGTCTGCAGGGTCAGCGTGGTCTTGCCCGACGATTCCGGGCCGTAGACCTCGATGACGCGGCCGCGCGGCAGACCGCCGATGCCGAGTGCGAGATCGAGCTGCAGCGAACCGGTCGGGATCACCGGGACCACTTCCGACACGCGGTCGCCCATGCGGATCACCGAGCCCTTGCCGAACTGCTTCTCGATCTGGCTCAGGGCTGCGGAGAGCGCGCGCTTCTTGTTCTCGTCCATCGTGGTGGTCCTCGTCATTCGTGTTCCGGTCTGGTGGATGCATCCTCGCAATCGCAGGTCGCACAGGCTGCGACGCTGCAGGGAGGACATCAAATTAAGTGGGTGGATGCGCGCCGGTCAGCGGCGCGCGACGCGGATGCCGGTCGGGAAACACCCCGCATCCCGTGCGCCGCCGTGGCAAGGCGCTCAACGGTTCGGCCTGACCAGCCCGCAGTACAGGCCTTCGATCGCGAAGTCCTGGTCGGGCAGCACCTCGATGGGTGCGTAATCGGGATTGCGCGGCATCAGCCGGATGCGGTCCTTGCCGATCTTCAGCAGCTTGACCGTGATCGCGTCATCGACACGGGCGACGACGATCTGGCCCGAGCGCGCATCGCGGGTACGGTGCACGCCGATCAGATCGCCTTCGAAGATGCCTTCATCGCGCATCGAGTCGCCCTTGACCTTGAGCAGGTAGTCGGGCGACGGCGAAAACAGCACGCGGTCGAGGACGAGGTAATCGTCCGAGCCGATGTCGGCACCGATCGGTGCGCCGGCGGCGACCTGCCCGAGCACCGGCAGGCGGAGCGCATCACCGGGCGTGGCGCCCAGGGCCAGTGCGTGCTGCGCCTGCTGCACCGGGACCAGCACGCGGATGCCACGTGCCCGTCCCGGCACCCGCTCGATCGCGCCGGCGGCTTCCAGGGCATCGAGGTGGTACTGCGCGGCACGCACGCCACTGAAGCCGAACGCGCGGGCGATCTCGGTCTGCGAAGGCGGCATGCCTTCGGCCGCGATGCGCTCGCCGATCATTTCGAGAATCGCGTGCTGGGTCTGGGTCAAGTCCATGGTGAGTAGTATTACTACTAACGCATGGGCACTGCAAGCGTTTGCCGTCAGGAGAAGGGCGTCAGACGTTAGTCCGTCAGCGGGGGGGCGTCAGCGGGGGACCGCGAGGTGGACGGCGTCGAGCGGCTTGCCTGCGCCACGCGCCGTGGTCTGAATCGCGGCGTCCGCCGGCAGCGCGCCGTTGCCGTCCAAGTGCGCGTCGACGCGGTCGAGCGCGGCGTACACGTATGGCAGCAGCGGCACGTAGCGCGCGGCGTAGTCCGGCAGGCCGAGGAATCCGTCGAAGTGCTGCGCATTGGCGACCTGCCACAGACGCACGTCGCGCCCGGCCGCCTTCGCCCAGCCGACATAGGGCGTGCTGGTGAACGCCATCGGGATCAGGCCGTCGTCGGTGCCATGGATCACGACGACCGGCAGACCTGCGCGCGGCAGACCGACCTGCGTCTCGGTGATGCCGGCCTGGACGCGTTTCGCGGCCGCATCGTCGCCATCGTTGAGCGCGCGCAGGCATTGCAGGCCGGGCAGCAGCGGATCGGCACCCGCCATGCGCGTGTCGACGAGGCCGACACCCGCGCCCGGCGGAATGCCACTGCCGTCGCTCCACCAGGTCGCGCGTTCGGTCGCGGTCGCCGGACGCGGACTGCCGTCCGGGCCCTGCGCCGCGTAGCGGTATCCGCAGGGATGCGCGTCGGCCTCGAAACGGCCGTACGCGGATGCATAGGTCGCGGCGATCGCGCGCCACAGGTCGAAGCCCGCCGACAGGGCGCCCGCGCGCAGCGCACCATCGGTCCAGCCGTGGGTGCGCAGGATTCCCAGTGCCGACCGCGACTGCGCCGCAGCGTCGTCGCCTTCGACCAGACCGGCCGCGCGCAGCGAGGCGCAACGCGCGGTCCACAGCGGTGCAACCTGTGCGGTCAACGGCGGCTGCGGCAGGTTGTCGACGGCGAGCAGCGCGCACGGCATCAGCAGCGCGGCTTCGGTGGTGTAGTCGTAGAGCGAACGCGCGCCCGGTGCATCGACGTGGACGCTGGGCTCACCGGCGACCACGGCATCGAGCCAGTCGCCTTCGAGTTCTGCCGCGCGCAGCACCGCGCCGCCGCCGTTGGAAATGCCGACCGCGATGACGCGGGTGCTGTCGAAATCGAACGGCGCATCGTCCGGATACGCCTCGCCCAGCGCCTGCAGCGCGAATTCGGCGGCCTGGCGGACGTGGCGGCCCCAGTCGGCCTCGGGGTTGTCGCCGGAATGCGCATGCTTGAACGCAACGCCCTTCCCCGCGCCCTGCGGCGCAAAGACGGCCTGCGTGCGATCGGCGGACGGCGTGCCATCGGCCGCGACGCCGAGGCCGGCATCGGCGTCGAAGTAATCGGTGCCTGCGCCCTTGTCGGTGTAGGCGACGGCGCAGCCCTTCGGCAGACCCCAGGCGCCGGCGACGGCGATCGCGCCGTAGATGCCACGCGAGCCGGACGAGGCGGTCACCACGATGCAGCGACGCGTGCGGTCGAAATCGTCGGGCACCTGCACCAGCACACGATGCGGCTGCGAGGCGCCGGGCACCGTGGCCAGCGCGTGGAATTCGCGGCCCGGCACGGCGGTCAGGCTGCCGTAGAGCGTGCCGTAGCCGCCGCCCGGCGCCAGGTCGGCGATGCCGCGCCAGTTCGCCCACAGCGCACGACGGCGTGCTTCGGCCGCGAGTGGACGCTCCGGATCGGCGAAGGTCGGCGGCGTCATCGCCTGCAGGCCGGCCAGCCCGAGCCCGGCGGTCAGCAGATCGTCGTCGCCGCGGTGGAGGCTGGTGCGCTGGGCACTGAACATCGTGGCGTCGTCTCCGCGCATCGAGGCAGGATCGCTGCGCGTCGCACTGCCGGCACAGGCGGCGAGCGAGAGCGCGAGGGTGGCGAGGCACAGCGGCCGGAGCATGCGGGTCTTGGTCATGCAGGCACCGTAGCAGCGCGTTCGCCGGCGGCCATCGTACTTTGGTACCAGCCGCGCGGCTGGCCCGGGCTTGCTAGTGTGGCGCTCGGATCCGGACCCGGGAGTCGACGCCGACGCTGGCGGCCACCGCGCCGGATCCCGATTCCGAATCCCCATCCCGGCCCCCGAATGCCCAAGCTGCTGATCGCCGACGACCACCCGCTGTTCCGCGCCGCCTTGCGTGGCGCCGCGGCCGACGCGGCGCCCGACGTCACCACGCGCGAGGCCGAGACGCTCGACGGCGTGCTCGAAGCGCTGGAGAACGAAGACGACATCGATCTCGTGCTGCTGGACCTGCACATGCCCGGCAACCATGGGCTCGCCGGACTGGCGGCGATCCGCGCGCAGTTCCCGGCAGTGGCGGTGGTGCTGGTATCGGCGAACGAAGACCCGCTGGTCGTGCGCCGCGCGCTTGATCACGGCGTCGCCGGCTACATCCCAAAGAGCGCCGGCCTCGACGAATTGCGCGAAGCGATCCGCGCGGTGCTCGATTGCGAGCAGTGGTTGCCGCTGGCGCTCCGCGGCGCGGTCGCACGCGCGCAGTCGGCGCCGGCGGACATGGATCTCGCCGCGCGCCTCGCGAGCCTGACGCCGCAGCAGTTCCGGGTATTGCGCCTGGTCGCTGAAGGCCTGCTCAACAAGCAGATCGCCGATCGCCTCGACGTGCAGGAACGCACGATCAAGGCGCACATGTCGGCGATCTTCGAAAAGCTCGGCGCACGCAACCGCACGCACGCGGGCGTGATCCTGCGCGGCCTGGAAATCAGCGATCCCGCGCTGCGCGTCGCCGGTTGAACGCGATCAGTCGTTCCGCTGCAAGGGCGGATTGATCCACTGCACCTGCAGACCGCGGCGCTGCGCCTCGCGGTTGACCTTCGCGATGTAGGCATCGTCGGTCGTGATCCGCAGTGGATCCCCGGATTGCATCCGCACCTCACGGGGTGGTGCATCCGCCAGGCGTGGCGAACTGCTGGCGCAGGCCGCAAGCGCGCAGGCCGACAGGACGAGAGTGGTTCGGAGGAAGGACGGCATGGTCGGACTCCGCGGCGACTGGCTCGGCGCAGGTGCGCCGCCGTTGCGGTACCTGCCCCTGCGCTATACACCCGCGCCGCGCAGGCCGATCAACCGCCGGTCGGCGCGTCCGGTGCCGGCCGACGGGCGGCGGCATTGCCGATGGTGCCGAGTTCGGCGAGCACCGAAGTGGCATAGCAGCCGGCCGGCAACACGAACGAAAGCTGCAGCTGGTCCGGCGCCGGCCAGCGCCACTGCAGTTCGCCCGGTTGCAGGCGTGTCGCGCGACGTTCCTGCGACAGGCCGGCAGTCTCCAGACCCTCGCGCAATGCCAGCGACTGCGGATCGACGAGCGCCGCGGTTTCGCGTGCGCGTGCGTCGCCCGCGCTGCGCAGCGCGCCACGGCCCCACAGCGGCGCGGTGGGATGGATGTCCTGCGCGGCGACGCGTGCGTCGAGCTCGGCGCTTGCCGGCTCGGGCCCGAACACGCTGCGGCTGCCGTCGAGCATCCAGACCTCGCCATCGAGTCCGGTGTCCCAGTCGCCAGCGTCGACGCGCGCCGCGAGCACGCGGTTGAACAGCGCCGAGCGCGCGGCCGACAGCAGCATCGCGCGCTGGTCGCGGTCCATGCGGCGGCGCGGCGCGGCGAACATGCGCAGCGCCTTGTCGATGTTGCCGCCGTCGTGGCCGAAGCGTTGTTCGCCGAAATAGTTCGGCACGCCGCGCGAGGCGATCGTCTGCAGACGCGCCTCGATCGCCGCGATATCGCCGACGACATCGCGCAGCGTCAGCACGAAACGGTTGCCCGCCAGCGCGCCGCGGGGCAGCTTGCGCGCGTGCCGCGCCTGCGCCAGCACGCGCAGCGACTGGCCATGACCGGTGGCCATGGCTTCGAGCGCGGCGATGTCGGGTGCGTCACGGCCCGGCAACTGCACGGTGAAACGCTGCGTCGTCAGCGCGTGGCGATCCTTCAGGCCCGCATAGCCGACCGCACGACCGTCGACGTCGGCCCACTGCGCGAGCAGGCGCGCGACGAACGCGGTGTTCATGCCGGTCTTCTCGATCGTCAGCAGCAGATGTTCGCCCGCGCCGCTGGCCTCGAAGCCGTCGATCTCGTCGACGCGGAAATCCGACGGATGCTGGCGGATCGTCGCCGACAGCACCGGCGCGCCGTGCGCGGTCGGCGTGCCGGCTGCGATGTCGGCGCTCTCGTCCGGCTCAGCCGCCATCGCGCACCAGCAGGCACACCGCCTGCGCGGCAATGCCTTCGCCACGGCCGGTGAAGCCGAGGCGTTCGCTGGTCGTCGCCTTGACCGAGATGCAGTCGAGCGCGATGCCGAGGTCGTCGGCGATTGCCGTGCGCATCGCAGCCGCGTGCGGACCGATCTTCGGCCGCTCGCAGATCACGGTGACGTCGGCATTGCCGACGCGCCAGCCGCGCTCCGCCAGCAGCACGTTGCAATGCCGCAGCAGCGCACGGCTGTCGGCGCCCTTCCAGCGGTCATCGGTCGGCGGGAAATGCACGCCGATGTCGCCGAGCGCGAGCGCGCCGAGCATCGCGTCGCACAGTGCATGCAGCGCGACGTCGCCATCGCTGTGCGCGAGTACGCCGCGCTCGAACGGGATGCGGACGCCGCCGACCATGACGTGGTCGCCGTCGCCGAAGGCGTGGACATCGAAGCCCTGGCCGATGCGGAAATCAGGCGTGGCGGTCATGGGGCGGACCCTGCAGGAAAAACGGGACGGCAGCTTGCCACGGATTGGGACCTGGGCAAGTCACAGGGGCGGCTGATGCACCTACGAAGGCTTCGCTTCGATCCGCGCGCATCTGCGTAGATCCGTGGGCAGTCCTTACCTGCGTCGCGACAGCTCGAACTCGAAGCGCGCGAAATCCGCCGGCGTCGTGATCTTGAAATTGTCCTCGCGGCCTTCGACCAGCAGCGGGCGCGCGCCCTGGCGCTCCATGGCCATGGCTTCGTCGGTGACCGCGATGCCGTCGACATCGGCGGCTTCGAGTGCGCGGCCCAGTTGCAGGCGGCGGAATAGCTGCGGGGTCAGCGCGCGCCACAGGCGTTCGCGGGGTTCGGTACCGTCGATGCCGCCGTCGTCGCCTGCCCGCTTGAGCGTGTCGCGCACGGGTGCGGCGAGAATCGCGCCGACCGGATCCATGCGGCCGCGTTCGAGCAGCGCGTCGAGATCGTCGGCGTGCAGGTTCGGACGCGCGGCATCGTGCACCAGCACGAAGTCGTCGGGGCGGACCGATTCGGGCAATGCATGCAGACCGGCGAGCACCGATGCCGCACGCGTGTCGCCGCCCGGTGCGCGGACCAGCGGCTTGCCGTGCAGCACGGCGTCGGGCAGCAGCGGTGCGTCGTCGGCACCGAGCACCAGCACGACGCCGCCGATGCCGGAATGCCCGGCGAGCGCGTCGAGCGTGTGCGCCAGAACGCTCCGCCCGCCCACCTCGAGAAACTGTTTCGGCACCGCGCCACCGAACCGGCTGCCGCGACCGGCGGCCGGCACGATCACCCAGTTGCTCACGGCGCCTGGTCCTGCGCGCGGCGCTGCGCGTCCGGATCGAGCGCGTGCTCGGCCGGCAGCGGCGCGATGCGGGCATCGTCGACGACGCGGTAGAAGGTTTCGCCCGGCTTGATCATGCCCAGCTCGCCACGCGCGCGCTCCTCGATCGCCGCCTCACCTGATTTGAGGTCGGCGACTTCGGCCGCGAGCGCGGCGTTGCGTTGCTCCAGGCCTTCGTTCTGGCGTGCCTGCGTCTCGACGCGACCGCGCAGCTCCTCGACCTGCTCGGTCCCGCCCACACCGAACCACAACCGGTACTGCAACCAGGCCAGCAGGGTGGCGAGCACCAGCAGCACGACGAGCAACGCGCGCATTGACCTGTGTCCTGTGGAATCAGCGCTTCAGCGACACGAACGCATCGCGGCCGGCGTACCGGGCAGCACTGCCCAGGGCCTCTTCGATGCGCAGCAGCTGGTTGTACTTGGCGACGCGATCGCTGCGGCACAGCGAACCGGTCTTGATCTGCGTGGCCGTGGTGGCGACCGCGATGTCGGCGATCGTCGTGTCCTCGGTCTCGCCCGAACGGTGCGACACGACCGCGGCGTAACCGGCCGCATCCGCCATCGCGATGGCTTCGAGCGTTTCGGTCAGCGTGCCGATCTGGTTGACCTTGATCAGGATCGCGTTCGCGGTCTTGGAATCGATGCCTTCCTTGAAGATCTTCGGGTTGGTGACGAACAGATCGTCGCCGACCAGCTGCACCTTGCTGCCGATGCGGTCGGTGAGCTGCTTCCAGCCGGTCCAGTCGTCCTCGGCCATGCCGTCCTCGATCGTGACGATCGGGTACTGCGCGGCCCAGTCGGCGAGGAAGTCGACGAACTGCTCGCCGGTCAGGCGCTTGTTCTCGCCGACCAGGTGGTACTTGCCGTTGTCATGGAACTCGCTCGACGCGACGTCCAGGCCCAGCAGCACGTCGTCGCCCGCGGCGTAACCGGCCTTGCCGATCGCCTCGAGGATCGTGTCGAGCGCTTCGACGTTGCTGCGGAAGTCCGGCGCGAAGCCACCTTCGTCACCCACCGCCGTGCTCAGGCCGTGACTCTTGAGCACGGACTTGAGCGCGTGGAAGATTTCGGTGCCCGCGCGCAGCGACTCGGAGAAGCTCGAGAAGCCGACCGGCAGCACCATGAATTCCTGGAAATCGACGTTGTTGTCGGCATGCGCGCCGCCGTTGATGATGTTCATCATCGGCACCGGCAGCACCGGCGCGCGGTCGCCGCCGAGCAGCTTCCACAGCGGCATCTTCTTCGACGCGGCCAGCGCATGCGCGTTCGCCATCGAAACGCCGAGCAGCGCGTTGGCGCCCAGACGGCCCTTGTTCTCGGTGCCGTCGAGATCGATCAGGCGCTTGTCGAGACCCGCCTGGTCGGCGGCATCGAAGCCCTTCAATGCCTCGGCAATCGCGCCGTTGACGTTGCCGACGGCCTTCTGCACGCCCTTGCCGAGATAGCGCGTCTTGTCGCCATCGCGCAGTTCCACCGCCTCACGGGCGCCGGTCGAGGCGCCGGACGGCACCATCGCACGGCCGAAGCTGCCGTCTTCCAGCGTCACTTCGGCTTCGAGGGTCGGATTGCCGCGGGAGTCGAGGATCTCGCGGGCGTGGATCTTGGCGATGGCGGTCATGGTCGGGTCGAAAGTCTCGTTCGGGAAAATGGGAGTGCTCAGGCGTCGACGAAGCGCGCTTCCTGGGCCAGAACGTGTTCGGGAATCGGGTGGCCGTCGCGGCGGGCCACGGCCATCTGCGCACGGGTGCCGAAGCCACCGAGGATACGGCCGTCGTCAAGAAACACCTGCCAGTCCTCGATCTCGGTGACCGCGACGGTCACCGGCTCGGACGGCGTCGCGCCATCGACGAAGGGGGTCACGATGCGCACCGTCACCGATGCGGCATCGATCGATTCCGGCGTGCCCCAGACGTGTTCGATTTCGTCGGCCGCGTTGCGCAGCGGGATCTTCACCCCGACCTGCAGTGGCGAACCGACATGCGGACGCAGCTCATCGATCGACGCCTGGGCGCGCGCACGTGCCGCGTGCAGCAACGGCTCGTCGCGCGCGACCGGTACGGCCGACGCCGCGATCTTGCGGGCACTGCGCACGGCCAAGGCGACCGCTGCCGCGCACGACAGCAAGGCGATCAGCCAGGGCCACCAGCCGGTCAGAGGTCGGCTTCCGCGAAGCCGGCACGCTTGGTGACGGCGTCGAGTTCCAGCATCGTTTCCAGCAACGCGCGCATGCGGCCCAGCGGCCACGCGTTCGGGCCGTCGCTGAGCGCTTCTTCGGGCTTGGGATGCGTTTCCATGAACACACCGGCGACGCCGACCGCGATCGCCGCGCGTGCCAGTACCGGCACGAACTCGCGCTGGCCGCCGCTGGAATTGCCCTGCCCGCCCGGCAGCTGCACCGAGTGGGTCGCGTCGAACACGACCGGGCAATTCGTCTCGCGCATCACCGCCAACGAGCGCATGTCGCTGACCAGGTTGTTGTAGCCGAAGCTCGCGCCGCGCTCGCAGACCATGATCTGGTCGTTGCCGGTGGACTTGGCCTTCTCGACGACCGGCTTCATGTCCCACGGCGACAGGAACTGGCCCTTCTTGATGTTGACCGGCTTGCCGGCGGCGCAGACCTTCTTGATGAAATCGGTCTGGCGCACGAGAAAGGCCGGCGTCTGCAGCACGTCGACGACCGAAGCGACCTCGTCCATCGGCGTGTATTCGTGCACGTCAGTCAGCACCGGCACGCCGAGCTGGCGCTTCACTTCCGCCAGCACGCGCAGGCCTTCTTCCATGCCCGGGCCGCGGAAGCTGGTGCCGGACGTGCGGTTGGCCTTGTCGAAGCTCGACTTGAAGATGAAATTGATGCCCAGATCGGACGTGATCTCCTTTAGCTGGCCGGCGACGTCGAGCTGCAGCTGCTCCGACTCGATGACACAGGGGCCGGCGATCAGGAAGAACGGCTGGTCGAGACCGACCTCGAATCCACAGAGCTTCATGCGTGTGCCTCCTTGAGCAGCGCGCCGCCGGCCTTGTTCTCGCGCGCGGCGCGCACGAAGCCGATAAACAGCGGATGGCCGCCGCGCGGCGTGGACAGGAATTCGGGATGCGCCTGGCAGGCGATGAACCACGGATGCTGCGGCAGTTCGACCATCTCCACCAGCAGGTCGTCCATCGACTTGGCGGCAATCACCAGGCCGGCGTCCTCGAGCTGGGTGCGGTAACGGTTGTTGAATTCGTAGCGGTGGCGATGGCGCTCGCCGACGACATCCTGGCCGTAGACCTCGCGTGACTTCGTGCCGGGCTTGAGGCGCTGTTCCTGCAGGCCCAGGCGCATCGTGCCGCCCAGATCGCTGTCCTCGCTGCGGCGCTCGACATCGCCCGACTGCGTGCGCCATTCGGTGATCAGACCGATCACCGGATGCGGCGACTGCTTGTCGTTCTCTGTGCTGTTGGCGCCTTCGAGACCGGCGACATTGCGCGCCACGTCGACGACGGCGGCCTGCATGCCGTAGCAGATGCCGAAATACGGCAGGCCGGTTTCGCGCGAGTACTGCGAGGCGAGGACCTTGCCTTCAAAACCGCGGTCGCCGAAACCGCCGGGCACCAGCACGCCGTCCACGTCGCCGAGCCACGCGGCGGCGCCGTCGCGCTCGATGTCCTGCGATTCGATCCACTTCAGACTGACGCGGGTGCGCTGGCGCACGCCGCCATGCTTGAGTGCTTCGCCGACCGACTTGTAGGCGTCTTTGTGGTCGACGTACTTGCCGACGACGCCGATCACCACTTCGTCGATCGGATGCTCGACCGCATTGACCACGTCGATCCACTCGGAAAGATCCGCAGTCGGCTTGGCCTTGTCGCCCAGGCGCAGGCGCTCGACGACGATCTCGTCCAGGCCCTGCGCATGCAGCCACATCGGAATCTTGTGGATGTTGTCGAGATCGACGGCCGAGATCACCGCCTTCTCCGACACGTTGGTGAACGAGGCGATCTTGCGGCGCTCGCCGTCGGGCAGCGGCTGCTCGCTGCGGCACAGCAGGATGTCGGGCTGGATGCCGATCGAGCGCAGTTCCTTGACCGAGTGCTGCGTCGGCTTGGTCTTCAGCTCGCCGGCGGCCGCGATGTACGGCACCAGGGTCAGATGCATGAAGACGGCCTTGTCGCTGCCGCGGTCGGTGCGGATCTGGCGGATCGCCTCGAGGAACGGCAGCGACTCGATGTCGCCGACGGTGCCGCCGATTTCGACCAGGGCCACGTCGTAGCCCTGCGTGGCCTCGTCGATGGCGCGCTTGATCGCGTCGGTGATGTGCGGGATGACCTGCACGGTCGCGCCGAGGTAATCGCCGCGGCGTTCCTTGCGGATCACGCTCTCGTAGATCTTGCCGGTCGTGATCGAGTTCTTGCCCGACAGGCGCACATTGATGAAGCGCTCGTAGTGGCCGAGATCGAGGTCGGTTTCCGCGCCGTCGTCGGTCACGTAGACCTCGCCGTGCTGGAACGGGCTCATCGTGCCGGGGTCGACGTTGATGTAGGGATCGAGCTTCATCATCGTCACCCGCAGGCCGCGGGCTTCGAGAATGGCCGCCAGCGAGGCGGCCGCGATGCCCTTCCCGAGGGAAGAGACCACGCCGCCGGTCACGAACACGAGCGGAGTGATGGAACTGGAAGGAGGCGTCATGGGGACAGCGGGTCGCTGGAAAGCCCCATTCTACAGGCTGTGGCCGAACCGCGCCCGGTCCTGCGCCCCGGTCGGCCACATCGACACCCGCCCGCACAGCAGAACGCCCCGACTGGGCGGGGCGTTCGTGGGTACAGCCAGGCGCGTGGATCAGGCCGGATCTTCCTCTTCTTCCTCGACCTGCGGCACCGGCTCTTCGGCGGTCTGGACGGCGGCGTCGGCCTGCGCGTCGTAGGCCTCGTTCACCGCGTCGGTCGCGTAATCGGCTTCGGTGGCGGCGGTTTCGGCAGCCTGCGCCGATGCCTCGGCGGTCTGGGCGGCCTGCTCGGCCTGCTGCGCGGCGATCTGGGCGTCGCGGGCCTGCTGCTCGACCGAGGCATCCTGGGCGAACGCCGGGGCGGCGAAGGCGGTGGCGACGATGGCGGCGAACAACACGTTGCGGGTCTTCATTGGACTCTCCGGATTTGAATTCGAAAGTGGAGCAGCGTTGCGTCTTGCAAACCATCCGCGGCGGCGCGGCGGATGAAGGGTGTCGGCTGGATCTGCTCGACGATTCGAACCTAGCCACCGCGACCCGGCCCGCAACTGAACAACGGCCTGCTTACAGGGGGTCCACACGGTCCTAACTTCATTGCAACCGCTTACATGCGGCGATGACGCGGATCGCGCTGTTTTCCGCCGCGACACGCTCCGGAATCGGCGGATCGGCAATTCCTTTAACATGCGCCGATTCCCGCCGCGCAGCCTCGAATGAACACCCGTTACAACGCCGCCGACATCGAAGTCCTCTCCGGCCTGGATCCGGTCAAACGCCGCCCCGGCATGTACACCGACACCACGCGCCCGAACCATCTGGCGCAGGAGGTCATCGACAACGCCGTCGACGAAGCGCTGGCGGGGCACGCCCGCGAAATCGCCGTCACGCTGTTCAAGGACGGCAGCTGCGAAGTGTCCGACGACGGCCGCGGCATGCCGGTCGACATCCATCCCGAGGAAAAGATTCCGGGCGTCGAACTGATCCTCACCCGCCTGCACGCGGGCGGAAAGTTCAGCAACAAGAACTACACCTTCAGCGGCGGCCTGCACGGCGTGGGCGTCAGCGTGGTCAATGCGCTGTCGACGCTGGTGGAAGTGCACATCAAGCGCGACGGCAGCGAGCACCGCATCACCTTCCGCGACGGCGACCGCGCCTCGCCGCTGGAAGTGGTCGGCACGGTCGGCAAGAAGAACACCGGCACGCGCGTGCGCTTCTGGGCCGACCCGAAGTATTTCGACAGCCCGAAGTTCAGCGTGCGATCCCTGCGGCATCTGCTGCGCGCCAAGGCCGTGCTGTGCCCGGGGCTGACCGTGACGCTGCTGGATGAGGCGACCGGCGAACGCGACCAGTGGCTGTTCGAGGACGGCCTGCGCGATTATCTCAAGGGCGAACTCGCCGAGCGCGAACTGCTGCCGCCGGAGCTGTTCGTCGGCGCGCTGAAGAAGGACACCGAGACCGTCGACTGGGCGGTCGCCTGGGTGGTCGATGGCGAGCTTGTGCAGGAGAGCTACGTCAACCTGATCCCGACCGCGCAGCACGGCACCCACGTCAACGGCCTGCGCACCGGCTTCACCGACGCGCTGCGCGAGTTCTGCGACTTCCGCAATCTGCTGCCGCGCGGCGTGAAGCTGGCGCCGGAAGATGTCTGGGACCGTGTCGCCTTCGTGCTGTCGATGAAGATGACCGACCCGCAGTTCTCCGGCCAGACCAAGGAGCGGCTGTCCTCGCGCCAGGCCGCGGGCTTCGTCGAGGGCGCCGCGCACGATGCCTTCAGCCTGTGGCTCAACCAGCACACGGATCTGGGCGAGAAGATCGCCCAGCTCGCGATCGACCGCGCCAGTGCGCGGCTCAAGACCGAGAAGCAGATCGTCCGCAAGAAGGTCACCCAGGGTCCGGCGCTGCCGGGCAAGCTGGCCGACTGCATCAGCCAGGATCTCTCGCGCACCGAACTGTTCCTCGTCGAGGGCGACTCGGCGGGCGGCAGCGCCAAGCAGGCGCGCGACAAGGATTTCCAAGCGATCCTGCCGCTGCGCGGCAAGATCCTCAACACCTGGGAAGTCGCCAGCACCTCGGTGCTGGGCTCGGAGGAAGTGCACAACCTGGCGATCGCGATCGGCTGCGATCCGGGCAAGGAGGACATCTCCGGCCTGCGCTACGGCAAAGTCGTGATCCTGGCCGACGCCGACTCCGACGGCCTGCACATCGCCACGCTGTTGTGCGCGCTGTTCCTGCGCCATTTCCCGGCGCTGGTCGCGGCCGGCAACATCTTCGTCGCGATGCCGCCGCTGTTCCGCGTCGATGTGGGCAAGCAGGTGTTCTACGCGCTCGACGAAGAAGAGAAGCGCCTGCTGCTGGAGAAGATCGCGCGCGAGAAGCTCAAGGGCCAGATCAATGTGACCCGCTTCAAGGGTCTGGGCGAGATGAACCCCTCGCAGCTGCGTGAGTCGGCGATCCATCCCGACACGCGCCGCCTGGTGCAGCTGACGATCGACGACGATCTGCAGACGCGCTCGCTGGTCGACATGCTGCTGGCGAAGAAGCGTGCGGGCGATCGCAAGGCCTGGCTGGAAACCAAGGGCGACCTGGCGACACTGGAAGTCTGATGGCGCGCCGCGACGTGACGACGGATCACGCTGCTACGTCCGATCGCCACTCCTGACCGATGCTCGACTACACCATCCCGGTTCTGCTGATCGTCCTGCTCGGCGTCTGGCTGCGACGCAGCCGCTGGACGCCCGAGGGGTTCTTTCCGGCGATCGAGTGGTTCTCGTTCTACGTCGCGTTTCCGGCACTGCTCTTCATCAACACCGCGCGGCTGGAATTCACCGGCGGCGCGCTGCGCGACCTCACCGCAGCGACGCTGCTGCCGACGCTGGCGATGGTGGCATTGCTGGTCATCGCCCTGCGCTTCGCCCCGCGCCTGCCCGACCCGAGCCGCTCGTCGATCATCCAGGGCGCGGTGCGTCCGAGTACCTATTTCGGACTCGCGGTCGCGTCCCTGCTGTTCGAGGACGCCGCGGCTGCGCTGGTGATGCTGGCGCTGGCGATCTGCCTGCCGGTGGTCAACGTGGTCGCCGTCGTCGCGCTGGCGTGGTGGGGCGGCACGCGCGTGAGCGCCGCGCGCATCGCGATGATGCTGGCGAAGAATCCGATCATCGTCGCTACGGTCGCCGGCGCGCTGGTGAATGCCCTCGGCCTGCAGGTGCCCGCGCCGCTCGCCAACGGCCTCGACATCCTCGGCAGCGCGTCGCTTGCGCTGGGTCTGATCTGCGTCGGCGGCGGACTCGATTTCAACTGGTCGGCGGCGCGCCCGCTGGCGCTCGGCATCACCTCGACACTGAAACTGCTGGCGTTGCCGTTGATCGCCGTCGCGACTTGCCGCCTGCTGGGCGCCGACGACGACGTCACCCGCGCCGCCTCCTTCTACGCCGCGCTGCCGACCGCATCCAACGCCTACATCATGGCGCGGCAAATGGGCGGCGATGCGCCGTTGATGGCCTCGCTGATCACGCTGCAGACGCTGCTCGCGATCGTCACCGTGCCGCTCGCACTGCAGCTGCTGGAGTGGTGGCCGGCGTGATTGGAGCCGCGTCGCACGCACCCGGGTAACGTTTCTGTAACGCCTGAATGCGGGTCGGACGGCAGACTGTCCCGATGCCATTACCCGACCGTCACCTCGATCTCGGCTGCGGCGACGCCCCGCGCAATCCCTACGGACGTGCCCAGCTCTGCGGCATCGACATTCGTGCGCCCGACGGCGATGTCGCCCACGAATATCGCACCGCGAACCTGGTCGTCGCGCCGATTCCGTATCCCGACGACAGCTTCGGTTCGGTGTCGGCCTATGACTTCATCGAGCACGTGCCACGGATCTTTCCCGACGCGAACGGCGGCACGCGGTTTCCCTTCATCGAGCTGATGAACGAGATCTGGCGCGTGCTCGCGCACGACGGCCGGCTGTACGCGCTGACGCCGGCGTTTCCGCATACAGATGCGTTCGTCGACCCGACCCACGTCAACATCATCACCGACGACAGCCACGCGTATTTCTGCGGGCCCGCGCCCGACGGGCGTATGTACGGCTTCCATGGGCATTTCGAGATCGTGCGGGTGATCCGCACCGAACGCGGCGCGGCCTACAGCGCCCTGCCCGGCTCGCCGCAGAATCACAGCTCGCGCAAACTCGCCGCGCGTGCACTGCGCCGCTGGCTGCGCTGGATGCGCGGTCGCGCGTTCACGCCGCGCGCGCCGTATCTGCTGTGGGAACTGCGCGCGGTCAAACAGGCGCCGCGTCAGGCCTGATCGCTGGTCTCGACGACGCGCCCCGGAATGCGATGGGTGCGGCCGAGCTGGGCGAAGATCGCCGCCGAGGCCAGCGTCAGCGCGCCGATGCAGACGAAGGTCCAGCGGAACGCCGCGAGCACCGGTGCATCCCCGGCCGGTTCGCCACTGAAGGCGCCGAGCAACCCGCCCGCGGTCGCCACACCCAGACTCATCGCCAGCATCATCACCATCGACAGCAGGCTGTTGCCGGCGCTCGCCTCCGGGCCACCGAGATCACGCAGCGCCAGGGTGTTCATCGCGGTGAACTGCAGCGAATTGACCGCGCCGAAGATCGCGAACTGGACGATGTGCAGCCACGTCGGCTGGCCCACGTCGACCAGCGCGAAACTCGCCATCGTCAGACCGGTCAAGACGGTGTTGACCACCAGCACGTTGCGGTAGCCGAAGCGCTGCACCAGCGGCACGACGATGCGCTTGGAGAACATGCCGGCCAGCGCGACGGGAATCATCATCAGTCCGGCGTGGGTCGGCGGGTAGCCGAGCGCGACCTGCAGCAGCAACGGAATCATGTACGGCATGCCGCTGCTGCCGAGGCGTGCGAACAGATTGCCGAGCAGGCCGACGCTGAAAGTGCGCGTGCGGAACAGCGTCAGCGGAAACAGCGGCGCGACCGAACGCGCGGCATGCAGCCAGTACGCGACCAGCGCCGCGAGCCCGGTGACCAGCAGCACGACCAGCGCCGCATGCCGCGCCGCGTGGCCCGACAGCGCTTCGACCGACAGCGAGATCGCGATCATGCCGAACGCGAGCATCGCGTAGCCCGGCAGGTCGAACCGCGAGACCGGTGCGCGCAGATCGGGCATCCATTTCAGTGCCGCAATTGCGCCGAGCACGCCCAGCGGCAGATTGATCAGGAAGATCCAGTGCCAGGACGCGACATCGGCCAGCCAGCCGCCGAGCGCGGGCCCGATCAGCGGGCCGATCAGCCCGGGCACGGTGACGAAACTCATCGCCGCGAGGAACGCCGTGCGCGGCACCGCGCGCAGCACGGCGAGTCGCCCGACCGGCATCATCATCGCGCCGCCGACGCCCTGCAGCACGCGCGAGGCGACCAGCGCATCGAGGTTCTGCGACAGCGCGCAGGCCAGCGAGCCGGCCGAAAACAGCGCGATCGCCGCGACGAACAGACGCCGCGTGCCGAAGCGGTCGGCGAGCCAGCCCGATGCCGGGATCAGCATCGCGACCGTCAGCGCGTAGGCGACCACGACCGACTGCATCCGCAGCGGCGACTGACCCAGATCGACTGCCATCGACGGCAGCGCGGTGTTGACGATCGTGGTGTCCAGCATCTGCATGAACACCGCCGCGGCGACCAGCCACAGCATCGGCTTGAACGGACGCAGCAACTCGGCATCGCTGGCGCGTGTGGCGCTCATGCGCGGCGGGAATCTCCGGTTGCATAGCTGATCGCATCTTCGATCAGCGTGCGCAGAATTGGCTGCAGCCGGCCGGCGCGCGCCGCGGCCCAGGCGAAGGTGTCCTCGTCCATGTAGCAGCGCTGGCTGATTTCCAGCTGCACGGCTTCGACGCCGGTCTCCGGTCGTCCGTAATGCCGGGTGATGTGGCCGCCCTTGAAGCGGCCGTTGGCGACGAAGCCGAACGTCGACTGCACCTGCAATCGCGCGGTCATCCGTGCTTCGAGTTCCGGTCTGCAGCTCGCGCCGCTGGCGGTGCCGAGATTGAGATCGGGCAGCGGACCTTCGAACAGGAACGGCAGCGTGCCGCGGATCGAATGCGCTTCCCACAGCACCACCCGGCCATGCGCGGCGTGCAGGCGCGCGATCTCATCCGCGAGCGCGGCATGGTACGGACGCCAATAGGTGTCGACGCGCGCGGTGACCTCGTCGGGAGTCGGCGCTGCACCCGGCAGGTACACCGGGCCGCCGTCGAAACGCACCACCGGGCACAGACCGGTCGTGTTCTGGCCGGGATACAGCGAGACGTCGTCCTCGGACCGGTTGAGGTCGACGACGTACCGCGAATGCGTCGGCACCAGCATCGAAGCGCCGAGTTCGCGTGCGAACGCGTAGAGATCGGCGACGTGCCAGTCGGTGTCGGGCACGCGACGTGCCTTGTCCGTCAATTGCGAGGCGATCGCATCGGGCACGTGCGTGCCGTTGTGCGGGATGCTGATCAGCAGCGGCGCGTCGCCGCGATGGAGGTCGAAGAGGTCGGTGCGCATCGGCGCATTGTAGGCCCGCTCCTCTCGCACCGGTGCTCAGCGCATCAGCACCACTTCCTCGGCGCTGGTGGGATGGATCGCGATCGTGTCGTGCAGGTCGTCGAGGGTCGCGCCCATCTTCAAGGCGACCGCGAAGCCCTGCAGGATCTCGTCGGCCGCATCGCCAAGCAGGTGGATGCCGCGCACGCGACGCTCGTCGCCGGTGCAGACCAGCTTGAACAGGCTGCGCTGGCTCGATTCGGCCAGCGCCTCCCGCATCGGGCGGAAATTGCTGCGGTAGATGTGCACATCGTCGCCGTACTGCGCGCGCGCCTGGGCTTCGGTCAGTCCGACCATCGCCAGGGGCGGATGCGAGAACACCACCGACGGTACGTTGTCGGCATCGAGCTTCGCGTCCGGCTTGCCGCCGAACAGGCGATCGCACAGACGGCGAGCGGCCGCGATCGCGACCGGCGTCAAGGTCGGCCCGCAGCCGCAGATGTCGCCGATCGCGTACACCCCGGGCGCAGGTGTGCACTGCCATTCGTCGACCGGAATATTGCCGGCGGCATCGGGCGTGATGCCGACGGTGTCGAGTCCGAGATCGGCGGTGTTGGGGCGGCGACCGGTCGCGAACATGACCTCGGCGTAGCCACCGCGCGACGTGCCGTCTTCGGCTTCGAGACGCAGGCCGTCGTCGTCGCGATGCAGGGCCTTGAGCCCGTAGCCGAACACCAGATCGATACCCTGCTGGCAATAGTTCTCCTGCAGCTGCGCGACGAGTTCGGCGTCGGCCTGCCGCAGCAGCCGCTGCTCGCGCACGAACACGTCGACCTGGCTGCCGAGCGCCTGCAGCACGCCCGCGAGTTCGATGGCGATGTAGCCGCCCCCGATGATCGCCACGCGCGGCGGCGCCTCGCACCAGCGGAAGAAGTCATCGGAAATCGCGCCAAGCGCGGCGCCCGGAATGTCGGGCCGCTGCGGATGCGAGCCCGCGGCCAGCACGATGTGCGGCGCGGTGAGGCAGGTGCCGTCTTCGCATTCGACCCGGTCGCGCCCGGCCAGTCGTCCGCGCGAAGGCAGCACGAGGATGCCGTCGCGATCGAGCCGCGTGCGGTAGCTCTCGTGGATCATGTGGATGTAGCGCTGGCGGTCGGTGATGAAGGACGGCCAGTCGAACGCGACCTGCGTGTCCATCGGCAGATCGAACCCGAACCGCGCGGCCTGCCCCATGCGCAGGCGCAGATCCGCGGCGAGCCACATCGCCTTCTTCGGCACGCAGCCGACGTTGACGCAGGTGCCGCCGAGCGGCTGCGGTTCCAGCACCGCGACGCGCTGGCCGTGTTCGGCCGCGCGGAACGCCGCAGCGAGGCCGCCGGAGCCGCCACCGATGACGATGAGGTCGAAATGCAGCAGCGCGGAATCGTCGTGTCGCGCGGCGCTCATGCGAACCGCGCCGGCGCGTAGGGCGCGGGGTCGAAGCGCGGCGCGCGGCCGCAGATCAGATCGCTCATCAGGTGTCCGGTCGCCACGCTCATGCTGACCCCGAGCATGCCATGCCCGGTCGCGAGCCAGAGGTGACGATGACCGGGTGCGAGGCCGAGAATCGGCACGTCGTCCACGCTCACGGGGCGCCAGCCGTACCACTCTTCCTCGCGCACCGGGCCGACCGGTTCGTGCAGGTATTCGCGCGCCGCGCGCTCCAGCGCATCGAGGCGCACGCGGTTGAGCGAGCGGTCGTAGCCGGAGAATTCCATCGTGCTGCCGAGCCGGAACCCGCTGTCCCACACGGTCACGCACACACTGCGTTCGTGCAGCACCATCGGCGTGCGCGGCACGATCGACGGACGCGAATAGGTGATCGAATAGCCCTTGCCCGGTTGCACCGGGACGCGCAGGCGCAGCGACTTCGCGAGCAGCGGCGACCAGGCGCCGGTCGCGAGCAGCAGATCGCGTCCCGCGAACACGTCCTGCGTGGTGTCCACGTGCACGCCGTCCCCGGTCTCTTCAATCGCGCGCACCTCGCAGTGCTCGACCAGTTCGCCGCCCAGCGCGCGGAATGCGCGCGCAAGACCTGCGACATAGCGATCGGGGCGCAGACGCGCATCGCCGGGAAAGCGGATCGCGCCGACCACGCCTTCGCGCAATGCAGGCTCCTGACGCAGATAGTCGGCGCCGTCGATGCGCTCGACCGCGACGCCCAGCGCGCGCAGCTGCGTGGCTTCATCCTCGAACGCGTCGAAATCGGCGCGGTCGCGATAGACGTAATCGACGCCGGAGGCTTCGAACTCGCAATCGATGCCCAGCGTCTCGAGCCATTCCGGAAACGACGCGCGCGAGGCTTCGAGAATCGTCGAGCGCGCACGCATCGCACGCAGCCAGTCGGGCCGGTTGCAGTGGCGCGCGAAACCGATCATCCAGCGCCACAGCGCCGGGTCGATGCGCGGGCTCACGCGGAACGGCGCGTCGGGCATCAGCATCCAGCGCAGCGCCTTGGCCACCGTGCCGGGCGCAGCCAGGGGCGCAGCGTGGCTCGGGGTGATCGTGCCGCAGTTGCCATGCGAACTGCCGCAGCCCGCGGTGCCGGCCTCCAGCACACGCACGCCGCGGCCCGCCTGCAGCAGCGCGATGCCGCTGGCGAGGCCGATGACCCCGCCGCCGACGATCAGCACGTCGTCCCGCGCGCTCATGCCAGCGCCCTCTGAATCTGTTCAGGATCCGTCGCGAGCGCAGCCGGATGGCGCGTGGCGCATCGCAGGAGGCGCAGCGTACGTGGGGTACGTGAGCACTCCGGGCACCGCACGCGCGCCTTCCGACAAGCGCAGCAGGATATTGGACGGATTCTCACGGCAGCGCGGGAATGCGCCGCCAACCCGGACGGCGTCCGTAGGTCAACCAGCGCCAGGTCCATTCCATCGGTCCATAGCGGTGATGTGACAGCCACGCATGGCTGATCCCGATCTGCAGCGCGAACACGCCGAGCACGATGCCGGTCTGGGCCGCGCGGCCCAGTTCGCCGAACAGGCCGAAGCCGTAGCCATAGAACAGCAGCGAGCAGATCAGCGACTGGCCGAGGTAATGCGTCAGCGCCATGCGTCCGACCGGCGCGAACACGCCCAGTACGCGCGCACCCGCACCGCTGCTCCACGCGAGCACGATCAGCGCGACGTAGGCCAGCGACATCGGCAGCGCGCCGCACAGCATCAGCCCCTGCGCCAGAATGCCGCGCGCATCCATCGCACCGAGCGTGAACGTCGTGCCGACGGAGACCGCGAGCGCGGTGAACACCAGACCCGTCGGCAACGTGATCGCCAGCAGACGCCACCAGAACCGGCGCTGCGCGGCCGGCGACTGCAGCCAGCCACCGGACATCAGCCAGCTGCCGATGAGGAATACGCCCAGCACCATCGGCACCATCATTGTCTGGCCCATCAGGCCGATCTGCGCGTAATCGCTGACGCGCTGCACGAGCACCGCACCGAAGCCGCCATCGGGATAGACACTCGCCGCGCGCTCGGCGCTCGCCGCGATCGGCGCGGACATCTCGGCCAGCGCGGATTCGGGCAGCACGAACATCACCGCCGCGAACAGCAGATAGAACGCCGCGATGCCGGCGTACAGCAGCAGGCCGGTCACCAGCTGCCATTTCGGCGCGACCGCGCGCATCGCCATCAGGATCGCGCCGGCGATCGCATAGGTATGCAGGATGTCGCCCGGCCACAGCAGCACGATATGCGCGACGCCGAACAGAAACAGCGCCGCCATCCGGCGCAGATAGACGCGTTCGACCGACAGGCCGGCGGCGGCGATGCGCCCGCTCATCAGCACGAAGCCCATGCCGAACAGCAGCGAGAACATCGTCCAGAACTTGCCGGCCACGAACACGTGCACGACCCACGCGACCGCATGGTCGAGCCCGGTCGCGTCGACCGGAATGCCCGACCCCATCTGCTGCATCGGCCGGTTGAACCATTCGATGTTCATCGCGAACACGCCGAGCAGCGCGATGCCGCGCAGCACGTCCATCACCTCGAGACGCTGACCGGTGGGGACCGGTCCAAGCGCGGCCTGCGTGTGCATCCTGCGGTCCTCGCGATGTCAAAGCGCCGCCAGCGTCACTGCCGGCGGCGGCGCCCGATCTCAGTGCTGGTGACCGCCGTCGCCGTGCACGTGGCCGTGCTCGACTTCTTCGGCCGAGGCTTCGCGCACGTCGACGATTTCGATGTCGAACTGCAGGTCCTTACCGGCCATCGGATGGTTGAGGTCCACGTCGACCACGCTCATGCCAATCTTCTCGATCGTCACCGCGCGCGGGCCGAAGCTGGTGTTCAGCACGACCTGCATGCCCGGGGCGAGCTTCTGGTCGCCGAAGTGCTTCTTGGGCACGCGCTGGGTCATGCCGTCGCGACGCTCGCCGTAGGCGTCGGCCGCGGTCACGTCGGCCTTGAAGGTCTCGCCGGCTTCGCGGCCGTCCATCGCCTTCTCCAGACCCGGGATGATGTTGCCGTGGCCGAACAGGATGGCCAGCGGCTCGCGGTCGCGCGAGGTCTCCACCGGCTCCTGGCCGGTTTCGGCGACGCTGTAGTGGAAACGGACGACGCGGTCTTTCTCGATCTTCATTGCTGGAATATCCGGATAGCGCGGCAGCGCCGCTTGAGGAGGAGGTGTGGCTGGGGCAGGATGCCGCGATGCAATCGACCGGGCGCCCCATGCGAGCAACCTCACATTATCCGGACTCCGGCACGCCGGCGCCAACCGCCGCGCGCCGCTGGCTGGTTCCGCTGCTCGTGGGGACGCTCGCGCTGGCCGCCTGCGGACGCGACGACGTGCGCCCCACCCCGCCCGCTGCGAAAACGCAGGCCGCCACCCGCACCTGGACACCGGTCGCCCCGGCCGACCCGGCGGCGGCGAATGCGGTGCTGATGCGGGCGATCAGCCTCGTCGGCACGCCCTACCGCTACGGCGGCAATACGCCCGAGGGCGGCTTCGACTGCAGCGGCCTGGTGAACTACGTCTTCCGCGACATGCTCGACCTGCGCCTGCCGCGCACCTCCCGCGAGCTGTTCGCTTACCAGGGCCCGAAGATCGAGCCGAGCCGCCTCGCCACCGGGGATCTGGTGTTCTTCGGCAGCGGCGGCAGCGTGACCCACGTCGGCATCTATGTCGGCGAAGGCCGCTTCGTGCACGCCCCGAGTACCGGCGGCACCGTGCGTCTGGACCATCTGGACGGCAGCTACTGGGTGCGGAACTACTCTGGGTCCAAGCGCGTGCTGCATTAGAGGACGCGATCACCGCGGCTCGAGCGCACGGATCTCGGGAGGCGTCGGCCGACGCATCGGCGAGACGTCGATTCGTCCTGGACCTTGAGGCTGAGGCGATCTGCTTGCACCTCGTTCATCCAACTTCGCATTCACCTTTTCACATCGCGGCTGTCACGCCGATCGTCATGCCGCGGGACTGAAGCGCGACACGGTTTCTCCACACGCTCTTCACCGATTTCTGTTCAAAAACGAGGACTTGTACGCATTCATTAATTTTTGTTTAACAACTTTCACATTCCCGTCCGGTAGCTTCCCCCGCTGGTCCGCGACAATGTGAAACCCACGTGACGATGACAGACGCAACGCCAGGCGCTCGCGCCAAACGCCACAGCCGCCTTCGCACTGCCTTCGTCGCAAGCGTTCTCGCCTTCTCCGCAGCACCCGTTTTCGCAGGCCCCGGCCTCGCCGGCGACTCCGCCGACCAGATCGAAGCGACCACCTCTGTCGCCCGCGCGCTCACCACGCCGACCGCGCAGCTCGCCCAGCCCGAAATGCTGCTGGCCAGCGACATCAACCAGCTGATCGCGATGGACGTCGACAAGCCGGTCCAGGCCGACGGCCGCGTCGAAGGCCTGCTCAAGCGCGCCCTGAGCTTCATCGGCACCCCGTACCGCTGGGGTGGCTCCAGCCCGGACAGCGGCTTCGACTGCAGCGGCCTGGTGGGTTACGTGTTCCGCACCGCGCTGGGCATCGACCTGCCGCGCGTTTCCCGTGACATGGCGCAGAACGGCGAGCGCGTCGAGCGCACCGCCCTGACCGCCGGCGATCTGGTGTTCTTCGGCCGCCGCGGCAACCGCATCGACCACGTCGGCATCTACCTGGGCGACGGCCGCTTCGTGCACGCCCCGCGCAGCGGCAAGGACGTGATGGTCTCCGAGCTGGACTCGGGCTACTGGGCCACCCGCTTCAAGTCCGCACGCCGCGTCGCCGGCGTCTGAGGGCTGACGCCCGATGCGAGAAGGCCGCCGAGAGGCGGCCTTTTGCGTTGTGGGCGCCGCTCTTAGTTGCAGGCACCGGTTCTGAAAGCCCTCCCCCGCGTGCAGGAGAGGGTTGGTGGGGGCGCGCTGTCGGGACTGGATCGAATGACCTGCACGCGCAGGGGGTAGCATCCACCGGTTTCGATAGGCGCCAGTGCCGGGACGCTCAAAGCGGGTGCCGGGACACCAGCATCGCGCCCACATCGACGGACACCACTGCTTGGAGTTTGCCCCCACCCCAACCCTCCCCCGCATGCGGGGGAGGGCTTCTGTCTTCCTGCGTCTTAACGACCTCGCACCTGACACGTCAGCAGCGATGCTCCGTGACGTCGCCGTTGCGCCAGCGCCGGAACAAAAAAAGGCCGCCAGAAGGCAGCCTTTTTCATCAACGCGGATCGAACGCGACCCGGACCGTCAGGCCCGCGCCGCGCCCTGCCTCACGCGCGGCTGTCGCGGCGTTCCTGCGGACGGCCGGCACCCGGACGGTGCTGCTTCGGGCCCGCGTGCGCATGTGCGCTGCGGTCCGCCGGCTTGCCGTGGCCGCGGTTGCCCGGCTTGCGCGGTGCGCGCTCGCCACCCGGCTTCTGCTCGCCCATGCGTGCGCCCGGACGGCCACCGGCCGGCTGGCGACGCTGACCGCCACCGTTCTTCGGGATCGGCGTGTCGAGGCGCACCGGCTGGCTCGGCTCGAAGCCCGGCACCGCGGTCAGGTCGATCTCGGCCTTGAGCATGCGCTGGATCTGGCGCAGCAGACCGCCCTCTTCCGGCGAGACCAGCGACAGCGCCTCACCCGTCGAACCGTTGCGACCGGTGCGGCCGATGCGGTGCACGTAATCCTCGGCGACCATCGGCAGATCGTGGTTGATCACCAGCGGCAGGTTCGGGATGTCGAGACCGCGCGCGGCGACGTCGGTGGCGACCAGGATGCGGGCGCGGCCGGACTTGAACATATCCAGTGCCTTCTGGCGCTGCGCCTGGCTCTTATTGCCGTGGATCGCGACCGCCGGCAGGCCGGACTCGGCGAGCTGTTCGGCCAGACGGTTGCAGCCGTGCTTGGTCTTGCCGAACACCAGCACCTGGTCGGTGTGGCGCTTGGACAGCAGATCGACCAGCAGATCGCGCTTGCGGCTGTTGTCGACCGGATGTGCGCGGTGCGCGATGGTGTCGGCGATCGTGCTGTTCTGCGCCACCTGTACCTGCTGCGGATCGCGCATGAACTCCAGCGCCATCGCCTTGATGCGCGGCTCGAACGTGGCCGAGAACAGCAGCGTCTGACGCTGCTTCGGCACGCGGTTCATGATGCGCTTCATCTGCGGCAGGAAGCCCATGTCGAGCATGCGGTCGGCTTCGTCGAGCACCAGCACTTCGACGGCGTCGAGCTTGGCGTGGCCGCTGTCCATATGGTCGAGCAGACGACCCGGGCACGCGATCAGCACGTCCACGCCGCGGCGCAGGTTGTCGATCTGCGGCTGCATGCCGGCGCCGCCGAAGATCGTCGTGACGTTCAGACGCAGGTGGCGGCCGTAGGTCTTGAGGTTGTCGGCGACCTGCACCGCGAGTTCGCGGGTCGGCACCAGGATCAGCGCGCGCGGCTTGCGCGGGCCCTTGGGCGGCGTTTCCTTGGCGAGACGCTGCAGCAGCGGCAGGCCGAACGCGGCGGTCTTGCCGGTACCGGTCTGGGCGCCGCCCAGAACGTCGTTGCCGCCGAGGATCAGCGGAATGGCCTGCGCCTGGATCGGCGTGGGCGTGGTGTAGTCGTTTTCGGCGAGCGCGCGCAGCAGCGCGGGCGACAGCCCGAGGTCTTCAAACGTCATCTTGGAACTCCTTGCGCTTCCGCACGCCACCGCCTGCGAATCGTGCGGACGCACGAACACCGGAACGGAAACGCTGGGAAGTCTTGCTCGGAGCTATCCAGAACCGCGCTGCGAGCAATGATGAAACGGCTGCCGGATGCTCCGGGCCGTGGTCTGCGCGACGAAAGACGTGCGGGATAAGTCCGCGCGGATCAGGAATCGATCAATGCGGTAGGCGTACCAGGATCGTATCTGTCGGCGCGGATCGCGTCGGACAGGGGCAGCCGTGTTGCAGAACGAGGCAGAGTCTACGCCAATTCAGCCGGTCACTCCAGCGGCAGGCCACGCGCCGCGACAGCCGGGGCTCAGGCGCACCCGGCGCGGCACGGGCTGCTGGGCGGCCGTGCGGCGCTGTGTCACCCTTCACGCATCCTCGACAGGATCCACCCATGGCCTTCCGATCCAGCGCGCCGTCCGCCCCGATGCTGTTTGCGCGCGTTCTGATGGCGAGCCTGTTCATCGTGCTCGGCGGATGGCGGGTCTGGGGCGCACTCGACGGGATGGTGCTGTCGAACGCCGCGCTGGTGCTGAGCGTCGGCGAACTGCTGCTGGGCCTGCTGCTGCTCGGTGGCTGGCGCCTGCGCTGGGTCGCGCTGGCGGCCGCGGCGCTGCTGGTGGCCGACACCTTGCTGTCGCATCCCTTCTGGTCGGCGCGCGCCACGGCGCTCGACGGCCAGCTGCTGCATTTCATCAAGAACATCGCGTTGGCCGGCGGCTTCCTGCTGCTGGCCGCGACCGCACCGAGGAAGTGATCCATGGCCACCGAGGCCCACGAAACCACCAGCCAGCTGATCCAGGTGGTCGCATTACTCGGCGCCGCCGTCGTCGCGGTGCCACTGTTCCGCAAGCTCCGGCTCGGCTCGGTACTCGGTTATCTCGCCGCCGGCCTGGCGATCGGCCCGTTCGGCTTCGGCTGGTTCTCCGATCCCGAATCGATCCTCCACGTCGCCGAGCTGGGCGTGGTGATGTTCCTGTTCGTCATCGGCCTGGAAATGCGGCCCTCGCATCTGTGGAGCCTGCGCCGGCAGATCTTCGGCCTCGGCGCGCTGCAGATCATCCTGAGCATCACCGCGCTGACCCTGCTCGGCGCCGCGTTCGGGTTTCCATGGCCGATCGCGTTTGTCGGTGCGTCCGGCTTCGTGATGACATCCACCGCGGTGGTGATGCAGCTGCTGTCCGAGCGCGGCGAGATCGCCCTGCCCCACGGCCAGAAGATCGTCTCGGTGCTGCTGTTCGAGGACCTGCTGATCGTGCCGCTGCTGGCGCTGATCGCGTTCCTCGCGCCGACCCCCGAGGCCGCCGTCGATGCGCCCTCGCGCTGGATGTCGATCGCGATCGGCATCGGCTCGCTGGTCGCGCTGATCGTCGCCGGCATCTATCTGCTCAATCCGATGTTCCGCATCCTCGCCGCGGCCAAGGCGCGCGAGGTCATGACCGCGGCCGCGCTGCTGGTGGTGCTGGGCGCGGCGCTGCTGATGCAGCTCGGCGGCCTGTCGATGGCGATGGGCGCGTTCCTGGCCGGCGTGCTGCTGTCGGAATCCTCGTTCCGCCACCAGATCGAAGCCGACATCGAACCCTTTCGCGGCATCCTGCTGGGCCTGTTCTTCCTCGGCGTCGGCATGGCGCTGAACCTGACGGTGGTGGCGGCCAACTGGCCGTTGATCGTCGGCGGCGTGTTCGCGGCCATGGCCACCAAGGCGCTGTGCATCTACATCGTCGCGCGCGTGACCCGCAGTTCGCATCCCGAAGCGCTGGAGCGCGCGGTGCTGATGGCGCAGGGCGGCGAATTCGCGTTCGTGCTGTTCTCCACTGCCGCCGCGACGGGGCTGATCAATGCCGAGGTCAACGCCAACTTCACCGCGATCGTCGTGCTGTCGATGGCGCTGACCCCGCTGGTCGTACTGATGACCCAGCGCTTCATCGTCAAGGCCAAGGACGCGCGGCCCGACGACGTGGAAGACGTCGAAGGCCAGAGCGGCAGCGTGCTGATCATCGGCTTCGGCCGCTTCGGCCAGGTCATGAGCCAGTCGCTGCTGGCGCGCGATGTCGACGTCACGATCATCGACACCGATATCGAAATGATCCAGAGCGCGGCCGAGTTCGGTTTCAAGGTCTACTACGGCGACGGCACGCGCCTCGACGTGCTGCATGCCTCGGGCGCCTGCACCGCACGCGCGATCGCGATCTGTATCGACGACCGCGCGGCCGCCGACCGCATCGTCGAACTCGCGCAGCACGAATTCGCCCAGGCCAAGCTGCTGGTCCGCTCGTTCGACCGTGAGCATTCCCTGCGCCTGGTCAACGCCGGCGTCGACTTCCAGATCCGCGAGACCTTCGAATCGGCCGTGCAGTTCGGCGCCGCCGTGCTGCGCGAGCTCGATGTGTCGGAGGAGGACGCCGATGCGATCGCGACCCAGGTGCGGCGTCTGGACACCGAACGCTTCGAACTGGAAACCGCCAGCAACGACACCCGCGCCGGGATCCCGCTGATCATCAAGAACACCAATGCGCCGGGCCCGAAGCCGACGCCGCTGACGCGTCCGCGCCGCGAGAGCAAGCGGCTCAACGATGCCGCAGCGACAGCGCCCGGACCCGACGCGCCATTGCCCTGAGCGCGGAGTCCGGGGCGATGACCCGCATCGCCCCGGAAACCGGTTCCGTTACTGCGTCACCCGTCGCCGGTTGTCCGACGACACCCGGTCGATCAGCTTGTTGTAGGGATCGAAGCCGGCCTCGAACGGCGCCTCGTCGACCGTCACCGTGATCACCGGATCGGCCGTCGTGATGTGGTGTCGCTCCAGGTACAGCACCTTCTCGTCGCGTTCCTCGCCCGACAGCCCGCGTGCGAACACGCCGACCTCGATCCAGTCGTCGAGCACGCCCGCTGTCTCGCGACCGGTGCCATCGGCGTAGCGCTTGGCCGCATGCAGGTTGAGCGTGACGTCGTAGCGGCCATCGTCGCGACGCGTCGTCGTCGCCGTCACGACCCGGTTGTCGTAGAAGCTGATCGTCTCGAACAGATCGGTGATCAACGCCTGCTGGTCGGGTCGCGCTTCGGCCCGGATGTAGTCCAGCAGTTCGCGCGACGTGGTGTACGGCGGCTGCTGGTGGGCCTTGTCCTCGAGGAACCGCTTGAGCGCGCGATTGAGCGCGGCCTCGCCAATTTCTTCGCGCAGGCGATAGAAGATCAGCGAACCCTTCTGGTAGTGGATGTACTGCTGGTTCTCCACGCGGTAGAGCGGCAACTCCTCCAGCAGTTCACCGCCGCGACCGCCGAGGTAGCGGTCCAGTTCGTACTTCAGGAACTGGCGCATGCGCGGCCGGCCGTATTCCTGTTCCATCACCATCAGCGCCGAATACTGCGACAGCGATTCGGACAGCATCGTCGCGCCCTGCACGTTCGCGCCGATCACCTGGTGCGCCCACCACTGGTGTGCGACCTCGTGCGCGGTGACGTAGAACACGTAGTCGAGCGTGTCGGCATCCCGCAGGTCGGCGATGAAGCCGATCGACTCCGAATACGGCACCGTGTTGGCGAACGCCTGGGCGAAGCTCTCGTAGCCCGGGAACTCGATGATGCGCAACTGGCGATGCTGATACGGCGTGAAGTTGGCCTCGTAGTAGGCCAGTGACTTCTGCGTCGCCTCGATCATCCGGTCGACATTGAGCGGATGCTTGGGGTCGAAATACACCTCGATCGGGATGTCCTTGTACATGCCCTTGCGGACCTCCCAGCGCGCGGAGAGGAATGCGTAGAAGTGCAGCATCGGGCGATCCATCGCATAGCTGAAGCAGCGACGCCCGTCGCGCTCGAACTCGCGTTCGATGTAGCCCGGCGCCAGCGCGATCTGGTCGGGCGCGGTGCAGATCGTGGTGCTGAAATCGATCCAGTCGGCGTCGTCGGTCAGATAGGTGTTCGCCCGGGCGGCTTCGTCCTCCAGCTTCGGCATGCGCCGCGGTTCGCCGAGATCGCGCTTGCGCCGTTCGTTGCGGTCGCTGATCTCGACACGTGCGTTGTAGCCGAACTGCGGAAACATCCTGCTGTTGAAGAAGCTGCCGTTCTCGACGAACTGCGTCTGCGCCCGGTCGTTGGTGATGCCGGTTGGATGGAAGTCGACCCTGAAGCGGAACTCGCGCGTCTCGCCCGGCGCCAACGGTGTGGCGAGCCGGTAGATGCGATAGCCCAGCGGCGCGTCGTGCTTGGCGAGCACCTGCCCACCGAGATCGACATCGACCAGCGCGCGGTCCTCCTCCATGCCGATGTGCACATCGGTGATCGGCCCGGCATTTGGATTGCGCACCGTATAGACCAGCGTGCCGGTCATGGACTGCGTTTCGGGGCGCAGGTCGATGTCCGAGCGGCTCGCGATGATGCGCGGCTGCGGCAGCGATTCGTACTGTTTGTAATCTCGCTCGTAGCGGGCCTGCAGATCGAGCTGGCCATCGGGCGAGACGAAGTCGTTGCGGACGTTGGTGTTCCAGAACAGCGCGCCACCGACCGCTGCGAACGCGAGTACCGCCGCCGCGAACGCCACGCCCAGGCCGCCCCGCAACTGCGCACGCATGCCTGCCAGACGCTGGCGCCAGCCACCATCCACGCCGCGCACCCACAACGCCGCCGCGAGCAGCAACAGCGCCGTGACGAACAGGCCCCAATAGCCCTGGAATGCGAGTTGCCCGGCGAGGAAGTGCCCGTAACCGTTCATGTCGGAATACGGCGCGTTCGGCCACCCACCGATCGTGTAGAGGTTGTGGGTGAAATCGAGCATGCCGAGCACGGACTGCGCGACGAGTACCAGCACCAGCAGGCCGTAGCCGATGAACTTGTTGTTGGCCAGGACCTGCAAGGCCAGCGCCAGCCCACCCATGATCACGTACGGAATCGAGTCGAACACCAGCGCCTGCGCGTAGACCAGCGGCTCCAGCTGCACGCCGCCCTTGAACAGCTGGATCGTCATCGCCATCGCCATGCCGATAAGCTGGAACAGCGCGGTCACCACCAGCAGCGTCAGGAACTTGGCCAGCAGCGGAATGCGGTTGGCGACCGGCATCGCATCGATCACCTCGTTGAGCTTGGCGCCGCGCTCCTTCCACACCAGTTCGCCGGCGTAGAACATCACCACCAGCATCAGCAGGAAGCTGTAGCTGCTGCGCAGCGCGTCGAGCATCTGCGACGTCACCGGATACACCGACGTGCCGTACAGCGACTGCTGGAACAGCGCCGACGGCACGAAGTTGAGGATGCCGAACAGCAGCATCACCAGGAACGGCACGCTGCGCAGCACGCCTGCGGTGTCGAACCGCACCTGTCGCCAGGTCTGCGTCCAGGCGGTCGCCGCGCCGAACACAGGCTGGACGCGGATCGGTGCGGGCGACGGCACGACCGATGCGACGGTGGCCGGAGCCGTCACGCGTCGACGCCTGAACAGTCCGCGCCCTGTCCCGCTGCGCTCGGTCCGGAAGAGCGCGAACGCCGCCGCGAACAGCGTCAGCGACACGCCCAGCCACAACGCGCGATTGGCGAGCAGATACTCGGCGAATGCGGGCAGGCCGGCATTGCGTTCCTCGGCCGACCAGTACCGCACCGTGCGCGACAACGCGCGCACACCGAGCGGCTCGACCAGGGTCGCCAGCCAGATGTTGTCGATGTCCTTGATCAGCGTCGCACTGACGCCGTAGAGCACGAAGAACGCCAGCACGCCGATGTAGACCCAGAGGATCGAACGCGTGGTCACCGCAAGAACCGCCAGCAGCGCCGTGACGAACAGCAGGTTCGGCAGCACGAGCACGCCGAGCGACCACAGATACGGCTGCAGCGACACAGGCCCGAGTCGCGCCGGATCGATCCACGGCATGAACTGCGCGACGAACAGGCCGACACCGATGACGACGAACACCGCCAGACTGGCCGACAGCGCAGCGCCGATGCGGCCCAGCAGATAGTCGCGCCGGCGCACCGGCCCTGCGAACAGCAGGTCCGCGGTGCCCTGTTCGAAATCGCGCAGCAGCGCGGTACTGACGAAGATCGGCACGATCAGCATCGTCAACAGGGTGAAGGCGCCGAACAACTGCGCCACGACGACCGGCGCATTGCGATGCACGTTGCCGATCGCGCCACCGATCTGCACCGCATCACTCGACGCAGCGCCGAACCCGAGCAGCGCGAACAGCACCGCGAGGCACCAGAGCAGCGGCGAACGCAGCTGCTGGCGCAGCTCGAAACGGAAGAATTCGAGAATCATGGCGTGCTCCGGTCAGACGACCGGCGCAGGCGTGGCCTGCTGCCGCGCCTGCAGACGCAGGCGCTGGAAGTAGACGTCTTCGAGATCCGGTTCGATCTGGACGAAACCGTCTTCCGGACGATCCGCACTGTGCACGTGGATCACCGGCTGGCCGGCGACCAGCCGCGTCGACAGCACCGTATGCGCGGCCTCGTAGCCCGACAGCGTCTCCTTGGTCACCTGCTTGCGCCAGACCTGCTGCGACAGCGCCTCGATCGCGTCGCTGGGGCGCCCGGTCAGGAGCACCTGGCCGCGATTCATGATCGCCATCGTCGGGCACAGGTCGGTGACGTCTTCGACGATGTGCGTCGACAGGATCACCACCACGTCCTCGCCGATCGCCGCCAGCAGGTTGAGGAAGCGGTTGCGCTCCTCGGGATCGAGACCGGCGGTGGGTTCGTCGACGATGACCAGGCGCGGATTGCCGAGCAGCGCCTGGGCGATGCCGAAACGCTGGCGCATGCCGCCGGAGAACGTACCGAGCTTGCGCTTGCGCGCATCCCACAGGTTCACCTGCGCCAGCAGGCCGTCGACGACCTCGCGCCGCTGCTTGCGATCGGTCAGGCCCTTGAGCACCGCGAAGTGTTCGAGCAGATCCAGCGCGCTGACCTTGGGATACACCCCGAAATCCTGCGGCAGGTAGCCGAGCTGGCGGCGCACCGCATCCTTGTCGCGCAGCACGTCGATCGGACCGTCGCTGCCGTCGAGCGTGACGCTGCCGCCGTCGGCCGATTGCAATGTCGCTAGCGTGCGCATCAGCGAGGACTTGCCCGCGCCATTGGGACCCAGCAACCCGAACATGCCGCGCGGGATGTCGAGCGTCACGCCGTCGAGGGCGCGCACGCCATTGGCGTAGGTCTTGGTCAGGTCACGGATCGCGAGCATGGGCGTCTCCCTGTGCCATCGGCACGATGGCGCGATCCTCGCCTGTCCCGTGCAGCCGCACATGGGTCGAACGTCACCCGCCGTTGAAAGGTAAATCGCCACGAACCGCAAATCCGCGCGCGGCGGGACCTCGATCGCGCCCTGGCCGCCCGGCTGCACGCATGACCTTCGACACCCCCGGCGCCTCCGGGGCAGGCGTAGAGTGCGCCCACACCGGGCGTCGCCCGGCGGTCCTTCCTTTCGGAGATTCCACGTGATTGCCTTCGTTCCCAAGCGCCTGCTGCTGACCTGTTCGGTGGTGCTGGCGCTGTCCGCCTGTTCGGGCGACCAGGACACCCCGCCGGCCACGGCCGCCGCGCCGGCGACGGATGCCGCCGCGCCCAGAAAGCTGACGCTCGACGAGAGCACGCTGCCCGGCGTGAACCGCTTCGAGATCGGCGATCTCGACACCAGCAAGAACGCCTGTACGGATTTCGACGCCTACGCGAACGGCAAGTGGCTCGCCGCCAACGCCATCCCGGGCGATCGCACCTCGTGGGGCGCGTTCGAGATGCTCGACGAGCGCTCGACCGCCATCCAGCGCCAGCTCGCCGAGCAGTCCGCGGCCGACACCGCCGCGACCGGCGTCGAGAAGATCGTCGGCGACTTCTGGGCCACCGGCATGGACGAAGCCAAGATCAACGCCCAGGGCGTCGAGCCGCTGAAGGACCGCCTGACCGCGATCGAAGCGCTGGCCGACGGCCCGGCCGTGGCCGAATACCTGCGCCAGACCTATGCACGCGGCGAAGGCGGCCTGTTCGGCTTCGGCCCCGAGGCCGATTTCGACGTGCCGACCATGAACATCGCCTACGCGATGCAGGGCGGTCTGGGTCTGCCCGACACCAGCTATTACACCGATGCCGACAAGGCCCCGGTGCGCGAGCAGTACGTCGCCCACGTGGCGAAGATGCTCGAGCTGTCGGGCGTGCCGGCCGCCGATGCGGCGACGCAGGCCAAGTCGGTGCTGGCGTTCGAAACGCGCCTGGCGTCGAAGTCCAAGTCCAGCGTCGAGATGTCGCGCGACGTGAAGCTGTTCTACAACCCGGTCACGCCGGCGGAAGCCGATGCGCTGACCCCGAACTTCCCGTGGACCACGTTCTTCGAATCGCAGGGCGTCGCGGTGCCGGAGAAGTTCTCGCTGGCGATTCCGGACTTCCACAAGGAAGTCAGCGCGATGCTCGGCGACACGCCGGTCGCCGACTGGCAGGCCTACCTGCGCTATCACCTCGTCGACGGCGCCGCGCCGTATCTGGGCGATGCGTTCGTGCAGGAGAACTTCGACTTCTACGGCAACAAGCTGCGCGGGCAGAAGGAACTCAAGGAGCGCGGCAAGCGCGTGCTCGACACGCTCAACGACCAGGCCGGCGAAACGCTGGGGCAGCTGTACGTGCAGGTCGCGTTCCCGGCCGAGTCCAAGGCGCGCATGGAGACGCTGGTCAAGAACCTCAGCGACTCGCTGAAGGTGCGCATCGAGAACCTGGCCTGGATGAGCGACGAGACCAAGGCCAAGGCGATGGAGAAGTGGGCCTCGTTCACGCCGAAGATCGGCTACCCCGAGAAGTGGCGCGCGTGGGACGGCCTGTCGACCTCGCGCGACAGCTACATCGGCAACGTGCTCGCCGCGACCGAGTTCAACTACAAGTGGATGCTGTCGAAGATCGGCCAGCCGGTCGACAGGACCGAGTGGGGCATGACGCCGCAGACGGTCAACGCCTATTACAACCCGCTGCAGAACGAGATCGTGTTCCCGGCGGCGATCCTGCAGCCGCCGTTCTTCGATCCGAACGCATCCGACGAGATCAACTACGGCGGCATCGGCGCGGTGATCGGTCACGAGATGACCCACGGCTACGACGACCAGGGCAGCCGCTTCGGCCCGACCGGCAAGTTCGAGAACTGGTGGACCAAGGCCGATTCGACCGGCTTCACCGGCCGCACCGATCTGCTGACCTCGCAGTTCAACGCATATGAGGCCGCACCGGGCAAGCACGTCGACGGCAAGCTGACGCTGGGCGAAAACATCGCCGATCTCGGGGGTCTGGCGACGGCCTACGATGCGATGAAGAAGGCGGCCGGCGACACGCCCGACCCGATGACCGACGGGCTGAGCCGCGACCAGCGCTTCTTCCTCAACTGGGCCACCGTGTGGCGTCGCAACTTCACCCCGCAGGAACTCGACGTGCGTCTGAAGACCGACTCGCACGCCCCGGCGAACTTCCGCGCGATCGGCGCGCCGTCGAACCTGCCCGCGTTCGCGGCCGCGTTCTCGTGCAAGCCGGGCGATCCGATGGTCCGCACCGGCGACCAGCAGGTCGTCATCTGGTGATCCACGCGGTATCGCGGTAACGACGAAGCCCGGCAGTGATGCCGGGCTTTTTCGTGTCCCGACCACGGCGCGAGGGCGAGCGACGCGCGTCGTTTTCGACACTGCGCCTGCGGAAGCTCACCTGCCCTGGACTTGATGCAAGGTCGACGCCCACGGCGCAATGGCTGCGGCCGGACGCCCCGACGTGCGCGGCGCCACGACGCTTCGCAGGCACTTCCGTGCGTCAGCAACTGCCCGCGCATCGACGGACCGGACCAGGCTGCGGTCACGTCGTGCACCACGCCTGCGACCGGACATCCCTGAACGCGAAATCCCGCACCGTCCTGCCACCGCGCGGCTTGCTAGACTTGCGCGATTCATGCCCGCACGGACTCCGCAATGCCGATCCAGCACACGCTTGCCCGCCCCGCCCTGCTCGCCGCCTCGATCGCACTGCTGGTCGGCCTGAGTTCCGATGCCGACGCGCAGCGTCGCCGCGCCGCCGCCCCGAAGGGACCGCCGCCGGTCACCGCCTGTACCGACCTCTACAGTTTCGTCAACAAGGACTGGCTGGCCGCGAACATGGTCGTCGCCGGTCAGGGCACGCGTTCGGCGCTCGGTGAACTGCAGGCGCTCGCGCTCACCCAGCAGCACGACTTGCTCAACAAAGCGATGACGGCGCCGCAGAACGACGTGCAGCGCCTGCTCGGCGACTTCTGGGCCAGCGGCCTGGACGAGGCCGCGGTGGAAGCCGACGGCGCCAAGCCGATCGCTCCGCTGATCGCCCGCATCGATGGCATCCGCCGCACGCGTGACATCGCGCCGGCACTCGCCGCGCTGCACCAGGTCGGCATCCCGGTGCTGTTCGAGTTCGGCGCCGAGGTCGATCTGGCCGATCTCAACCGCCACGTCGGCTACTTCACCCAGGGTGGCCTCGGCCTGCCCGACCCGGCGTACTACAGCCGTGGCGATGCCGAGACGCAGCAGATCGTCTCGCAGTACACGCAGTACGTGCGCAACATCCTCGCGCTGACCGGCACCGCCGAGGACCGTCTCGACGCCGAAACCGCGCTGGTGATCGATCTGGAGCGTCGCATCGCCGCCGTGTCCAAGCCGCTGGCCGACCTGCGCGATCCGCGCGCGCAGTACGCGCTCGTCGACACGGCCGGTCTCGACAAGCAGTACCGCCGCCTGCAGCTGGGCACGTTCCTGTCCGCGCAGAGCGTGCAGGCACCGCAGGTGTCGCTGGCGAACCCCGAGTTGTTCACCCAGCTCGACACGCTGGTCAACGCGCTCAAGCCGGACCAGTGGAAGGCGTACCTGCGCTTCCATATCGGCAACGCCATGGCGCCGTACCTGTCGAAGAGCTTCCGCGACGCCGAATACGATTTCCACGGCCGCATCCTGCGCGGCGAAACCGCGCAGCCGAGCCGTCAGCAGCTGGTGCTGGGCGCGATCAACCGCGCTGCCGGCCCGATGATGTCGCGCGAATACGTCGCCGCGTATCTGCCCGACACCACCCGCGCGCGCGCCGAGACGATCGCCGGCCAGGTGCGGGATGCACTGGGCCGCGGCATCGAGCGCAACACCTGGATGACACCGGCCGCGAAGACCGAGGCCAAGGCCAAGCTGGCCGCGCTGAAGATCGAGATCGGCGCGCCGGTGCAGGACATCGACTACACGGTGCAGCCGATGGGCCGCGCCAGCTTCGGCAGCAACATGCTCATCGCGTCGACCTGGCGCCACGCCCAGGAAATGCGCCGCATCGGCCAGGCCAATGCCGGCCGCCGCTGGGACGTGCTGCCGCAGACGCCGGCGCTGGCCTACGACCTCGCGCAGAACCGCCTGATCGTGTCCGCCGCCGTGCTGCAGCCGCCGGTGCTCGACGTCGCTGCCGACGCCGCCACGCACTACGGCACCTACGGCGCACTGGTCGGCCACGAGCTGAGCCGCGCGGTCGACATCAAGGGCAAGCTGGTCGACAGCGCCGGCACCGTGCGCACCTGGTGGAGCAACGACGACGACGCCGGCTGGCTGACCGCCACCGACAAGCTCGTCTCGCAGTACAACGGCTACGGATATCCGGGCCTGACCGGCACCCAGGTCAACGGCGCGCTGACCCGCGACGAGAATGCCGCCGATCTCGCGGGCGTGGAGCTCGCATGGGATGCGCTGCAGACCGCGAGCCCGGAACTCGCGCAATCGGGCAAGGAAGCGTTCTTCCGCGGCTGGGCACAGCTGTGGCGCCAGCAGTCGGCCGTCGACACCGCGACCCGCAGCGCCGCCACCAGCGTGCATGCGCCGGGCCAGTGGCGGGCGAACGGCCCGGTGACGAACCTGCCGGTCTACACCGAGACCTTCAAGTGCGGCGCCAACGATGCGATGAGCCGCAAGGCCGAAGACCAGGTGCGGATCTGGCGCTGAGCCGGGGCCACGCATGACACGAAAAATGCGCCGGCGCGTCCGGCGCATTTTTTTTGGGCGTCTGGTGATGCGTCAGGCGATGTGTGCGGCCGACGCTCGACCGTGCGTCGACCGGCTGGGCTTTCGTAGGATGGGCAGCGCGAAGCGCAACCCGCCGAAACCCGATGGAAGTGGGCGCCTCAGACCCTGCGCACGTGCCGCTTGCCGCCGCCGCGATTGAACGGCGGACGTCCACGCCAGTGCTGCAGCAGCAGCCAGCCGAACAGCATGCCGCCCAGGTGGGCGAAATGGGCGACGCCCGAGCGCGTGCCGGTGATGCCGAGCACGAGCTCGACCAGGCCGTAGACGATCACCAGCGTGCGTGCGCGCATCGGGATCGGCGGAAACAGCAGCACAAGCCGCTGGTTCGGAAACAGCACGCCGTAGGCCAGCAGCAGACCGAACACACCGCCCGACGCACCGAGCGTGGGATACGGAAACGCGCCCTGCGCCAGCGACCACGTCACCACGCCGAGCTGGCACAGCCCCGCGCCGATCACGCAGACCAGGTAATAGGTGACGAAGCGCCTGGTGCCCCAGGTGTATTCGAGCTGCGAGCCGAACATCGCCAGTGCCAGCATGTTGAACGCCAGATGCCCGATGTTGCGCGGGTCGTGCATGAAGCCGTAGGTCACCAGCTGCCATGGCTGGAAGCCGAGCCCGCCCGCCTCCGCGCCGCCCAGCGGCCACAGCATGAAATGCGCGAGCGCATTGCCGATCGCCAGCTGCAGCACGAACACGACCACATTGATGGCCAGGATCACTTTGACGGCCAGCGGCAACCTCGGAAACATCCCGACTCCTCGTTTTTCCGGCGTCATGATACCGGCGCAGGCGTGTAGACGATCGTGCCGGATCAGGCGTGTGCGTCGGGGCCCCACAGCGCGGCGTCGAGCGTGTCGTCGATCGGCATCCGCACCCGACCACGCGTCACGGTGACGCCCTCGGCGCGCAGCCGCTGCGCCTGTTCGCGGAAGCCCGGCGAACCGTCGGGGAACGCGATGCGCCCGTCACTGCGCACGATGCGATGCCACGGCAGGTCCGGATCGCCGTGATCGCGCAGCACCCGCGCGACCAGCCGCGCACGCCCGGGCAGACCGGCGCGACGTGCGATGTGTCCGTAGCCGGCAACGCGGCCGGCCGGCACCGCGCGGATCGCGGCGAGGATGCGGGCGCGGGCGTCCGCCTTCGAGTGGGCGTCGTGCATCGCCGCAGTATGCGGCGGCGCGTGACGGGATCAGACCCAGCCGAAGTGGTGGAACATCCGGAACAGGCCGTAGGCGATGCCGCCGGACATCGGGATCGTCAGGATCCACGCCCAGATCATCTTGTTGACGACCGTCCACTTGATGGCGTTGAGGCGCTTGGCCGTACCCACGCCCATGATCGCGGCGGAGATGTTGTGGGTGGTCGACACCGGAATGCCCATCGACGAGGCGGCCAGGATCACCGACGCGGCACTGGTCTCGGCCGCGAAACCGTGGATCGGGTGCAGCTTGACCAGCTTGTGGCCCAGCGTCTTGATGATGCGCCAGCCGCCCGCGGCGGTACCGGCGGCCATGACCACGGCGCAGGTGATCTTGATCCACAGGTCGATGTCGCCTTCGGCGAGTGCTGCGTCCGAGGGATGCAGGAACGCCAGCCAGGCCGGCAGGTTGTCGAGCGTGCCGACGCTCTGCGCGCTGACCAGGGTGAGCGCGACGATGCCCATCGTCTTCTGCGCATCGTTCATGCCGTGCGCGAAGCCCATGCCGGCAGCCGAGACGATCTGGCTCTTGCCGAAGAACGCGTTGACCCAGCGCGGCCGCGCGATGCGTGCGAGCACGCCGCCGCTGCGCGCCATCATCGAGATCGCGAAGAACAGCACGCCCATCATCAGAAAGCCTGCGGCGAACCCCAGCACCGGCGAACTGACCATCGGCACGATGACCTTCCACAGCACGCCCGCGCTGTGCCAGATCGGCTGCGCCGGCTCCGACCAGATCACCACGTCGAGATTGTTGGACGCGGCCGCCAGTGCGGCGCCGATCAGACCACCGATCAACGCGTGCGACGACGACGACGGCAGGCCCCACCACCAGGTGATCAGGTTCCAGACGATGCCACCCAGCAGCGCGCACAGGATCAGCTGCGAGCCCACGTCGATGACGCCGGCGTCGATCAGGCCCGACGAAATGGTCTTCGCGACCGCCGTGCCCATCAGCGCGCCGATCAGGTTCATCGATGCGGCCAGGCCCACCGCCTGCATCGGCGACAGCACCTTGGTGGCGACGACGGTCGCGATCGAATTGGCGGTGTCGTGGAACCCGTTGATGTATTCGAACACCAGCGCGGTCGCGACCACGATCAGCACGAGGGTCAGCATGATCCGGAGTCCGTCAGGAGTTCTTCAGCACGATCTCGTAGGCGACCACGCCCGCCTCGCGGCAGCGGTCGATCGCCTTTTCGAGAATCTCGAAGAACTCCTTGAGCAGAAACATCTGCAGCGGCTCGAGCTGGCCCGAGTAGATGTCGCGGTAGAGCTCGAGCATCAGCCGGTCGGCCTCGTTCTCCAGCGCACGCAGCTCGTCGTTGAGCGCCTTCATCGGCTCGAGCTTCATGCTGCGCAGGGTCTTGACCATCTTCACCACGACCGCCGACGCCTGCTCGAGCATCGCCGCGCGCGGCGCGAAGTCGATGTGTTCGAGATGGCGCGTCGCCAGCGAGTAGCGGTCGGCGAACTTCTCGACCTGCTTGGGAATCTTGTACAGCGCCGAGCCCAGCGCCTCGATGTCCTCGCGCTCGATCGGGGTGATGAAGCTGTCCACCAGCGCCTGGCTGATCTTGTCCGACGCCTCGCGCTCGCGCATGCGCGCCAGCTTGAACGCGTCCAGCGCCGGCTGGCGGTCCGACGCCTTGAGCATCGAATGCAGCGCGACGGTGCTGTCGTGCGCGGCCACGGCGGCCTCCTCGAGCAGCGTGTAGAACTGGTTGCCTTGGCCGAAGATCGTTTGCAGGGAGAACATGCCGGGACGCCTTGAAGTCGCGCGCCCGGGACCGGACGCTCTGCGCAAGGCGCGGATTATGACGGTTCGATGACACTCCGGGCCAGCCCGGGCCGCCCCGGGGTGTACGGCGGTCGTCACATCGCAGCCTGTTATAGTCGCCGCCGCGCCCCTTGCGCTGTTCATCTTTCACATGGACGACGACTCTAGACCGCTCCCCGCGACGCACACCGCTGACGCCTCCCCCGATGCTCTGCATCGCCCTCAATCCGGCAGGAGGCCCCGGCAATGCTCGAGCTGATCCTCATCGTCCTGGCCCTGATCGCCTGCAACGCGTTCTTCGCGTTGTCGGAAATGTCGGTGGTCACGTCCCGCAAACCGCGCCTGAAGCAGATGGCCGCCGAGCACCGCAGTGCGCGCGCGGCGCTGGAACTGGCCGAGCATCCCGAACGCTTCCTGTCGACGGTGCAGGTCGGCATCACCACGATCGGCGTGCTCACCGGCATGCTCGGCGGCGATGCGCTGGGCAGCCTGATCGGCACGTGGCTCGCGTCGAGCCTGCCGATCCTCGGCACCTATGCCTCGACCGTCGGCACCGTGCTCGCGGTCAGCCTGATCACATTCCTGACGATCGTCTTCGGCGAACTGCTGCCCAAGCGCCTCGCCCTGCTCGCGCCCGAGCGCCTGGCCTCCCTGGTCGCCCTGCCGATGCACTGGCTGTCGCGCATCGCCACGCCAGCGGTCTGGCTGCTCAGCGCCAGCGTGCGCGGGCTGCTGAAGCTGCTGCGCCTGGACAAGACCGAAGCGGCGCAGGTCTCGGAAGAAGAGATCCGCATGCTGGTCAGCGAAGGCCACGAGCAGGGCGTGATCGACGCCGACGAGCGCAACATGGTCAACCGGGTGCTCACCCTCGGCGACCGTGACGCGGAAAGCCTGATGACGCCGCGCACGCGCATCGCCTGGCTCGACGTCTCGGCCGGCTTCGAGGAGAACCTCGCCGAGATGCGCGAGACGCCCTATTCGCGCTATCCGGTGTTCCGCGGCAACGATTCGGACGTGGTCGGCGTGCTCGAGATCAAGTCGCTGATCGACCGGCTCGAGAAGAGGGAATTCGACCTCTTCAAGTATCTGCGCGAGCCGCTGTTCGTGTCCGAATCGACCCCGGCGATGAAGCTGCTGGAGATCCTGCGCGAGAACCAGCAATCCCTGGCGCTGGTGGTCGACGAGTACGGCGACATCACCGGCATGGTCACGCTCAACGACGTGATGGAAGCGGTGATCGGCCGCACACAGAGCAGCGGCCTCGACGCCGCGCCGCTGGTGGTCCAGCGCGAGGACGGCTCGATGCTGGTCGACGGCACGCTGCCGACCGGCGCGCTGCGCGAACTGCTGGGCGGCGGCCCGTTGCCGGGCGAGGACGAGCACATCTTCCACACCGCGGCCGGCATGACGATCGCGCGCTTCAGTCGCATTCCCAACGTCGCCGAGCACTTCGAGTGGCAGGGCTGGCGGATCGAGATCGTCGACCTCGACGGCCCGCGGGTCGACAAGCTGCTGCTGCAGCGCCTTCCGGATGCGGACGCGGGCGGCGATGACGCCTGAGATCCCCTCGCGCGAGGAAGCCAGCACGCGGGAACTGCTCGCCGCGATGGCGCTGGGCGATCCCGACGACCAGCTGCGCTTCGCCGACCTGCTGATCGGCCTGGGCAAGCGCGTGTTCGGCATGATGCTGTTCGTCGCCACCCTGCCCGCCTTCATCCCGATTCCGGGCGTCGGCGGCGCGATCGGCGGCCCGCTGGTCGCACTGGTCGGCGCGCAACTGCTGATCGGCCTGCGCAAGCCCTGGCTGCCCCGCTTCATCGCCGAACGCGGCCCGCATCGCAGCGCGGTGCAGCGCTTCGAAACCGTGCTCGAACCCTGGCTGCGCCGCGTCGAACGCTTCAGCCGCCCGCGTCTGCCCGGCGTGCTCGACCACCGCGCCGCGGCGATGTTCACCGGCCTGCAGCTGGTGCTGCTCGGCGTGCTGCTGGCGCTGCCGATTCCGTTCACCAACTACGTGTTCGGCCTGCTGCTGCTAGCCTATTCGCTGGCATTGCTGGAGCGCGACGGCGCGCTGATGGTGTGGGCGTGGGTCGGCGGGATCGTCGCGATCGGCTTCTTCGGCGTACTCAGCGGCACGCTGGCGACGGCTGCGACCGAATGGTTGGCGCGGATCTTCTGAGCGGGTGTCGCGTGTCGTCGTCCTAGCGACCGAAACCGACCGCTTCCAGCATCAGATCCCGACGCCGCGCCGCGTGTTCGGCAGCGCCGATGCGCCCGTTCGCCAACAGCGCATCGAGCGCCGCGAGCCGCGCATGCGTGGGCAGTTCCGGAAACGCGGCGCCGTGTTCGACACGTTCCGGCGGCCACACACGCCGATGCGCGAGCACCAGACGCACACTCACGACACTGGCCACAGCCCACACGACCAGGCCGGCAAGCAGGCAGAACATCTCGAGCGGAGACCACATGCCCATGGCGACATCCGTGACGCGTTCCGGGGGGCATGAGCATACCGGGGTGGGTGATGGGTGGCGTGTAGGTGGTCGAGTGTTTCGGCCTCGGCTTTTGGACTTGGGCGCGGCTTCTTTTTTGCATTGTTTTCGCCTTGGCTCGGCTTTGGATTCGGCTCCGGCTTTTGCTTTGGCTTGGCGTTGGCGTTGGCTTTGGCTTTGGCTTTGGCTTTGGCTTTGGCCTTGGCCTTGGCCTTGGCTTTGGCTTTGAGCCTTTGACTTGAATCGAGCCGTAGAGCGAGCCGAGCACCGGAGCCTGGCGTGGCCGAAGAGCAGCCCATGTCTGA